>CAITHQ010000114.1 GCA_903892305.1 uncultured Alphaproteobacteria bacterium
GACAGTGGCCTTTTGCGTGGCGACAGGCGTGTTTGTGGACAGGGATCAGGTCTCAATTCGGAGTTTTAGCGGCGCGCCCGATATTGAGGCGGCGAGACTGGCATCGGCAGCCTTACGTGATGCGGGCATGCGTCCCTCGGACCGGCTGTTGATCCCCATACGCGGTCAAAGCGTTTATGTGCTTACGGGAAACCTGCCCAACGCGGCCTATTTCAATTCCTCGCACCTGATCTGCGCCTTTGCCACGCCTGATCGTGATCCCCTCGCTGAGGCCTTGAACAGCAGGCCAGAATTCCTGCTGCTGTCCGATACAAGGTTTGCCTATGGCTGCACGGTTCCGGGGCAGGTGGCTCGAATTGCTGACCACCTTCGACAAAATTACCGTCTGGTGGGTTCGGTGCACGGGACCTGGGACACCCTAAGGCTCTACCGGCTGGTGCCTTAGCCATTGCTCAGCCTGGGTGATGAGCTAGCCCAGCCTATCAGATGGGGTGGCGCTTTCGCACCACCCCGCTGTGCATCAGAAGGTGTAAGCCACCGTCGCCTGGAAGCTCCTTGGCTTTTCCGGCAGGACCACCGTACTGCCGAACAACTCGGTGAAGTTGGCGCGGAAATAGGTGGCGTCGGTGGCGTTCTTGACCACCGCGCGGAACAGCCAGTTATCCTTCTTATAAGACGCGCTCAGGTCGACCAGGGTATAGGCGGGCAGGCGCACGACTTGCGACTGACCAGACCAGACCGATTGAACATGAGAGGCGCTGGCCGCTAGGGCTAGGCCATTGTCGAATCCATAGGTAGCCGTTCCGGAGATCACATTCTCCGGAATACCGGCGCGCCGGGAGGCCTCGCGGGTGAAGACCGGGACAAGACCCAGGGGCTGACCGCCCAGAAAGAGCCCTGGGTTGGTGACATTCTTAAGATCCTGGATACCGAAGAAGCTGAAGGCCGTGCCGGCGTCTAGATAGGAGAGGTTGTAGACCTTGGTCTTGGTATAGGCACCGGTGAGCAGCAGGTGCTCGTCAACAGACCAGCGGAATTCTGCTTCAAGCCCCCTGGTTTCCACCGATTGATTGGTGACGGATGACTGCACATTGTGATCAGTGCGGTCCTGCTTGTAGACCGACAGAGCGCCATAGAGTTTTCCACCCAGCCAGCTGCCCTTGATGCCGCCCTCATAGAGGTTCGAGGCGGCAACGAACGAATTGCCAGCGACGTCGGACACGAGGACTTCAGCCCCCTGTCCCACAACCATTGTCGATTGTTTTGATACGGTCACATAGGGGATCAGACCCAGCGGCATCCGGTAGTTTGCGCTGGCTGTCCATGACCAAGCCCCCTTGGATTTAGAGGCCGTCAGCAGGGTTCCGGGTGCCACAGGCTGGCGTTTCGGATCAATGGTCGAAACGACATCTGTCTTGTCGTAGCGCGCGCCAAGGGTCACATCGAGGCCGAAATCAAAGGCCAGATCCGCCAGGCCAGCCAGCCCATAATCCGTATAGTGACCTGTTAGATAATCCGAATAAGAACAGTCGCATTGCGTTGAGAGCTGACGGGTCGAGAGCGAAGTGTATCCCTGGGTTAGGTCGACGCGATGGAAATACTCATATGTATAGTCATCCCCGAAGCGGTAATTCGTGTAACGAATGGACGGGGAAGCCTGATAAGAGAATTTTCCGAGGTCATTGGTGAATGATTTTGCAATAACGACCTTATCTTCAATGACGTAAGAGTCGACAAATTGTGAAAATCCATATGCATTTTCATTCTGATTTTCAGTTTTGTCATAGAATAACTGATTTTTGATCTCGAGATCATTATCACCGCTATAGATAATGTCGAAATACCCGGTGGTTTGCTTGTTCTTCAATGCGTCATTGGGGCCAGTGAGGGTATTTTTCCGGCTCAGTTTTGCGGTTCCCGTGCTTGTCAGGGCCATGGCACCACCGGCTGGGAAGCAGGCATTGGTGATAGATGACGCAAAGACGTTCCCGCCGCAGGCAAAGCCGCCAAAGGGGCCAAGGCCGCCAATAGCTGCCAGCTCCGCATAGGAAATCTTGCCATCGGGCGCGCCGATGTCCGGAACGGCTTTGGCGGTCCCGGTAATATAGGTCCCGTTGTCCACCAGGGCCTGGGTCAGGCGGTTCCAGCCGCCGTTCTGCTGGCCATCATACTTGTGATACATGCCGCCAAATTCGACCCGGAGATTGTCGGAAAGATTGGTATCGAAGGAGGCCTGCAGAATGGTCTGCTTGGTGGACATATTGCGATAATAGCTGCCGGAGTCTTCGACCTCGCCATACAGGCTGTAGCCGAATTCCTGGGAGCCCAATTTTCCTGGACCGCGAACCTGGGCCGAGAGCACGCTCTTATCCCAGCTGCCGGTGGTGTAGCTGAGTTCACCCAGTGGCGAGGACATCAGGGCCCCATTCACCCGTGCCGACTTGGGCACAAAGTTCATATAGCCGCCGGTCTTGGACGGACCATAGATCGGCGAGGCCGGACCCCGAACAATGTCAATTCGGTCGGAGGCTCCGATGGGGGTCGGATAATTGCCAGAATTGTCCAGGCGGCGGATCCCGCGGAAATAGACCTCCCCCGGGGTGCCGCGGATATCGAGGGCACCGCCAACGCCGAAGAAGGAGTTGGTGAAGGTGCCAGGTGCCTGGGCGACTAGGTCATAGATCTCACTGACGCCGAAGCGTTCAATCTGCTCATTGCTGATGGTCGAGGCCGAGCGGGGGGTTTCGACAAGGGTCTTGTCAAAGCCGAAGATCGAGCCGACGTCCTTTAGCGGCAGGGCGTTCAGTGACCCGGTGACCACAATCTCGTCCACAGTGGCGGGCTCGCTGGCCGGTGCCTTAGCCTGGGCCCATGCCCCGGAGGTCATAGCGGTGCTGGCCAGCAGGCTGGCAGCCAAGGTCAGGAGGGTTTTGCTGAGCGGACGCGAGATGTGCTCGGCCCTAGCGCCAGTGGTCGCAGATTGCTTGATCTTCATTTAGATTTGCCCCATCTTTATTTTAGTATTTTGAATTCGTTATATTTTTGTCGCAGATCCCAGGTTGAGATCATCCGATCTTGGCCGAATCGCCCAACCCCGCGCGCTACTTTTCAGAGGATGGCGGGGTGCAGTGCAAACAAAACCGGGCAATTTGGTCGCTCGCAGCGAAAATAAGTCCCTGAATGCTGTGGATTTCACGTCCCAGTGTGGCTTTCCACCTGCGGTGCCGAAACTTTGTACAGAGAGGGGGCTGCTGGGGAGGGTAAGACGTTAGGTCATGCCGTCTTGTCGCAACGCGCCCTTGATCTCATCGAGTCCGAGGTCGGCGGGTTGGCGGCTATGTCTCCAATCCATCGTCACGCCATACTGACGCCCGTACATCTTAAGCCCAACGATGTTGACCCTTTGCCTGCCCCATGACTAGGCTCGAGACATGACTATCGGGGGGACCGTCCATGAATAGGCTCTTTGGAGCGGCGCTCGCCCTTGTCATGGCATTCGGCACGGGGACCTTCGCGGTGGCGCAGGGTCCTGTCCAGGCACCCGCCGACCCGGGCCCACCGCTCAGCGGTTATCCGCGCAAAGCTCTTGGCGCGGCGACGCCTGCGGAGCTGAAAACAGCCACCTATGTCCGCGACGTCATCTATGGCCACCGCGATGGCATGGCCCTGACCTATGATGTCTTCAAGCCGGTAAAGCATGCCAATGGTGCGCTTGTGGTGAACATGGTTTCGGCTGGCTATCGGTCATCCTGGGGCCCGCCGGAAGAGCGCCAGCCCCGCTATCAGGCGCTGATCGATAAGGGTTTTACCGTCGTGGCTCTCTACCACGCCTCCGCGCCGCGCTTTCAGGTACCCGACGCCGTCGCCGACGTCCGGCTTGGTATGCGCCATATCAAGCTGCACGCCGCCGACTATGGCGCTGATCCCGCACGGATCGGTGTTTGGGGTGCCAGCGCCGGAGGCCATCTGGCGCTGGTCGCGGGCACTATGGCTGATGATGGAAACCAAACCGCCACCAACCCGGTGGAGCGTTCAGGTAACCGTATCGCGGCCGTCGTCGCTTACTTCCCGCCCACGGATATGGCCGCCCTCCTGCAAGGTCGCCCCAAGGTCGACGCCATCGCCTTTGATGACAAGCTGATGGCCTCGGTCTCGCCCCTCTTCAGCGTTGATGCCCGCGATCCGCCGACGCTGATCCTGCAGGGTGATGCCGACAGGGGCGTGCCGCCAGCCCAGGCCCAGGCCATGCACGCGGCCCTCGACAAGGCTGGAGTCGAAAACCAATTGAAGATGTACGCAGGGGCCGACCACGATTTCTACGTCAAGGGCGACCCAGTCAGGACCGATGCCTATGCGACAGATGCCATGGCTTCGATGGTTAGCTGGTTCGAAAGCCACCTCAAGAAATAGCGCGCAAACGGGAGACTAGGTCGACGCCTTGATCTGCGCGGCCTGCGCTGTGCCAGACAGCCAGGCGGCCTCCACACGGGGGCCGATCAGCCAGTCCCCGCATAGGCCCAATCTGAGGTCCCCATCCCAGAGTGCGCCAGACCCCTCGGTACCCGACCTGGCATACCGCCAACGATGCGCGGACTGGGCGATCGGGGTCGCTACGGACCCTAGCCGGTCCCACAAGGCCCCCAGCAGGGTCGCGATAACCTCATCTTGCGTCGCTTCCAGGTTTTGCAGCGACCAGCCAGGGCTCGCCTGCAGTACCCAAGCCTCAGGGCCCGTTCTGGCTGGCTTGGATCCATTGCGGGCAGCCCAGCCGAGGGGGGCACCCTCATCGCCCCGCCAGCAATCCAGTGTGATCGGCAGTCGTTCGGCAAAGGCCACCATCACCGTCCAGCAGGGCAGGGTCTGGGTGGCCTGCGCTCTTGCGGCCAAGGGCGGGGCGATTGATGCCGTGAGCTCTGCCGCCTGCTCAGCGGGGAGTGCCAGGACCACAGCGTCTGCCTCGACCACACTGCCGGTTTCAAGGTGCATGATCCAGCCGGTACCTTTTCGTGTCAGCTGGGTCACTCTGGCGGCCCACTGGACGGGCAATCCCTCCGCCATCTGCCGAACCGGCGCGTTCATCCCGGGGGTCCCCACATAGGCATCCGGTCCCGCAGCCGGCCAGGGTGCGATGTATCCCCTAGCAAGCCAGTCCTCAGCCCTTGCCCGAAAGCCGGGGTCCCGCAAGGTGAAATACTGGGCGCCGTGGTCGAAGCTCGCCTCACCCTGGGGCGTGGCAATCCGACGAACAGACATCCGCCCGCCAGCGCCTCTGCCCTTATCCAGGAGGGTCACCGTGTGGCCATTGCGCACCAAGGCCTCTGCGCATGCCAATCCCGACATGCCCGCGCCCACGATCCCAACCATCATGTCTGTCTACACCCTAAGCGCCCGTTTCGGCGGGCCGCGCCGACACTTCTGAGCTTAATGCCTAAGACTAACATAGGGCGGCAAGGCAAGACTGGGTCAATCCATAGGCGGCGAGCCGACCTTAAGCTGGGCTGCCGGGATCGAAATCAGACGCCCCAAGCGCGCGGATTCAAGGCCCTACTGATTTCAGATAGTGATCGAACCAAGCAACACGCCGTCGCAAGGCATCGAGCTGGTCTTCACGCTTATAAAACCCATGGCCCTCACCTGG
The DNA here is from genome assembly GCA_903892305.1 of uncultured Alphaproteobacteria bacterium. Classification (GTDB taxonomy): domain Bacteria; phylum Pseudomonadota; class Alphaproteobacteria; order Caulobacterales; family Caulobacteraceae; genus Phenylobacterium. Next base: position 5,639 of record CAITHQ010000114.1, read on the forward strand.
ATAATAGACCACCTCGGCGGTGAGGCTGCGGGCCTTCAGTGCGTCGGTCACCTGCTGGGCTTGCCCGCGCGGCACGCGGATATCGTTCTCCCCCTGTAGAGAGAGCAGCGGTGCCTTGGCCCCGCCGAGCCAGGTCAGGGGCGATGTGGCATCGTACACCTTTGGGAATGCCTCCGGATCGCCAAGCAGCGACTTCTGATAGGCTTGCAGGCCAGCGTCCTCGTGTTCCCACATGGTTCGCCAGTCGATAATGCCATACATCTGCACGGCGGCAGCGAAGGCATCGGGTGCCCGACCGAGCGCCATCAGCGTCATGAACCCGCCGTAGGACCCACCGGTAATACCCACCCGCGCGGCATCTACATAGCCCGTTGCCACCATGAAATCCTTGGCCGCGAGTACATCCTTGAGATCCCCACCGCCGAGGTCCTGGTAATTAGCTGACTGGAATGCCTTGCCATATCCTGTCGATCCGCGTGGATTGGGCTGGATGACAAAATAACCCCGGCTGGCAAGGGCGGTAACGGTGCCACTGAACTGGTCAAGCGCCTGGCCAGTTGGCCCGCCGTGCGGGATGACCACGGCGGGGCTCTTGCCATCGCGCCGCGCGTTGAACGGGATCGTCAACACCGCGCTCACCAACGTACCGTCGAAGCTGCGATAGGTGACGATAGTCGAACGGGGCAGGGTTGCCGGATCCAGGCTGGCGACCGCCAGCGGGAAGGGCGCGGCGATCTTTCCTTCTGCAAGGTCGGCGATCACCGGCTCGCCAGGGGCATTGGCACCCGATCGCAGGATCAGAAGCCGCTTGCCGTCGGGACTGAAGGGCTGGTTCCCCAGAGGCTCATTAACGCCCGGCGGCAGGGCCACCGGTCGCATAGCAAGCGTTGTTGTGTCGGTGATGGCGATCTGGGTTCGGCCATCGGCATTGGTTGAAACGATGAACGATTTGCCGTCGGGTGCCAGGGCACCTGCCTGCTGGGCCCAGGCGGTGGGCGGCAGCCAGCGCCATCGCGCATTGGCGACTGAAAACAGGCCTGCATGGTCCTGCCCGGTGCGGTCGTTGGTCGTTACGGCAAGCAAGGCACCATCAGAACTGGCCGCACTGGCTTCGTAAGTGGTCTTCGCAGCCCCGAGCAAGCGACTGGCCTTACCCGTGGCAGCATTGATCGTCCAAACTTCGCTCTGGCTGCCGTCGGTAAATCGGCGGTTGGCGATGATCGCACGCCCGCCATCGATCCATGCTATGGGGGTCCAATCCCACTGCGGGTCACTTTCGGCCGTCAACGCGCGCACCCTTCCCGTTTCGGGGTCAAGCACTGCGAGATCGGTTTGGCCCTTTGTGCGCGGCTTGACCGAAATGGCGATAGTCCTGCCGTCGGGCGAGACGATCATCCCCGTCTCTCGAATCTCGGGCGTTCCAGTCAGGTTCCTGACGGCGCCGCCCGATGTGGGAACGGCGTAGAGATCGTATTGCTCGTCGCCAGCGTGATCCTGTTCGAAATAGAGCGTTCGCCCATCAGGTGAGGCCGCAAAGCCCGACTGGCGATCGTCTGACTGGGCAAGCTGAACCGGCCAACTCCCAGCTGCATCCACTCGCCATACATTGTAGCGGCCAGTGAGGTTGGTCGAGAAGAACAGTTGCCGGCCATCTGTGCTCCACGCTGCCGCCAGTATGCCGCGGGTCGAGATCAGATCTTCCAGCGGAATAGCCTTCGCTGCCGGGTTCTCCGGAGAGGTAATATCAAGCGCCGACGTGACCGGCCGCGCCGGCGTAATCACTTCGGCTGTGGCCAGAGACCAGGACGCCAACGAAACAGTGGCAAGTAAAAACAAGGTCTTGTGACGCATATGAGTCCCCCTCGGTCGACAGGTGGTCGACATCATGTGACGGGGCTGGGCAATCGTCGAGAGCTGATCTTCTTTGAGGCTGGCGACCAGGAAATCGACCTCGGTATCCTGACTGAGTAGATGGCAAGGGAAACGGTAGGGGGCAGGCTTTGGATTTGGTCTGACAAAGCCCTATTTCCCCATGGCCGCTGGGTTGGCCCACCAGGACAGGGTGTGGACGTCGTGGGCTGAGGTCCAGATGCCTTCGGGGGTGTATCGAAGAGCACCACTGCCCTCGGGATTGCCAACCCGGGCGAGGATGGCGAGGGATTTCGGATCAAGTACGACGAAGGTTTGCCCCGCGGTCGTACGCAGCCAGACCTTGCCGCCTCCGGTATCGATGTCGCCCCATTTCAGCGTTTCATCGATCTTCACCCGGCCAGTGACGGCACCCGTCGCAGGATCGAGTCTGACAAGGGTGCCATCGCCCTGCTCCTGCACCCAGATGCCGCCTTCGCCAACTGTGAGGAAGCCGGGTGCCTTGCCGAGCTTGGTGGTCAAGACGGCCAAGTTGCTCGAAGGGTCAATCTTTTGGATGGTCTGCTTTTCGGCGCTGACTGCCCAGAGCGCGCCTTCGCCGAAGGCCAGATAGCAAGCGCCCGGTTCAACCTTGATGGATACGATGACCTTGTTGTTTGCCGGGTCGATGCGGGCGATGACGCCTGATTTGTCGCTGGCCACCCAGATCGAGCCCGCACCTGAGACGACGTTCATTTCGCCGTCGGGGCTGGCAAGGCCAGTGGCAATAACGGCGACAATCCTGTTGGCGCGGGTATCGATGCGGTTGACCGTCATGGCCTTGCAATCGGCGATCCATAGCGCGCCTTTGCTGATGGTCATGGCACCGCAGGCACCATCCAGCGGCACCTCGGCAAGCTTGCCAGCCCTTGACCAGCGCTCCACCCGTCCCTTGTTTGTGGCCCAGACAGCTGTCCCGTCGATGGCCAGGAAATCGGCAAAACCCGGGACCTGGATGACAGTTTCAACGGGTGCAGCCCAGGCGGTGGGTGCAAGGGCAAGGCTGCACCACAAGGCCAAGACTGCCCAGTAGGTTTTCATGAGAATCCTGATCAGTTGGCTGAGGTGGGAGAGCTGGGCCTGTCCTTCATGCGGTCGAGCCAAGTCTGGAATGGGAAAAGCCATTGTTCTTTGATCGACAGCCGCATCCGATCGCCTTGGCCGACGATTTCACTTTCGCCCTCGCGATAGGTGCCGAACATTCGATCCATAATGATCAGTGAGTTACCGTAGTTGCAACGGGTATCCTCATAGCTGATCGCCGTATGGTGCAGGCTGTGGTTACGGATGGTGGTGAAGGCATAGGCATACCAGATCGGCGGGTCGGCGCGCACATTGGCATGGGCATAGACGGAGATAGCGCTGAGGCAGCTAAAGCCTGCGAACATTGCCGCTAGGTTCCAATCGAACAGAACAACGACCCCAAGGCTGATCAGGAAGAGTTCTATCGGATTGCCGACATAGCCCTTCATGGCGTTTAGCTGGGTGATATGGTGATGCGGTGCATGGGTAGACCACAAGAGCGCATTATTGTGCATCAATCGATGCATCCAGTACTGGCCAAGTTCCCAGATCGTCATGACCATCAGCACCTGAAGCAGGAAGGGCAGGTTGGTGACCCAGGGCGTGGCAATGCCGAGTGACTTTTTCAGCGCCATCATTGGCTCATCGGCAAGTGTGCTCGTCGCCCAGCTAATCGCCGTCGAATATAGCACAGCGTAAAATATGTCGGTGAAGAACTCAGTCTTGTTGAGACGCCAACCTTCGTGCCGCTCGTTGAAATATTCGAGCACCTGGACAAAGGCGATGACCACAAAAGTGACGACCGGCAGCAACCACTGTTGGACTAGCCAAGCCTTGGGCACATTGGCCCAAAACAGAAGCAGAGCGACGAGGGTTGCGGGCGGCATCAGATCGAAAATCTTCTGCTTCATAGCTATCCTTTCGCACTGCATAGCTGGCGATTTTCGGCAGCCTGACGGTCGAACACGGTCAGATCATGCGCCGCCGCGCCATCATGCTGCAATAGTTCACTTTTCTCGGACCTAAACGCGCCCATCTTGGCGTCTGTTTTCGGGGCGAAGCACGGTGCTTGCGAGCGCGGTTTGGCGTCGGTTGGTACGGGGATGAGCGTATGCCATCCTCAATAATTCTTGGGAACGGCCACCAAGCGCCTGACGGTGCTTTTAGCCGAATGCGACCATATTTCCGAAGATCGATTTTTCCCCAATCTGATCAGAATTCTAGCCCACAGGTTTCTGCCACTCAGCAGCGGCGCAGGTGGTGCTATTCGACATCCTTGTTATTCTGAACTGATCGGTCCATAAAACAGACATGTCCCGGCCTATCGAGTTCGACCGCGCGAAGGCCCTACAGAGGGCAATGGACCTGTTCTGGCGGCAGGGTTTCCAGGCGACCTCGCTGGTCGACCTGCTAGCGGCGATGAGCATCAGCCGGAGCAGCTTCTACGCTGCCTTCGGCGATAAGGTTGGCCTGTTCGTTGAGTGTCTCGATCTCTTCGCTCAGCGGACAATAGACCTGCTGGAGCGTACCCGCGCCGAGATGCCGCCGGTCGACGCATTGCAGGCCTTCTTCGAGCGCGACTTCGTAGGCGCGCGCGGCGCCAGGAGCCAATGGGGCTGCATGCTGGTGAGTACAGTGCTTGAGATGGCTGGTGTCGATGACGACCTCGCCGCCCGCGCCAGCCGTCACCTGGACCTTGTGCAGCGCATCTTCCGGACCTTCCTGCAGGACGCCGGTGCAACGCCAGCGCTCGCGGAGGACCTCGCGGCCCTGCTGATGCTGGTCAATGAGGGCGTCCGGGTGTCCAGCCGCCGCCCGGTGCTGGTCGCCGATCGCCTGCAGCCCATCGCCGCCACATTCCGCCTAGTGCGGAACGCTGTCGTCAACCCGATCAATTCCGAACTCACAAGAAAGATCACCGCATGAGACATGAACTCCAGGTCGAGATCCTAAAGGAACTGATGCAGCAACTCGACGAGGGCCGGAATGTCGACGCTGGCGTCCAATACCGCGTGCCGACGGCCGCCTATGTTTGCCCCGATCAAGCAGCGAAGGAGTGGGAGTCGTTCTTCCGCAACCACCCTCAGCTGATCGGCCTGTCGCAAGACCTGCCTGAGCCAGGCTCGTTCTTCACCTTGGACGACTTCGGCACGCCCATGCTGGCGACCCGCGACAAGAACGGCGTCTTCCACGCCTTCGTGAACGCCTGCCGACATCGGGGCGTGAAGGTGGCTGCCGAGCCGCGCGGCAAGCAATCGATCTTCATGTGCCCCTTCCACAACTGGAGCTATGCCAGCACCGGCGACCTTATTGCCATTCCCAATGAGGATCACTTTGGCACCATTGACAAGTCGTGCCATGGCCTCATCGCCCTACCAGCGGTCGAGCGCGACGGCCTGCTCTGGGTACATCCCCAGGCCGACGGTCATCTGGATGTCGACGAACTTCTGGGCACCGAACTGGCGGCAGAGTTGGCCTCCCACGGGCTGGCACGCCATGGCTTCGCGGGTGCCACGCCCATCCCCGGGGATCTCAACTGGAAGTTCGCCAACGATACGTTTGGCGAGACCTATCATTTCGGGAAGCTGCACAAGGACACGCTGGGCCGTGTGTTCTACGGCAACAATCTCCATTTCAAAGAATTCGGACGGCACCACCGCTTCGTCACCGCCAGCCGCGGCATTGACCGCCTGCGCGCGCTGCCGGAGTCTGAGTGGCAGGTGACAGGCAGCACCTTCGTGCTCTACCACCTGTTCCCCAACATCCAGCTGATTTGCAGCACGGAAAGCGCCACGCTAATCCGCATCTATCCCGACCCCGCCGATCCGGGGCGCTCGATCACCAGGGTTAGCTTTTACTTCTCGCCAGAGACCGCGGCGGAGGCTGCGGCTCGCGATGCCGTTGGCGTCGACCCGCGCTCTGTTTACGACAACGAGCGCCGGGGGCCGAGCCTGCAGGGCTCATTCGAGGTGTTCAAGAGCACCATCGAGCAGGAAGACTATGTGATGGGCGCGCTTCAGCAGAGAACGGCCCAAAGTGGTCTGCTGAAGGAGGTCATCCTCGGCCGCAACGAGCCGGCCCTGCACCACTTCCACCGCAACTATCGCGAGGCCCTGAACCAGCCGCCGCTCGAGCCGGTTCGTGCGGTCGAAGGGGTCTGATCGTGTCCGAGGTTCCCGTCTATGCCGTCGTCAACCTGACCATCACCGATGCGGCTACCTACCGCCAGTACGAGAAGGGCTTCTTTCCCCTGCTCAAGAAGCATGGTGGCGACTTCATTACCTTTGACGATGACGCCTTCACCCTAGAGGGAGAGGTGCCGCGCACCGGCCGGATGATCCTCTTCAGGTTCCCGTCAGAAGCTCAGGCTAGGGCCTGGTATGCCGACCCCGACTATCAGGTACTGTCAGAGCATCGCCGGGCGGGAACCAAGCTGGAGTTCCTAACAATTGTGCGAGGCCTGCCGCCAAGGCCTTAGGGGGGGCTGATTACGCCATGGCACTTACATACCAAGGCGGAAATGTATCGGCCTGACATGTCGAGCCCAACCCTGGCCGGCACGTCTTCCCAAGACTTTCTGCCACTCAGCCTGGGTAGCAGATGCTGGCTATAGCCCGTTCTCGTCGTCGGACGGTCGCGATTCACGCTAAGTCGCTTGTGATTCCGCCCAGCCCGACGCACAAATTCGTTGCATGATCAGCCGTCCTGTCGCCGCCCTTCTGATGTTCGCCGTCCTCGGCTTTGCTGAGCCCGCCGTGCGACTGCCGCCCGCGCCATCACCTGCAATCGAGAGGCTGCTCGGCCAGTATGGGCCTAGCGACAACCCGCTGACAGTCTATGAGTCTGAAGGCCACCTGTTTGCAAACGGTCACGGGCTGGAGTTGGCCCGACTGGTCCCAGCAAAGCATGGCCATTTTCTCGCCGGGCTGGTCGTGGTCGCCTTCGAGGGGCGCGGCTCAGCGGCCGTGGTCATCCTGGATGGTAAGAAGCGCCTGGCTCGCCACGACTTCGGAGCTGAGGTGGTGGCGGCGATCCAGGCCAATGTGAAGGCCGACCCGGCTCGTGTTCGGGTCGAAGCGCTGGCTGCCACGCCACCGGTGGAGACGGGTAAGCTGCCGGCCGACCTGGTGGCTCTGACGACCGTCGACCCGCGGATCAAACTCGACATTCGCTACGCCACCTCGAACAACTTCATGGGCTTTCCGCTTTACGAGCTGCCGGGTGCCTACATGCAGCGGCCCGCGGCCGAGGCGCTTGGCAAGGCGCAAAAAGAACTGGCGGCCAAGGGTTTTGGGCTGCTGATCCACGACGGCTACCGGCCCTGGTTCGTGACCAAGATGTTCTGGGAGGCGACGCCGCCCGACAGCAGAATCTTCGTGGCTGATCCAGCGGTTGGGTCAAAGCACAACCGAGGCAGCGCGGTAGACCTTTCGCTATATGACCTAAAGACAGGTAAGCCGGTCGACATGACCGGCCGCTACGACGAGATGTCGACCCGCTCCTATGCCGACTTTGTGGGCGGCACGAGCCGCCAGCGTGCGCTCAGGGGTATCCTCCGCACAGCGATGGAGGCGCAAGGCTTCACCGTCTATCCGCAGGAGTGGTGGCACTTTGATTACAAGGACTGGTCGTCCTACGGCATTGGCACCATCACCTTTACCGAACTGGCGCGGCGTTAGAGGCTGTCGGTTTCAGCCTTGGGGGAGTGCCATGACCTCTGAATACCTGGCGCGCGTCTCCGACACTGAGATCGAAAATCAAGTCAGCACTCTGCGAGCTGGCCTTCAATGTTTCGGAGGGATAGCGGGGTATTTCAAAGACATCATGGCCACGAGACGCATGAAATTAATGGGCAATACATTTGGTCTGATAAAGCCTTTGCCGAGGGTCTGCTTGTGGGTTTGGAGCCTATGATCGGGTTCGACCCTAAGCGGTCATTTATCATTCGCCGATCCGTGAGGGTATGAAGCGCCACTACACTCACGCAGGTCGATATCGTAGGCCAACGCATACTCCGGGATCCAACCCACGCCGGTTTGCGCCAACGACACGGTGTTTGATTGAGTTTCGCGATCAGCACCGTCATCCTATCCATGGGCGGCACGTCCCGCAGGAACGCGAATTGTCGAAACGATGAACTCTCCTTTGACCCTGGCGGTGATCGGGCACGTCAATCACGGCAAGACCGCCTTGGTTCGCGCCTTGACCGGGATGGAGACTGACCGGCTCAAAGAAGAGAAGGACCGTGGCCTCTCCATCACCCTGGGCTTTGCCTGGCGCGACTATGTTGGCGGCAGTCTCGATCTGATCGACGCTCCGGGTCACGAAGACTTCCTCCGCGCCATGGTCAGCGGGACCACTGGGGCGAGGGGGGTCTTGCTGGTGATATCGGCAGTGGAGGGGTTTGGTCGCCAGACCCGGGAGCATTTGCAGATCGCTGCGCTCCTGGGCATCAAACTGGGGGTAGTTGCGGTCACCAAGTCTGACGTTCTCTTCCCTGAGGGCGAGGCGGTTCTGCGCGCCGAGATCGCGGCGACCCTGGCCGACACCTTCCTGGCTGACCAACCGGTGGTGTTTTGCTCGGCGGTGACTGGGGCGGGATTGCAGGAGCTACACCAGGCCCTGGAGGAAATGACGGCCCGGGCACCGAGGCTCGAGGTCTTGGCCGGTGCCTTCCTGCCCATCGACCGAGCTTTCACCCTGAGCGGCAGCGGGACAGTGATCACCGGCACGCTGCTGGGCGGCGACTTGCGGGCCGGCGGCGAGGCGGTGTTGGAGCCCTCAGGGCGCAAGGTCAGCCTGCGGGGGATCCAGCGGCGTGGGCAGGGCATCGATGTGGCGCAGTCCGGGGGCCGGGTGGCGGTTAATCTGCGCGGGGTTTCGGCCCAAGACATCAAGACCGGAGAGGTGCTGTGCGCGCCCGGTGCCTTCGACGCCACCCAGCAGGTGGACGTCTGGCTGAGCGTGGCCCCCACCAGCGTCAGGCCATTGAAGCACATGGACGAAATTCGGGTGATGTGGGGGGCGCGGCAGGATGTCGCGACCGCGCGCCTGCTGGGCGAGAAGATGATTGCGCCCGGCGGCGCGGGCCTGGCTCAGCTGCAGTTCGCAGCGCCGGTGGTCGCCTATGGCGGCCAGCGCGCCGTCCTGCGGCGGCTCTCGCCGGGTGAGACCCTGGGCGGGATGGAGGTGCTGGACCCCTTGGCACCCCCAGCGCGCGGTAAGGTCGCCCCGCGCCGAGCGCTGCTTGAGGCCGTGATGACCGGCGATGTCGGGCAGATTGCCGATCACCTGGCTCGGCGAGACCGCGATCTGCTGTCCCTGGCTGAGGTATCGCGCTTGTCGCGCCGTCCGGCAACCGAGGTGAGGCAAGCCCTGGTCGGCGACTATGTTGACTTGGACGCCGGGCGTTTGGCGAGGCGAGGGGCGTTGGACCAGGTCTGCCAAGCTTATCTCGAACGCGTGACGGCGGCGCACGCCCATGCCCCAACCCGCGCGTCCCACCCTGTCAATTCTATCCGTGCGGCGCTCTCAGCACATAGGGACCTGATCGCCCTCGTCGAGCGCATTTTGGCTGCCGCCGGAGAGATTTCGCTGGAGGCTGATCGGGTTTCCTTGCCGGGTCATGACCCCTTGGCCAGCCTCACGCCCGAAGCCTTGCAACGGCTGGCCCAGATCGAAGAGGTCTTCCGGGAGTCGCCTCTAATGCCGCCTCACGGGGGGTTGCTTGTCGGTTGGGAGGCGGAAGACCAGGCCTTGATCAACATGCTTGACGACGCTGATCGGCTGTTGTCGCTGCGCAACACCGCCCTGCGCCAGACACTTTTTTTGCACCCATGCGCGCTGGATATAGCTCTGCAGGTTCTGCGCGCTTCCTTTCCGCCGCCCCAGGCCTTCACCACCGGCGCGGCCCGCGAGGCTTTGGCCACCAGTCGCAAGTTCATCGTTCCCGTGCTTGAGGCCCTCGACGCGCAGGGCGAGACCTTGCGCCAAGGCGATCTGCGCCAGGTGACCCGCTAAAACTGCTTCGCACTATTGGCGATCTCACATTAAGGTTGAGACTGGATGGAGGTGACTGGAGTCTGGTGGCTTCCCTGGTCTTCAAAACCAGTGACACGTCCAAAAGGCGTGTGGTGGGTTCGATTCCCATCCACCTCCGCCCCGTCTCATCCACCCCGTCTCATCCACCCCGTCTCATCCGTCACGACCCAAAGCCGCGCGAGTAGCCCCGATGACCACCGCCTTTAACCTGATTGATATGGAGGGCGTGACCCGCGCCTATCCGACGGGTCGGCCCAGCCTGATCTGCTTCGTCAAGGAGGATTGCCAGACCTGCAATCTTGCTGCGCCGGTGATTGAGAGCTTTGCCAAGGCCTGGGGCACCAAAGCCGATGTCTGGATGTTAGGCCAGTCGACGGACGGCAATCTGATCCTTAAGGACCGGCACGGTCTGACCCTGCCCATCCTCGATGAGAGCGGCTGCAAGACCTCCTTTGCCTGGGATTTCGAGATCGTGCCCGCGCTGTTCTGGCTCGGCGCGGACGGCACGCTGAAGACCAAGCTCGAAGGCTTTGTGCGCCAAGAGTGGCAAGACCTCGACACGCAAATCGCCGCCGACCTGAAGGGCCAACCCGCCGCTGTCGCCTGGTCAGAGCTGCCCGAATGGCGGCCCGGCTGCGGCTCCAAGCATCTGGATCCCCAGATCCATGACAAGCTGTTGGCTGATGCCACCGATAGCCCGATCCGCGCCCGGCGCATCGAGATTGCCAGCGCCGACGACATTGCCGAGTTCATGTACGACCAGGGTTTCAGCGACGGCCTGCCCCTGGTGCCGCCTACGGCTGAACGGGTGTTGCGTATGCTGAACGGCACCTCGCGTGGCGCGCAGGACGTTGTTGCCATTGTGCCGCCCAATATGGCCCCGGTCACGGTTGAGAAGATCGCCATCAATGCCGTCATGGCCGGCTGCAAGCCGGAGTATCTGCCCGTGGTTATCGCTGCCGTGGAGGCGGTGTGTACCGATGAGTTCAACATGCACGGGGTCAATGCCACCACCATGGGGGCCTCGCCGGTGCTGGTGATCAACGGCCCGATCCGCGCCCGGATCGGCATGAACATGAAGCTGGCGGCTCTCGGCCCTGACAACCGCGCCAACGCCACCATCGGTCGGGCGCTAAGGCTCGTGGTGCGCAATGTCGGCGGCGCGCGTCCTGGTGGCACTGATCGCTCCACCCTCAGCACGCCGATGAAGATCACCATGTGCTTCCCTGAGTGGGAGGAGGGCTCGCCCTGGGAGCCTCTGCATGTGGAGCGGGGTTTCAGGGCCGAAGACTCAGTGGTAACGGCCTTCGCCATGACAAGCGGCCCGACCCAGATCGTCGATCAGGAGTCGCGCCAGCCCGATCAGATGGGTGGCACCCTGGGCCTGGGTCTGGAAAGCATGTTCCTGTCCAAGATCCACCGCATGCCCACCGACGCCCTGCTGGTGGTTTGCCCTGAGCATGTCAAAACCCTCATCAGTGAGGGCGACTATTCCAAGGCCAGACTCCGCGCCCGCATCCAGGCCGTCACCGCCCGTCCCTTGCGTGAGATGGTCGCTAACGAAATCTCCGGAGCCGGCATCCCCTTGGCCATGGCGGCCAAGATGAGCGAGGCGCACTTGAGCGGCTTGGTCTCAAAGTTCGCCGATGAGCAGAATATCCACATCGTGGTGGCGGGCTCAGAAGCCGGCAAGTTCTCGGCCGCCTTCCATGGCTGGGTCACTGGCCCCATGGGTTCAATCTCCGTTTCCCGAAAAATCGAAACCTGATAGCGTTGCTCAAGACTTACGGAGGATATCGATGACGACAATTCTCGATCCGACCGACGAACGGGTGCCGGTGGCCCGACGGATCACCCCACGAACCGGGGACATAACTGGAGTGGTCGGTCTGCTCGACATCAGCAAGCCGCGCGGAAATGTGATGCTGGATGAGCTTGAGCGCCTAATGGCAGAGCGCCTGCCGGGCGTCGAACTTCGGCGCTATCGCAAGCCTACCTTTACCAAGCCTTGCCCCACCGACCTGCGGCTGCAGATCAAGTCGGAATGCAATTATCTGGTCGAAGCCCTGGCCGATTGAGGATCATGCACGACGTGCAGTTTGCACGACACTGTATGGTTTGAGATCCAAGGTCTTCCCGCCGTCTCCATTGCGTCTAGCGAGTTTGATCAAGCCGCCGATGTTCAGCGCAAGGCGCTCGGCATGGGAGATGCGCGCTACCTTCTGGTCGATCACCCGATTCAAGATGCCACCGATGATGAGATGCGCGCCAAGGCCCATGCTGTTCTAGAGGCCGTGATCGAGGCCTTGACCGTCTAGGCGATCGCCTGGGCAATTGCGGAGGCCAGGGGCGCGAGCTCCTGGTCGCTTACGGTTCGCATTTCGAGCAGGAGCCGGTCTTGCGCAATCCGCCCGACCACCGGGCTCGCCCCGGTGCGCAGGCGGCGGGCGAAATCCTCCGCGCTCAGCCCAGGAACGCTCAGCTGAAGGGCAAACCCGCTTAAGGCTTGCATGGGAAGGGCTCCGCCCCCGGCGAAACCCTCGGTCACCACGATCTGTATCTGTAGATTTGCAACCTTCGCCAGCAAGCTCTGCAAGGCCAAGCCGCGGGCTTTGATTGTCTCGGCCGATTGAGTCAACATGCGCAGCACCGGCACCGCGCTCATCGGGTGGTTCGGCGGACGATAAAGCCTGAGTGTCGCCCCCAGTGCCGCTAGCGAGAGCTTGTCTAAGCGCAGAGCTCGGGCCAGGGGATGCTTGGCCAGGGTTTCGATCAGATCGCGCCGACCCGCAATGATCCCGGCTTGCGGTCCGCCCAACAGCTTGTCGCCGCTGAACACCACCAGATCGACCCCAGCCTGCAGGCTGGCCTGAACGGTCGGCTCGCCGGCGATACCGAAGGGCGTCAAATCCACCAAGGCGCCGCCGCCCAGATCTTCGATCAGCAACAGGCCTCGGGCATGGGCGAAGGTGGCCAAGTCCTTCAGGCTAGGCGCGCTGGTAAAGCCGGTAATACGGAAATTGCTGGGATGGGTGCGCAGGATCATCCGCGTCTGTGCGTGATCGGCCAGGGCCTGATCATAGTCGCTCAGGTGCGTTCGGTTGGTGGTCCCGATTTCCACCATCTGCGCACCACTCTGGGCCACAATATCGGGCACCCGGAAGCCGCCACCGATCTCCACCAGCTCCCCGCGCGACACGATCACCGGGGTTCCGGCCCCCAGCGCCGCCAGAGCTAAGACCACCGCCCCGGCACAATTGTTTACCGCCAAACCTGCCTGCGCCCCGGTTATCTCGGCGATCAGACTGTCCAGGTGATCCTGACGCGAGGCCCGGCGGCCGCCTTCCAGGTCAAGTTCCAGATTGCCGTAGCCCGCCACCGTTACCATGGCGGCCACCGCCTCTGGGGCCAGGGGCGCGCGGCCCAGATTGGTGTGGATGACCACGCCCGTGGCGTTGATCACCCCCATCAGGCTTTCACGATGTCGGTCAGCCAAATCCTGCGCTGCCGCAGTCAACAGATCAGCGATGCTTGGAACCTGTTCGCCCGGGCGGGAAAGTCTAGCCCGGGCTCGGGCCAGCACCGTCCGCAACGCCTTCGTCACCGCCGCTGCGCCGAACTGAGCACTCAGGTGCTCCGCCTCCGGATCGGCACAAATCACCCCGACTGCGGGCAGATCCCGACGGGGGTCTCCAGGGTCTGACGAGGGCGTTCGAGTAGCGACGGCGGGCCTCCAGGAATGGCTTTACGCGACTATACAGCCTGCCTGCTATTTTCCCACAAATCGGTGCAGTCAGATAAACGGGAAAGTGCTTCCACATTGCGGAGCAAGGGCAGGGGCCTCGCTCCCGTGTTCCACAGCACGCCATAGATCATGTGTCTGGCCGTTGATCCTGACGAAAACCTCGTCGAGGTGCCAACGCCAGTGCGTGAATGCCCGCATCCGATCGACCTGCTTACGGCGGGTCTCGGCAGCAAACATTGGCCCGAACCGGTTCCACCAGAGCCGCACGGTCTCGTGGCAGATGTCGATGCCACGCTGGGCCAGGAGGTCCTCAAGGTTTCGCAGTGACAACGGAAACCGGACTTAAATCATCACCATTAGGCGGATATCCTCGGGCGAGCTGCGAAGTCGCGGAAAGGGTTCTTCATCCGCCGAAGCTTGGCGATGTGGCCCCCGCCGACATTTTTTGGACTGACAGAGCCTACGGAACATATGCAATACTGAAAGGTGTCCCTAATTCCCCGGATGCCCCAGCTTCTCCGCCACCTTCACCGGCGGGCTCGCGGCTTGCTTCAGCAGATAGGCCCGCAGATCCTCCGCACTCGCCTCGTCGAAGAACCGGCGGAAGGGGGCCATGCCGTGGGGTTTCTTGGCACCGTCCAGCACGATGGCCTTGAAGCCGAGTGGGTCCAGGATCACCGGCGAGGTGGGCAGCACCGGCAGGTAGCCACCTGAGCCATGGCAATGGACGCAGAACTTGCTGCTCAGCAACTCGCCTTTGGCCGGGTCACCCTTGGAGGGGGTGGCGGTGCTCAAGTCCAGCGGCGGGGCGACGAAGGGAGTAGGGAAGGGGGTCGGCGTTACCTTGCCGTCTAGCTTGAAGACCAGCAGACGACCGGGCCTACGCGGCTCTTGTCCGCCCATCCCGCCGGCTCCGCCATAGCCCACCATCAGTGCCACATATTGCTCACCGTCGACGGCATAGGTTGAGGCTGCGGCAATGGCGGCAGCGCCGGTATTGTAGCGCCAGATCGCCTTGCCGGTGGCCGCGTCAAAGGCCACAAACTCGTGCCCAACGGCATGGAAGACTAGGCCGCCTGCGGTGGCCAGAACCCCACTGCGCCAGGGCTCAGCAAAGGCGGCTTTCCAGCGCGCGGTTTTGGCCACTGGGTCCCAGGCGATCAGTTCACCAAACGGCGTCGGCTCCAACTTGGGCGCATCCGAGCGGCCCATGCCCAGGTTCCAGGCGCCAGGCAGGAAGCTAAACTCCTTGGGGTCGGTATAGCCCATGTGCAGGGTTTGGGCCGGGATATAGACGAGGCCCTCTTTGGGGCTAAATGCCATGGGCTGCCAATTGTGGCCGCCGAGAGCGCCCGGTGTCTGTTGGTGCTGCGCGCCGGCCTCATAGCGTGCGCCGGGCACCTCGACGGGCCTGCCGGTGGCCAGATCCACGTGGCTTGCCCAATCGACCTTCACGAACTTGTCGGCCGAGACCAGTTTGCCGGTAACGGCATCCAACACATAGAAAAACCCGTTCTTATTGGCCTGCATAACCACGTGCCGGGTCGTCCCACCGATGGGCAGGTCAGCGATCATAAGGTGTTGGACAGCGTCAAAATCCCAGTCGTCGCGCGGGGTTGTCTGATAGTGCCAGACATATTCCCCGGTGTCAGGACGCAGGGCCACAATGGAGGCGGCGAAGAGATTGTCGCCCTTGCCGCCGGTGCGGATCTTGCCATTCCAGGGTCCAGCATTGCCGGTGCCCACAAAGATCAGGTCAGACTTGGCGTCATAGGTGATGGCGTCCCACGGCGTGGCCCCGCCGCCGCCCAGTTTCCAGGCCCCGTCGCTCCAGGTGGCATAGGCGAAATCCTTCATCGCCTTGTCGCTGGCCTGGCCGTCCGGCTCGCCCGTAGGATTGGGTGTCATCTGGAAGCGCCAGTCGAGCTTACCGGTGGCGGCGTCATAGGCTGAGACATAGCCGCGCACCGGATATTCGGCCCCGCCATTGCCGATCAGGATCTTGCCCTTCAACGCCCGCGGCGCGCCGGTGATCGTATAGGGCTGCTTGGCGTCGGTGGTCTGCACGCTCCAAGCCACGGCGCCGGTCTTGGCGTCCAGTGCGATCAGCCGCCCATCCAGAGTGCCGACATAGACCTTGCCCTGCCACAGGGCGACGCCGCGATTGACCGTATCGCAGCAGGCATCAAACCCCTTCTCGCCGGGAACCCGGGGATCGTATTTCCACAGCGCCTTACCGGTCTTGGCATCGAAGGCAAAGACCTTGGACCAATTGGTGGTGGTGTAGAGCACGCCATCGGCCACCAGCGGCGTCGCCTCCTGGCCCCGGTCGGTGTCGAATTCGCTCCACCAGGTCACGCCCAGGCGGCTGACAGTGTCTTTGTTCACTTGATCGAGAGGGCTGAACCGCTGCTCATCGTAGGTTCGGCCATAGGTCAGCCAGTCGCCCGGTGCGGCGGTCTCAATGCGCTGGGCATCGACCTTGCCGCACGCGGTGACGCTCAACGCCAGGCAAGCCATCGCTGCCCACTTCAAAATCCCAGCCATCACCTGCCCCCAATTTTGCGATGGATTGAGCGTGAGGAACCCTCATCTGTCAAACGGCACTTGTCGGCCCCGGAAACATGGATGTAGCTGTCGGCTACAAGTTCATCAGCCAAGGCTCGACCCATGTACCTTGATCGCCGCCAAATGTTCGTTGCAGCCTCGGCGGTTGCCCTGGCCCCGTCCGTCCGGGCCGACACGCCGAAGTCACTGGGCTTCGACCCCGCCAAGCTAGCCCTACTCGATGCCGAGATGCAGGGTCTGGTCGATAGCAAAAAACTCGCCGGCGTCGTCACCCTGGTTGCTCGGCGCGGCAAGCTGGTCAGCCTGAAAGCGCATGGCGAGCGCGATCTGGCCAGCCACAGTCCGCTCGCCACCGACAGCATCTTCCGCATCGCCTCAATGACCAAGCCAATCTGTGGCGTGGCGATGATGATCCTTTTCGAGCAGGGCAAATGGGCGCTGGATGACACGGTGGCCAAGCATATCCCGCAATTCGCTGGCCTCCAGGTCAAGATCGCTGACGGCCTGGTCGATCAGGCCAGCCCCATGACAATGCGCCAGCTGATGAGCCACACCGCAGGCTTCGATGCCAGCGCAGGCTATGACGCTGCAGGTCTGCAAGACACCGACCTGCAGGGCATGATCGACAAGCTGGCCAAACTTCCCTTGGCCTTCCAGCCTGGCACGGATTGGCGCTACGGCCCCAGCGTCAACATCCAGGGTTACATCGTCGAGAAGCTGTCGGGCATGACCCTAGACCAGTTCCTCCGTAGCAAAATCTTCGGGCCCCTGAATATGGTCGACACCGGCTTCTACGTCCCCGCCGCCAAGGCGGCCCGCGTCGCCACCGTCAACACCTATGGCACCGACGGTACCATCACAGCCGCCCCGCAACAGAGCGAACCAACCAAGGTGCCCACCTTCTGGTCGGGCTCCGGCGGCTTGCTCTCCACAGCCTACGACTATTGGCGCTTTACCCAGATGGTGGCCAATGGCGGCAACCTTGAGGGCAAGCGGATCATCAGCCCGTCCAGCGTCGCCCTGATGCGTACCAATGTGCTGGCACCGGGCGTCGGGGTCGATCTCTACGGCCCCACCCAGCCCGGCGTCGGCTTTGGCCTAGACTTCGCGATCCTGATGGATCCCACCGCCGCCAAGTCGCCGATGGGGCTGGGCAGCCATTGGTGGGGCGGGGCGTTCGGCACCTGGTTCTGGATCGACCCGGTCAATGACTTGGTCTTTATCGGCATGATCCAAAACCTGCGCGGCTCGGTGCCTGGCGGCGGCACACCTGCTGTTCGCGATATCAGCCCGCGCCTAGTCTATGGTGCCATGACGCGGGCCTAATCTTAGCTCCCGCGAGGTGGGCGATCGGCTCTGTCAGCCCAAAAATGTCGGCGGGGGCCACATCGCCAAGCTTCGGCGGATCAAGAACCCGTTCCGCGACTTTGCAGCTCGCCCGAGGAGATCCGCCTATCCGCCTAATAGTGGTGATTTAAGTCCGGTTTCCGTTGTCGCTGCGCAATGTCTAAGATCTCTTGGCTGAGCCCGGGATCGACATCTGCCACGAGACGGTGCGGCGCTGATATTCATCAAGAGAGCGACGAAGCAGCCCCGGCGGGACGAGCGGCGTGATCACCGATGGACTTCGATCTTTTGGCGCAGCCCTGAGAGAGATCGACGCCACCGATCGGCAGGAATAGGGGCGCTGGAAGAACGACTGCGTTGAGAATTCCCACCTTGCCTTCTGACGATGAGCACGGGCCATGCTGAGGTTTCGGCAGATGGAGATCTTGCAGAAGTTCAGCGTGGTGCACGGAGCCTTCCACAACCACTTCAACCAGGATCGCCATCTCATCAGCCGGGAGGACTACAAGGACCGACGCTCAGTCGTACTGGCTGAGTGGCGCGCGGTCATGGGTTAAGGCAGGGTCGAGGTTGGGAGAATTGCGCCAAACCAGAGACGAGTTGAACTTGGGCTGATAGCACCGTTTCGATCCGTAAGTCCCGGAACTTACCAAAGACCTACTTCTTCATTGGCCTAATGCGCAGGAGCTCGGCCTTAGGTTCGTCTGTGGTGACGTAAATGAAGCCGTCTGGGCCTTGAGCGACCGACTTCATCCGCACGCAGCGATCCATCAGCAGCTTCTCTTCAGCCACCACCTTGCCGGCTTTCATCTCAAGGCGAACCAGTTGCTCGCCCGACAGGCCGGTAATGAATGCGTTTCCCTTCCAACCTGGCAATGCACGGCCCGTGTAGAACATCAGGCTCCCAGGCGCGATCGAGGGGTTCCAATAATAGGCGGGTTGCTCCATGCCCTCCTGAGCGGTCTTGCCGCCATTAATCAAGGCGCCACCGTTCTCGCGGCCATAGCTGATCACTGGGAACCCGTAATTGCCGCCGGGCTTGATCAGGTTCAGCTCATCACCGCCACGCGGAGTGTTCTCCACCACCCACAGGGCGCCGGTCCTCGGATCAATCGCTGCGCCATGCACGTCGCGGAAACCCAGGGCATAGATCGCCGGATTGGCCGTGGTGTCCTTCACGAAGGGATTATCCTTCGGGATTGAGCCGTCGCGATTGATCCGCAAGACCTTGCCCAGCTGGCTCTGCAGCGACTGTGGGTTGGGTCCACCAGAATCGATCACGGCCGAAGGGATCAACAGCGTTCCGTCGCGGGCTTGCACGATGCGGCGCGGCAAGATGTCAGGACCTTCACGCAGGATCTTCAGATCCTCCAGCGCCATGCCATCAATTGAAAGCTTCGCGCTGGCGATGCGGCCCACAGCCGCCGGATCTGTGTCACTCAGCCGGGTCACATAGCCCAAATAGAGCGTGCGATTGTGGGCAAAGTCACGGTCCAGGCTCACATCATACATACCTGACAGCCGGGCGTTCTGGATAACCGGAGAGCCCGCAAGGGGCTCGGAGACGACGCCGACCTGGTCAATGATGCGCAACCCGCCCGCCCGGATCGAGATCAATGCCCGACCGTCTGGCAACACCGCCAGGCCCCAGGTCCGATCAACCTTTGCCACCACGTCCACTCCAAAAGCTTGTTTTGAATTCGCGAGCGGTGCTCGGGTCTGATCGGCGAATGCGGGCGGCGGCGCATAGCCATCGGCGGCGTTACGGTTCTTGCCGCAGAGTGCCGTGATCCGGGCGTTCTCGGCGGGCGATCCTGCGACCCCGGCAAAATCTGGTCCTGGAAGGTAATTGGGCGCGGTGGCCTGCGACCAGGCCGCAGTGAGGTGGGTGAAGGCTAGGCTGATCGCCAATCCGGTCGTCATTAGATGTTTTCTGGCGCTGACCATGCTGTGTCCCCACTATCCCGCGTCGAGCCCGCGGCCCTCACACATATCAGCTTAGTGCAGCCAAGGACCAGTCGTCTGGAGACTGTCTCCGCTTTGCGGAGCAAGGGAAGTGGTCTTGCGGCCTCAGGCCATAAGGGACTTCCACTCAGCTATGGCGGCGTAGCTTAGGTCCTTGTCGCTTTGCCGGGTGTTTAGGTGGCAAGCTTGGTTGAAGTGGTTGTGAACTGTGCCGTGCACGGAGGCGAGTTTCTGGAGGGTTTTCATCCGCCGGAAACGGAGCATGGCTTGCCCCTCCTGGTCCGCAGCACGCCATAGATCATGGGTCTGGCCTTTGATCCTGAGCCTCGACTTTGCGCAGCGACAGCGGGTAGCGGACCTACATCATGACCACCAGCCAGTTTAAACCCGTCCCCTTACTGGGCGGTGCATTTGAGCTGACAATGCCCGCGGCGATGCTGTTCAAGAAGCTGGGCGCCAAACTAGGCGTCGCCTTCCGCTAAGCCGGTCCTCCCACGTTGATTTCCGTTGCCACCGCTGGCGCTTTCAGCAAAAATGTTTCCGGTCACGATCCTGCCCCGGCCTCGATGCCGGATCGACAGAGGTCGCAACGCAACAATATAAGATCCTGGGGAGGATCCAATGGACGCGACTCGAAGAGAGGCGCTGTTCGGCGCGGCGGCGGTGGCTGCGACGTCAGGGACTGCGACGTCAGGGACAGCGGGACGGGCCCTGGCGACGCCGAATATTGGGAGCCCGGTCAAGACCCTGTTCTGGACCGCCAGCGTCACCCCCTGCGACAAGAACCTGAAGTTCGATCCGGGCGCTTTCCGGGACATCCTGGCTTGGTTCAAACACTGCGGTGCCGACGGGGTCGTGGTGCTGGGCACCAGCGGCGAGTTCCCGTCCTTCTCGGTGGCCGAGCGGCGGCAGATCGCTGAGACTGCCCTAAAGGACAAGAACGGCCTGAACGTCATCATCGGCCCGGGCACGAGCAACATCGCCGAGACGATTGAACTGGCCAAACACGCCGAGGATCACGGGGCCGACGGCCTGCTGGTGATCCCGCCGTTCTACTACAACGATCCGGCCGCGGAAGGTCTGACCCGCTACTATACGATGCTGTTCGACAAGGTGCGGGTTCCGATCAACCTCTACCATATCCCCGGCACGTCGGAGGCGCCCATCAGCCTGGAGCTGATCAAGAGCTTGGCCCACTATCCGAATCTGGCCGGCATCAAGGATTCCAGCGGCAAGGTCGAAGGCTACAAGGCCTTCGTGGAGGCTTTCCCGGACCTCAACATGCGGACTGGCACCAACAACAATCTAGAGCAGGCCTTCGACCACGGCATGGGCGCGATCCTAGCCGACGGTAACGTCTTCACCAAGCTCTGCGCCGACGTCTTCACCGCCTGGCGGGCCAAGCAGGACTACATGCCGGCGCTGGAGAAACTGCGGGCGGTGCAGCGGGACATGCGCGGCATGGGGATCAATTCCTACGGACCGATGAAGTATGCGCTGAGCCTGCAGATGGGCGGACCTCAAACCTATCAGCGGCCACCGCACCTTGACGTCACGCCCGAGCAGAAGGCCGCCATCAAGTCGGCCCTCGATAAGATCAAGGATATGGCCTGATGGGTCCCTTGCGTATCATCGGCGGGGCGCTCGCCGCCCTGGCGCTCACCGCCGCCGCCCAGGCCCAGACGCCGGCTAGGGACGTCGAGTGGCCCAGCTACACCGCCGATCTGGCGGGCAGCCGCTACCGGCCGCTGGACCAGATCAATGCGTCGAACTTCAAGGACCTGGAGGTGGCCTGGCGGTTCAAGACCGACGCCATCGGCAACCGTCCGGAGTTCAAGCTGGAGGGCACGCCGCTTATGGTAGGTGGCGTGGTCTACGCCACCGCGGGCTCCCGGCGCGGGGTGGTCGCCCTGGACGCCGCCACCGGCGAACTGTTGTGGATGCATTCCGAGCACGAGGGCGCGCGGGCCGGGGCCTCACCCCGGCAGCTGTCTGGGCGTGGGCTGTCCTATTGGAGCCACGGCGACCAGCAGCGGGTGCTTTATGTGACCACCGGCTACCGGCTGATCTCGCTGGACGCCAAGACCGGCCAGCCGGTCGAGGGTTTCGGGACCGCTGGGGTAGTGGACCTGAAGCAGGACTTCGACCAGGAGATCTGGCCTGACCTGGTGAACGGCGAGGCGGGATATCACGCCGCCCCGGTGATCGCAGGCAATACGATCATCATCGGCACGGCCTTCCGCGAGGGCTTCACCCCGGCGCGCAAGGCCAACACCAAGGGCTATGTACGGGCCTATGACGTGCGTACCGGCAAGCGGCTTTGGACCTTCCATACCATCCCGAAGAAGGGCGAATTTGGCTATGATACCTGGCTGAACGGCTCGGCGGAGACCACAGGCAACACCGCCGTCTGGACCCAGATCACTGTCGATGAGGCCCTGAACACCGCCTATCTGGCGGTGGAGTCGCCCACCAGCGACTTCTATGGCGGACACCGTCACGGCAACGGCCTCTACGGCAACAGCCTTGTGGCGGTCGACCTGACGACGGGTGAGCGCAAGTGGCACTTCCAAGTCATCCACCACGAGATCTGGGACTACGACAATTCCTCTGCCCCTCTGCTGATGGACATCAAGGTCAAGGGCAAGGCCATCAAGGCCGTGGCCCTGCCCAGCAAGCAGGGCTTCCTCTACGTCTTCGACCGGGTGACGGGTAAGCCGGTCTGGCCGATGCCGGAGACCAAGGTCCCGGCTGGCGACGTGCCCGGCGAATGGTACGCCCCAACCCAACCGATCCCCTCCAAGCCCGTGGCATACGCCCGCAATGGCGTCGCAGAGAGCGACCTGATCGACTTCACCCCGGCGCTGCACGCCAAGGCCCTGGCGCTGGCCAAGAATTACAAACTGGGCCCGGTCTACACGCCTCCGGTGGTGAGCCAGCAGCCGGGGCCGCTCGGTCTGCTGAGCTATTCGGCGCAAGGCGGCACCAACTGGCCGGGCGGGTCCTTCGATCCGGAGACTCACACCGCCTACATCTATGCCTGCAACGCCTGCCTGGGGGCCTATGGCCTGCAGCCGGCACCGGAGGGGATGAGCGATCTCTCCTGGGTGGTGGGCGTCGCTGGCCAGCCGGTGGTGATGATCAAGGGGCCCGGCGACGGGGTAGGGGCCGACGCGCCGCCGCCGCCGAAAACGCCGCCCTCGGCCAATGCGGGGACCGGCCGTTTGACGGTCGATGGTCTGCCGCTGCTGAAGCCGCCCTATTCGACCATCAGCGCCATCAACCTCGATAGCGGCGATATCATCTGGCAGATCCCCGCAGGCGAGACGCCGGACTTCATCCGCAATAACCCGGCGCTGAAGGGGCTGAATATCCCGCGCACCGGCCAGAGCGGCTATCAGATCGGCACCCTGGTGACCAAGTCGCTCGTGATCGCCGGCGACGGCCTGGTGACCACCACCGCCGACCATCCTCGCGGAGCCATGCTGCGGGCCTATGACAAAGCGACCGGCAAGGAGGTGGGTGCCGTCTGGATGCCCGCCCCACAGTCGGGCTCGCCGATGACCTACAGCCTGAACGGCAAGCAGTACCTGATCGTGGCGGTGAGCGGCGGCGCCTATTCGGGCGAGTACATCGCCTACACCCTGCCGTCGGCCGACAACTAGGGACCGCGAAGATGCGTAAGAGCCTGGTGTTCGCTGGCGTCCTAGCGGCGGGTGGGTTGGCGATGACCACCGGCAAGCCCATGGCCCAGGACGCCACCCGCTCGGTCTGGGACGGGGTCTATACCGAGGCCCAGGCACAGCGGGGGCAGGCGGCCTACGCTCAGTCCTGCGGCCTGTGCCACGGGGTGGGCCTGACCGGCCTGGGGGAAGCCAAGCCCCTGACCGGGCCGGAGTTCATGTCCAACTGGAACGGCCTGACCATGGCCGACCTGTTCGACCGGACACGTACCACCATGCCGCTGAACAAGCCGCGGTCGCTGACCAAGGAGCAGTACGCCGACGTTCTGGCCTACCTGCTGAAGTTCGACGGCTTCCCGGCGGGGCAGAGCGAACTGCCGGCCAGGAGCGAGATGCTGGCGGGGGTGAAGATCGACGCCTTCAAGCCCAGTACGGCCCAGTCGGTGACGGGCGCCAGCGCCGACGCGGCGGCGACCGTGGCCGATCCCAACGGCGCGCCGAACGCCTACACCGCCGACCCCGGGTTCTTCAAACTTCCGACGGGCCGGACCATGGGCTCTACCAGCGCGGTGGCGACCGACAGCCGCGGCCACATCTGGATCGCCGACCGGTGCGGCGCCAACAACTGCGCCGGCAGCAGCCTCGATCCGATCCTGGAGTTCGACGCCAAAGGCAATTTCATCAAGGCCTTCGGGGCCGGGATGCTGCTGTTTCCCCACGGCATGCTCGTCGACTCCAAGGACCATATCTGGCTGACAGATGGCCATTCGGACGGGACCAAGGGCGCCCAGGTGTTCGAGTTCGACAACACCGGGAAGCTCCTGCGGACGCTCGGCAAGGCTGGGGTCTCCGCCGAAGGGCCCCACACCTTCGCCGAACCCAACGCCGTGCTGGTGACCAAGGACGGAACCATCTTCGTCGCCGACGGCCATACCCCGTACAAGGGCGCGGCGCGGATCGTAAAGTTCGACAAGTCCGGCAAGTTCCTTAAGCAATGGGGCGGCCACGGTGCCGGTCCCGGACAACTGGAGGTACCCCATACGCTGGCGATGGATTCCAAGGGGCGGCTGTTCGTCGGCGACCGCTGGAACAACCGCATCCAGGTCTTCGACCAGGAGGGCAAGCTGCTGGCGACTTGGGATCAGTTCGGCCGGCCGAGCGGCATGTTCATCGACAGAAGCGACGTGCTCTATGTCGCCGACTCCGAGTCACGAAACCCCGAGGGCTACGGCCACCATCCGGGCTGGGCCCGGGGCATCCGCATCGGCAGCGCCAAGACCGGCGCGGTGACCGCCTTCATCCGCGACACCGAGCCCAATCCGGACAAAGCCGCGACGAGCGGGGCGGAGGGGGTCTGGGCTGACCGCCACGGCGTGATCTACGGCGCCCAGGTCCAACAGAAGACCGTGGTCCGCTACACCCAGCCCCGATGATCTAGGTCACGATGTGCCGGCCTGCATCGCCGCGAGCAGTGGTGTCAGTCGAACGGCAATCGGTCTCCAGTTGGCACCGTCTGATAAACTTGAAACTGTTTTCGCAATGCGGAGCGAGGGCAGGGACCTCGCTCCCGATCGACCCGCCTACGGCAGATATCGGCGGTGGGGCCTAGTCGGAAAGGGGATCTCGCCATCGAGGGGCAGAGGTCTGGTGACATTTCAATCTGACGACGCCTACTCACGCGCGCCTCAGACGCAGAACCCTCGAAAGGGCGTACCCAAAAATCAGCCCGTGTCCGATCACGGCGAGCCCGAGGGCGATCAGGTGCGTAACCAGGGGTTGGGATGAAGTCACCAAGCCTGCACAGCTCAAGGGAATGAAAATGATGACACTGGTTACCAATCCAGGATTGTAGCCAAACCGGAATATGCCCACGGTATGCACCACTGCGTTCACGAGCATCATATAAAAGGCAAGGAGGGCAAGTTCGAACCTCCCAAACGCCGCGCTGATCAATGCGCCGGCATCTATGCCCCAGACAATTGGAACGTTGATCCAGAAGACTGCGGCGGGCGTTAGAGCCTCGACCCCACCAAATACTCTTTGATTTACGAAAAGCCGAAATCGATCCCGCCAATGCTCTTCAATCTGATGAAACATGTAAGCCGGAGAAAGGAGAAAAATCAGCAGAACAGGCACTGACATTTTCGGCAGTATAAGGGGAAGGATCCCCAAAGCTGGACCCATTACGATGGCAATCCAAAGCCAATTTCTGATGAACAAAGCTGCCATTTCTCGAAACGGTGACTTCAAGTCCTCCATTGATCCTTCGGGGCCTGCCTTCATCAATATAATCCCTGATATGACGGTTAAAATTCCCTGCAAAGGGACTACCAATTCCCTGCTAACCCTGGAACAGGGAATTATGCATTGGCGCCGGACAACTTGCTGATTTCAGGCGATATTTTCGACCTGGATTTGATCGACAGTACGCTCTCATGGCAATATTTCCCTGAAAAGCGACATTTTTTGTTTTTGCAGGGAATTACGGGTTTTCAGTTGGGGCCTGCTGAAAGGCACACTTCTGATATGGGCCTGGAGAAATTGGGCGAATGTTCTGGAGATTTCCGCATAACCGGCATATCCGGAGAGCAGGGCGTGGCTCTCTGGCTTCGGTAAGGCTCTGATTTTTCGGATATTCTCACCGCCCCAGTCGTACACTCGGAATTGAGTGGGACTGCGTGGTGGGTGCAGTAGGATTCGAACCTACGACCCGCTGATTAAGAGTCAGCTGCTCTACCAACTGAGCTATGCACCCATGCGCGGTCCAAACACTTTGCGGTGGTCGGAGGCAAGGGCGCGGAACATACTGCAAGCGGCGATGAAAGCAAGGCGCGAAAGCGGAAGAATGTGATGGCGAAGCGGAACCTCAGCGGCGCGGTGAATTTTCAGTATCTGGAGGATTATACCGCTGGCGATGCCCAAGTGATCGATGAGGTCCTGAGCCTATTTCGAGAGCAGGCGCGGGTTTGGCTGCCCCTGCTTGATCCGGCGGTGGAGGGTTGGCAGGACGCGGTCCACACCATCAAGGGCACAGCGCGGGCTGTGGGGGCCTTTGATCTGGGCGATGTCTGCCAGGTTTGCGAGAACGAGGGCCCCCACCGTCTGGTCGCGGTGCGCGACGCCCTTGATGCGGCCCTACAAGATGTGGCGGCCTATGCCCATGAGCGGGCCCTGAATTTTCTGAAGGGTAAGGGCTAGATACCCGCCCCATTGTCGATGGCCCGCAAGGCCTCTTCGTGGGCGGTGGCCTCGGCGGTGATCCAGGCGATGAAGGCCTTAACCTGGGGCAGCCGTCCTTTGGCCTTGGGGTGGACCAGATAATAGGCAAAATCCACGGCAGTGGAGATTTGCAGGGGCGAGATCAGCCGCCCGGCATCTAGGTCATCCTGGGCGATGGTGCGCTTGGCCAGGGCCACGCCGCGGCCATTGACGGCGGCCTCGATGACAAGGCTGGACTGGTTGAACCGGGGTCCCCTGGCCCCGTCGACGCTTCTCATGCCCCGCGCCGCAAGCCACATGGTCCAGTCGGGGCAGCTGTCGTCGGGATCTGGAGACCCATCATGCAGCAGCACATGATTGGCCAGGTCACTTGGGGCATTGAGCGGGTTTTGGGCGTGAAGGTCTGGACTGATCACCGGAATAACCGTCTCGCTGATCAGGCGATGAACTTCCAGGCCAGGATAGCGGCCGCCCCCATAGCGAATAGCCATGTCGACCTCGCCGGCGGAAAGATCGACCAGCTCAAGCCCGGCAGAGAGCCAGACATCGATTTGGGGATGTTTTTGTTCAAACGTGCCCAGGCGCGGCACCAGCCATTTCGCCGCAAAGGAGGGCGCTGCTGTCAGAGTCAGTCGACGCCCGTCCACAGCTGCGGTCAGCATGGAGGCAGCTTCGGCCAAACGATCAAAGGCCTCGCGCAGGGCCGGCAGGGCCGTCTGAGCCGCGTCGGTCAGCAACAGGCCCTTGGGCGTGCGCTTGAACAGGGGTGCTCCTACATAGTCTTCCAGGTTCTGGATCTGCTGGCTGACCGCGCCCGGCGTCACGGTAAGTTCCTCGGCGGCCCGAGAAAAATTGAGGTGCCTGGCGGCGGACTCGAAGGCTCGCAGGGCGTTCAGAGGCGGCAGCCGGCGACGATCGCTATTTCGTTCCACGAGTTTTCCTGACAGCCCCTAGAGAAGTCCTTGGCTTGCGAATTGGGGCTCATGCGACGTATTTGCAAGGTCAGATCGACGTTTCAGATGTTTTCCTGCGTCTTGTCCTTAAAGCGTCAGGCGCGTTTGTCGCCGGTCTCCCCTGGCTCGACACTGTATTAGAGAAGCTATTCCTATGTCCCGCCCCGCATCGCCAAAACCTAAGGCTGGATTGGTCCTGTTAAATGGCGTCAGGCCAAAGTCGGGTGGTGAGGTTTGGCTGGTGGGCGCAGGTCCTGGGGACCCCGACCTGCTGACGGTCAAAGCCCTGAGGGTGCTGGGAACCGCCGATGTTGTGGTTCATGACGGCCTCGTCTCCCCTGAGATTCTCGCCCTGTCACCACCGGGCGCGCAACTGATCTCAGTTGCCAAGCGCAAGTCGCGGCACACCTATGGCCAAGATGAAATCAACGCCATGCTCGTGGCCTTCGCCCTTGAGGGGCTGACGGTGGTGCGGTTGAAGGGCGGCGATCCCTTTATCTTCGGACGTGGAGGCGAAGAGTTAGAGGCCTGTCGCGCCGCAAACGTGCCCTGCCAGATTGTTCCTGGGGTCACAGCGGCCCTGGCGGCATCGGCCTCGGCGGGTGCGCCCTTAACCCATCGCACCTCTGCCCAGGCTGTGACCTTTGTGACGGGCCATGCTGCACGGGGCACAGAACCTGATTTAGATTGGCCAGCCCTGGCCCGGTCCAACCACACGGTGGTGATCTATATGGGGCTGACATCTGCCTCAAATATTGCAGACCGGCTGATGGAGGCCGGTCGCGCGGCCCTAACGCCGGCGCTGATTGTGGTCGACGCCAGTCGGCCCACAGAGCATCGCGTAGTGACCACCCTTGGCGGATTGGCCACAGCGTCTGAAGGGCTAACGGGGCCAGCCCTGCTGATTGTTGGGGAGGCCATGGCCCTGGCTCAGGTTGAAAATCTCGACGTAGGCGCTGTGTCCAGCGCGCGGGTCTCAGGAGTGGGTCAATGAAGGCGCTAACGGCCAATCGTCTCATCGACGGCGAAGTGGTCTTTTGGAAGGCGGGCACCTGGGTAGAACGCTTTGCCGAGGCTGAATTGTTCGGCGTCGACGCGCCTGCCATTGCGGCGGAAGGTCAGGCGAAGTCCCAACCGACCGTAGTGGTGGACGCCTATCTGATTGACCTCATTGAGAGCGAAGGTCTCTGGGCCCCCGTCAGCTACCGGGAACGTATCCGGGCGCTGGGGCCCACCAATCACATGCATCACGGCAAACAGGCCGAAGGTGGCGACGCCATCTTGGCCCTGCAACACGCCCATGGCGCGGCGCGCTCGTCGGGTCGAGTCAATCTGATCAAGCGTAAGTAGGGGAGGGGGCATGTATCAGTACGACAGCCTCGATCGTGACATTCTGGCCGATCGATCTGCGGAGTTCCGCGATCAGGTCGCCCGACGACTGTCTGGTGAAATCACTGAGGAGCACTTCAAGCCGGTGCGCTTGATGAACGGGCTCTATCTGCAACTCCATGCCTACATGCTGCGGGTAGCGATCCCTTACGGTGCCATGAACGCCAAGCAACTGCATAAGCTGGCCGATATCGGGCGGCGCTATGACAAGGGCTATGGCCACTTCACAACCCGCACCAATCTGCAGTTTCACTGGATAAAACTGGCCGATACGCCCGATATTCTCGATGAGCTGGCAAGCATCGACATGCACGCCATTCAAACCAGTGGAAATTGTATCCGCAATGTCACGGCAGATCCCTATGCCGGGGCCACGGCCGACGAGATCGATGATCCTCGGGTTTGGTCAGAGGCCATCCGCCAGTGGTCCAGCCTGCATCCGGAATTCTCGTTCCTGCCGCGTAAGTTCAAGATCGCCATTACGGCGTCAGCGAAAGACCGGACGGTGGCCAAGGCCCATGACATTGGCTTGATGGTGCGCCGCGCCCGGGACGGAACCCTGGGGTTTGAAGTGATTGTCGGCGGAGGCATGGGCCGGACGCCGTTTATCGGCCCGACCATCCGCGAGTTCTTGCCAGCTCACCGGCTGTTCTCTTACCTGGAAGCGATTTTGCGGGTGTATAACCGCCACGGTCGCCGGGACAATATCTACAAGGCGCGGATCAAGATTTTGGTCTCTGCCCTGGGCCGCGAGGCCTTCGCCCATGAGGTCGAAGAGGA
>CAITHQ010000115.1 GCA_903892305.1 uncultured Alphaproteobacteria bacterium
AGGTTTTGGCGGAGGTGCGGTTCCCGTGTCGCAAATGCGCATACTCTTGATTATCGGTGGCGGGATCGCCGCCTATAAGAGCCTTGAACTCATTCGACTTCTCCGAAAGTCGGGGGCAGATGTTCGGGTCGTTTTGACCTCGGCAGGGGCACAGTTTGTCACCCCCTTGTCCCTCGCGGCCCTGTCTGAAAACCCTGTCCATACGGACCTTTTCAGCCTGACGGATGAAGCTGAAATGGGTCATATCCAATTGTCCCGGGCCGCTGATCTTGTGGTTGTCGCCCCAGCCACCGCTGACCTCATGGCCAAGGCCGCCCAGGGTCTGGCCAATGACCTCGCATCGACGGTTCTGCTGGCGACCGACAAGGCGGTCCTCATGGCGCCGGCCATGAATGTGCGCATGTGGGATCATGCGGCCACCCAGCGAAATCTCGCCACCCTTCAGGGTGATGGTGTCCTCTTTGTCGGCCCCAATGAGGGCGACATGGCCTGCGGTGAATTTGGGCCAGGTCGCATGGCCGAGCCTGCGGAAATCCACGCGGCTATTCTCGAAAAGCTTTCGGGTGCGCCAAAACCCCTGGCGGGGCGGCGGGCTATTGTCACCGCCGGACCGACGGCCGAACCCCTTGATCCCGTGCGCTATCTGACCAATCGCTCAAGCGGCAAGCAGGGCTTTGCCATTGCCGCGGCCCTGGCCAAGCTTGGGGCTGAGGTGACCCTGGTGGCTGGACCTGTAGCCTTAGCCACCCCTGTCGGCGTCAAGCGGGTGGATGTGGAGACGGCTCGGGACATGTTGGCTGCCTGTCAGTCTGCCCTGCCGGCAGATATCGCCGTTTGCGTCGCCGCCGTGGCGGACTGGCGGCCCGCAGATGTCGCCAGCCAAAAGACCAAAAAGACCCCGGGGGGCGGACCACCCCCTCTAACCCTCGTAGAAAATCCAGACATCTTAGCCACCCTCTCCAAAGGTGATGCGCGCCCGACCCTGGTGGTCGGCTTTGCCGCTGAAACCGAGAATGTTGAAGCCTATGCTCAGGCCAAGCTCGCCAAGAAGGGGTGTGATTGGATCATCGCCAATGATGTTTCTATCGCCGGAACCATGGGTGGCGATGATAATGCCGTCTCGATTGTGACGACGTCAGGGATTGAGCGCTGGTCGCGGCTGGCGAAATCGGAGGTCGCTGACAAGTTGGCGGCCAGAATGGCGGAAGGTTTGACATGAAGCCCATGATCCCGGTGGTCCGACTGGCCCACAATCAGGACCTGCCCCTTCCGGCCTATGAAACCGCTGAGGCCGCAGGCATGGACCTCCGCGCCGCTGTGCCCGCCGATGAGCCCTTTGTCCTAAAGCCCGGCGCCCGGGCGGCCATTCCGACGGGGTTGGCCTTTGCAATCCCGTCCGGCTTTGAGGGTCAGGTTCGGCCGCGCTCGGGCCTTGCCCTGAAATCTGGTATTACCCAGGCCAACACCCCTGGCACCATCGACGCCGACTATCGCGGCGAAGTGAAGGTCATTTTGATCAACCTTGGCGAGGACGACTTCGTCATCCGTCGTGGGGACCGCATCGGCCAGATGATCGTGGCACCCGTGGTTCAAGCCGGATGGATCGAAGTCGACAGCCTGGACGAAACCGAACGGGGCGCAGGGGGCTTCGGCTCCACCGGTGCCCAATAACTGATCGGAGCTGACATGGAACTTCTCTTGGTGCGCCACGGCCGTCCCGAGCGTCGGGAAGATACCTCGGACCCGCACCTTGCCTCCGAAGGCCATGAGCAGGCGCGCAAGGTCGCCGATTGGCTGTCGGCTGAACACATTGATGCGGTCTGGTCGAGTCCCATGCGAAGGGCCTTCCAAACCGCTGAGCCCTTTGCCGGCCTTGCCGGTCATGAGATCCGCCAGCACGAGGGGGTGGTCGAATTTGACCGGTCCTCTGGCGTTTACATTCCTACCGAAGAGCTCAAGCGCGAAAACTATGCCGCCTGGCAGGCCATGGCCCAGGGTGGCCACGGCGTCGATATGGGTGAGTTTCAAGCTACGGTCGTTGCGGCGATTGAAGACATTATCGCGGCGCATCCCGGGCAGAAGGTGGCGATTTTCTGCCATGGCGGAGTGATTAATGTCTGGGCGGCCCATGTCCTGGGCATTCCGCCCAAGGTGTTTTTCGAGGCTGATTATACCAGCATCAACCGGTTCATGGCCGCTCGCAGCGGTCAGCGCGCCGTGGTGAGCCTCAATGAGCGGGCGCACCTTCGGGTCTAGACCGGGGTTTTCATTCCGTCCGTCTTCACCTAGCGTCTTTCCCAATAGCTGGGCCTCGAATGCCCGGCGGGAGGACGCCGATGGTCGGATCATCTTTTCCAAGGACCTTGCAGGACATTACCCCTGAATGGCTAACGGGTGTCCTTAGGCAGGGCGGCGTCCTGTCCACGGCCCGAGTCTCCAAGATCCTTGGCGAACCCGTGGGTATTGGCCTTGGCTTTATGAGCGCCATGCAGAGGCTGAGCATTGACTATGCCGGTGACGCGCCTGGTGCCCCGACCCAGCTGATCGCCAAGCTGGCACCCGCCGATCCAGGGGCCCGGCAGATCGATCTGGTCTTCCAGTTCTACGAAAAAGAAACCGGTTTCTATCGGCTGCTGCAGACCGAGACCCCGATTCGCACCCCAAAGGCCTATCATGTGGACTTCGATCCGGAGTCCCATGACTTCATTCTGCTGATGGAGGACCTGTCTCCTGCCCGCCTTGGGGATCATTTGGTAGGCATGAGCCCCGCCGATGCTGGTTTGGCCCTGGATGCCGTAGGGGCCATGCACGGCCACTGGTGGCGCTCGCCCAGACTGGCTGAAATGCCCTGGTTACTAGAGATCAACTCACCCCAGATGAAGGGTCTGCAGGGCGTCTACCAGCAGTGCTGGCCCGCCGTGGTGGATTTTCTGGGGGATGCAATGCCCTCTGCCATGCGGAAGACCGGCGAGAAGCTGGCCACCCGCATCGAAGCCATGATGGACCTAGCGGCGGACATGCCCCGCACCCTGATGCATGGGGACTATCGGGCCGATAATATGTTTTTCGAGGTCGGCGCGGCCAAAGAGCCTTTCGCCATCGCGGACTGGCAGGTCATGCTGGAGGGGCCCGCAGCCTTTGATCTGGCCTATATGCTTGCGGGAAGCTTGAAGCCCGACGTGCGCCGCAGCTGTGAGGACGCCTTGGTATCTCGCCACCATGGGGCCCTCGAAAGGGCCGGGGTATCAGACTATTCTATGGCCCAGCTGCGCACCGACTATCGTGTCTGCGCTACCCTTGGCTGGTGCTGGCCTGTTGTCGCCATCGGCTCCTTGGACATGACCAATGACCGAGGTGTCGCCGTCTTCCGAGCCTGGGCCGAGCGGGCCATGGAAACGGTTCTGGACCTCAACGGGGACGCCGTCATTCCTTAAGTCCAATGGACATGCAGAGATGCATGGAAGAATGGATGCTTGATCCCGAGGGCGCGACTTGACCTTGATCCACAGGCCAAGTCTTGGCGTCTTCCCGCCAATGATCTGGAGGCCATAAATGAACCGCTGGCTCAGAACCGGTGCCATCGGCATTGCCACAAGTCTGCTTGCTGTGACCGCAGCCCCTGGCCACGGCGCGTCCTCTGCCCCCGCCATCACCATGTCCCAGGACAGCTCGATCCTGGATCCCTTTGTCCCGGCCAGTGGCCGCTTACTGATCCCGTTCAGGCTGAAGACGGGTTATATCCTGGTCGATGCCAGGGTGAACGGAACGCCAGGTGTCTTTTTGTTCGACACCGGAACGCCCATGACTTTCTTCCTAAATCGTGCCCTTGCACCCCTAGATAAGGGGCAAGCACTTAGTTTCGGCAAGGCGACCTCTGGGCAGTCGTTCCAGCTGTTTCTACATGACAAGGTCAAGCACATTGAGGTCGCAAGCCGCCTGCAATTTGCAGATTTGGGTGGCCTACGCAGCGCAGACTTTGGCTTTGTTCAGGCCGGGATCGCGTCGGGGTTCCTGGGTTTCATGGGCTACCCGCTCTTCAAACCCTACGAATTCACCATCGACTATGCTGCGCGGGAAATCGCGGTGCGGCGCGCGCCAGGTCCGGCCGATGGGGATCAACCGCCCCCAGGCGCTTCTGTAAAAATCGCGACCTTTTCAATCCCAACCGTTGGGCTGCAGCCCGGATCTATGACGCTACAGGCTGGCGATATCGCGCTCCCGGCTTACTTTGATAGCGGTAGCCCCGGCTTGCTGAAACTGACAGACTCAGATCGCACATCCCTCCTCGCGGCGGGTGTTCTCGTGCCCAGGGCGAAGGGCAAGGGCCGGGATCGATCTGGCCCCAAACTCTATGCCCTCAAGGCGGTGACCTATCAGGGCAAGGCCTTCACAATCGATGAGCTGGCGGTTGAGTCTGCCGCCGCCGATATGCTTTCGATCGGCTACCCATTTTTGAAGCACTACCGCAGTGTTTGGAATGCGGACCTTGGCACCATAACCCTATGGGACGCCAAGGTGCGTTAGGGCTTTCTACCTATCGGCTTGCGCTCCAGGTCAGGCCAGAGGCGGCGGCATAAAGCTGCGGATTTCTGCAAGGGCTGCGGCCACGGCCAGGGTCCTGGCATCACCTCCAGCAGGCCCGATGATCTGGATGCCGACGGGCAAGCCCGTTGCTGTGAGGCCCGCTGGGACACAGGTGGAGGGTAGGCGGCAAACGGTCGCCAGGGATATCCAGTCCAGCATGGAGGCATAGGGAATTGTCTCCCCACCTGTCAGGGACAGGACCCGGCTGTTGAAGGGGCCATGGTCATGGGGGAAGGCGGCCACAGGGGTGACGGGTGCCAGCAGGACATCATAGCGCTCGAACGTCGAAGCGACCTGGTCACCGAGGCCCGCCCTTGCTTCGTCGGCTTCCAACCATTCCAGGTGGGTCGCTGTATAAGACAAGACTTGTCCGGCCATGGGCGTTCCTGAGGCCTTGGCCGCCAAGGCTGCTGGGCGCATGGCCATCAGGTTTTCCAGTTGGGGAGCCGAAAGATCCTGCGCCAGGGCCGCACCCAACAGGGTCTGATAGGTCTCCCGTAGACGGCCGGCATTCACAGGGCTTGATATCACATCGACCTCGACTCCGGCATCCTCCAGCTGGCGGGCATAGGCTTCAATGACGCAGCGCGCTTCAGGGTCGAGGGGATAGAGCGGCTCATCCAGCCAGAGCCCCACGCGCAAACTACCGAGCTTCGGGGTATCAGGGGCCGAACCCTGCTGTCGGGACAGAATGGAAAACAACAGCTGCAGGTCCCGTGCAGACCGCGCCATGGGCCCTACGACATTCAAATCCCTTGGTGCCCTCGCCCCAGGCGCTGGGGGTACATGGCCCCGCTGAGACACCGCCTCCCAGGTGGGCTTATGGGAATAGACCCCACAGAAATTTGCGGGCACCCGCAGGGATCCACCAATGTCTGAGCCAATTTCTAGGGCGGTAATTCCTGTGGCCAAGGACCCAGCTGCGCCCCCCGACGATCCTCCGGTGGTTCGACTTTGGTCCCAAGGATTGTTCGAGGTCCCATAGAGGCTGTTAAAGCTCTGCCAGTCTCCCGCCATAACCGGGACGTTTGTCTTGCCCCAAAACACAGCCCCGGCCGCGCGGGCCCGGGCGACCGTCTCTGCGTCTTCACAAAAGGCTCGCTCGCGCAGGCTTTGAACCCCGGCACTGGCCGGCATGCCGACCACGTCCAGGGTGTCCTTTAAGGTCATGGGCAGCCCCGCCAGGGGCCCCAAGACCTCGCCCCGCACCCGACGATCATCAAGAGCCTTGGCCGAGGCCCTGGCATTTTCGATATCGTGAACCACCACAAGATTGAGGCTCTTGCGAAGTGCGGCTTCCCGGGCTGTGGAGAGGTCCAACAGTTCAACCGCAGAGATCTTACCCGCGGCAAGCATGGCCAGCTGGTCGGTGGCGTCGAGGGCTAGGATGTCAGCGGTCATGGGATTTTCCAGCTAGGCCTTGAGGCCAAGAACGTCTTGCATGTCGTATTCCCCAGGGCCCTGACCAGCGACCCAGCGAGCCGCTTCGACGGCACCCCGGGCGAACAGGCTGCGATCCCGGGCCGAGTGGCTCAGGGTGATGATCTCATCCTCGGCGGCGAAGATCACGGAATGATCTCCGACAATGCCGCCGCCCCGTAAGACGGAAAAGCCAATGTCACCGGTTCGCCTCGGACCTGTCATGCCATCGCGCCCCCGCACAGCCACGTCAGAGAGGGTCTGGCCACGGCCCGCTGCTGCCGCCTCCCCCAGCATGAGGGCAGTGCCGGACGGGGCGTCGACCTTGCGTTTATGATGCGCCTCGAAGACTTCAATATCATAGGCCTCGGCGCCCAAGGCCCGAGAGGCCCGCGCGACCAGACCGGCCAGCATGTTGACACCGAGGGAATAGTTTCCTGTTCTCACGATCGGCAAGGTCTTAGCGGCCAAGGCAATGCGCGCGGCTTGGGCCTCTGTGAACCCCGTCGCGCCAATGATCATGGCAGGGCCGCCCTTGGTCGCCAGACGTTCCGCCAGGAGGGTCGAGGCCTCTGCTGTCGTAAAGTCAATCACCACATCGGCCTGGCTCAGGGCATCTTCTGCGGTGGTGAGGCCTGGCCCGGTCATCCCCGGCCGATCAAATTTTGCACTCAGCACCAAGCTCTCGCGCCCCTCTAAAGCTGCTTCGAGGGCGAGACCCATACGGCCAAGGGCACCAGCCAAGGCAATGCGGACAGGTTTGGTCATAGGGCGAATTCCACAACGAATATGCCGTGTTTGTCCTCGCCAGCGGGGTCTGGGTCAATGAATTCCGACCGGGTCATCGACCGATAACCGCAAAATGGATGAACTCTCTGCCTTCGAAGCGGCTTTCAGGCTGTTGTCCGGCCAATCGGCCCTCTATAGGTTGGCCCCCTTTCCTTGACCTGCCGAAGGACCCGCTGCGCTTATGAGCGACGCTGAAAAACGCACCTTCACTGATGAAGAAGCTCTGAGCTTCCATAAGTACCCGAAGCCCGGGAAGATCGAGATTATTGCGACTAAGCCTATGGCGACGCAGCGGGATCTCAGCCTGGCCTATTCGCCGGGCGTCGCCGTGCCGGTTCTGAAGATCGCTGAGGACCCCGAGGCGGCCTATGACTATACGTCTAAGGGCAATCTGGTGGCGGTGATTTCCAACGGCACAGCCATTCTGGGCCTCGGAAACCTGGGTGCGCTGGCGTCCAAGCCGGTCATGGAAGGCAAGAGTGTCCTCTTCAAGCGCTTCGCCGATGTCGATTCCATCGATATCGAGGTGTCGGCAACCGACCCTGACGAAATCATCACGGTCATCAAGAATATCGGCGTGACCTTCGGCGGCATCAATCTTGAAGATATCAAGAGCCCCGAATGCTTCCGTATTGAGACCGAGCTGCAGGAACTTCTCGACATTCCGGTCTTCCACGATGACCAGCATGGCACGGCGATCATCTCCGCGGCGGGCCTGATTAATGCCTGCGCCATCACGGGTCGCGAACTTTCCCAGGTCAAGCTAGTCCTGTGCGGGGCCGGAGCTGCGGGCATTGCATCCCTGGAACTCATGAAGGCCATGGGCGTGCGGTCCGACAACTGCATTGCCGTTGATAATACCGGCGTCATCTATCGCGGCCGCTCTGAGGGCATGAACCAGTGGAAGTCGGCCCACGCCGTTGACACTGACGCCCGTACCCTGGCCGACGCCTTGAAAGGTGCCGACGTCTTTATTGGCCTGTCAGTCAAGGGGGCCCTGACCCCGGCTATGGTGGCCTCTATGGCACCTAATCCGATCATCTTCGCCATGGCCAATCCCGATCCGGAAATCACCCCGGAAGAGGCGCACGCCGTGCGTAAGGACGCCATCGTCGCTACCGGGCGCAGCGATTATCCCAACCAGGTGAATAACGTCCTGGGTTTCCCCTACATCTTCCGCGGCGCCCTCGATGTGCGCGCCCGGCGGGTGAATATGGAAATGAAGATCGCCTGTGCCAACGCCCTGGCTCAGCTAGCCCGGGAAGATGTGCCCGATGAAGTGGCCGCCGCCTATCATGGGGTCCAGCTGAAGTTTGGCCCGGAATATATCATTCCTTCGCCCTTCGATCCGCGGCTGATGTCCTACATCCCGCCCTTCGTCGCTCAGGCGGCGATGGATACGGGCGTCGCCCGCAAGCCCATCGCCGATATGGACGCTTACCGCGCCTCTCTAGCTCAGCGTCTCGACCCCACCGCGGGCTTCCTACAAAAGCTCCAGGGCACCGTCCTGCGCGCCCCGAAAAAACGGATCGTCTTTGCGGAAGGCGAAGAGCCCAGTGTCATCCGGGCTGCTTATGCCTTTGAAAGCGCTGGCCTTGGTCACGCAGTTCTTGTGGGCCGCGAAGACCTCGTCCGCGAAAATATGGTCCTGGCTGGTCTTGACCCTGAAGAGACCAATCTGGAGATCGTCAACGCTCGGGTCTCGGCTCACAATCCGCAGTTTGTGGACTTCCTCTATGCCCGCCTGGCGCGGCAGGGCTATTTGCTCCGGGATGTTCAGCGCCTCATCAATCAGGACCGGAACTCATTTGCAGCCTCCATGGTCGCCTTGGGTCATGCAGATGGCATGGTGACGGGGGTCACCCGCTCCTATGATCAGGTCCTAGAAGAAGTCATGCGGGTCATTGACCCGAGGCCAGATGGCCGGGTCATCGGCATGAGCATTCTCCTGGCCAAGAGCCAGACCTTGTTCATCGCCGACACCAACATCACCGAAATGCCGGAAGCCGATGAGCTAGTGGAAATCGCCATGGAAGCGGCTCGGGCGGTCAAGGCCATGGGCTTCACACCGCGGGTGGCTTTCATGTCCTACTCGACCTTTGGCAATCCTATGGGCCAAAGGTCTGAAAAAGTCCGTGAGGCCGTGGCCATGCTCGACGATATGGACGATGTCGAATTCGAGTATGAAGGCGAAATGCCACCCGAAGTCGCTCTGGACCCCCTGCGCCGCGCCAACTATCCCTTCATGCGCCTGACTGGCCCAGCCAATGTTCTGGTCATGCCGGCCATTCACTCTGCGGCCATTTCCACCCAGCTGGTTCAAGCCTTGGGCGGTGCAACAGTGATCGGTCCGGTCCTGCTTGGTCTGCAGAAGTCTGTCCAGATTGCGCCCTTGTCGGCTTCGGTCTCCAAGATTCTGCAAATGGCGACCTTGGCCGCCTATGAACAGGACATGGTGGAAGCTCAGTCCTGAGCCTTGGCCTTGACTGGAGCTTGGGGGCGGCACTGAGCGACGCGTCGTCCCCCCATAGGAATGCGTCATGACGGGCCTCAGTCTCGGAATTGATTTCGGCACCACAAATACCGTCATCGCCTTGGCCGGTGCAGATGGGGTGTCTGCGCTGGTAAAATTCCCAGCGCCTGAGGGTGAAGTCTTTGCCTTCCGCTCAGCGCTTTCCTTTAACGCACCGACAGATCGCCCCACCGAGCGCCGGGTTGAGGCGGGGCCCTGGGCCATTGAAGCCTATGTTGAAGACCCCCTGGAGACGCGGTTCATCCAGTCCTTCAAGAGCTTTGCCGCTTCGGCAAATTTTACGGAAACTCAAATACTTGGTCGGCGCTATGTCTTTGAAGACATGCTGTCGGCCTTTCTGCTGAAACTCCGGGACCATGCGGGGCCTGACCTCGCAAGTCTGCCTAAGCAAGTGATTGTTGGTCGGCCTGTGACCTTTGCTGGGGCGGCGCCCGATGAAAATCTGGCGCTGAAGCGCTATGAGGCCGCCTTCGCCCGTCTCGGCTTTGAGGATATTCTCTATGCCTATGAGCCTGTAGGGGCGGCCTTCTTCTTCGCCCGGGGCCTGAGGGAAGACGCCACAGTCATGGTGGGGGATTTCGGCGGTGGCACCTCTGACTTTTCCATCATCAGGTTCAGCCGCCAGCAGGGTGAAATTCAGTCGACGCCCCTGGGTCGGTCGGGCGTCGGCGTTGCCGGGGATGCCTTTGACTATCGTATTATCGACAATCTTGTATCGCCAGCCCTGGGCAAGGGGTCGACCTATACAAGCTTTGGCAAGACCCTGCCCATTCCGAACCGGTACTACTCGGCCTTCGCAAGATGGGATCAGCTGGCCCTGCTGCGGGCGAGCCGCGATATGCGCGAAATCCGAAAACTGGTCCGTGAAGCCGACGCGCCCGACAAGATTTCCCAGCTGGTCGAAACCCTAGACGAGAATTATGGCTACCAGCTCTACAAGTCAGTTTCCCGCCTCAAGGAAACCCTCTCTCGGGATACGCAGGCCCAATTTCACTTTGCAGCGGGCTCCATCGAAATCGAACACCAGGTTGACCGGCGGGATTTTGAAGCCTGGATCGCACCTGAGCTTGCCATGATTGAAACCGCCGTGGACCAGGCCCTCATGGACGCTGGCCTTACAGCAGCTGGCATTGACCGGGTCTTCCTCACCGGGGGATCGTCCCTGGTGCCTGCTGTCCGGGACATCTTTCTGCGCCGCTTCCCCGCTGAAAAAATCGAAAGCGGCAATGAACTTGAGTCCATCGCCTCAGGCCTTGCCCTTATGGGGCGCGAGCGAGACCTGGAACGCTGGTGCCGCAGGGCCTGATCTATCTAGACCCCACCGAAGCGACCATTTCCCTTAAGGCTGCATTGGCGATGGTCAGTTTTGCAAAGGTCCAGGCGCCGCCAGCGCTTTCGATGTCCTCCAGCGCCTGATGAACGGACGTCACCAGCGGCCTCCGCCTGGCAGACCAGGCCTCCACCAACTTGCCTTGGTCGTCAGCAGAGGTCTTCGGCCCGGCCAAGGCCATGACCGACCGGGTGACGGAGGCCTGTTCAGCCAAAAGATCTTCCATCAGCCGTCGCAGGGCCGTGCGCTCGAAACTATCACCGGCGCGGAAGCTGCCGGCTGCCACGCGGAGTCGATCAAAGGCAAAGTCTGCGCCCACCTGCTGATAGAGTTTGGCCACATCCGCCAGCTTCCAGCTTGAGCCTTCAGCCAGGTCGACCAGGTCGATTGCAGTGGTCAGGGGTTCAAGATTGGCCACCTGTCTGGCAAGGGCCTGCGGTGCCCCCAAGGCGACCATGGCCTGGATGTCAGACTCGACCCGAGCGCGCTCCACGGGGGCGAGGAGATCGCCGCCGAGCTTACGCAATTCTGTGGTTCCAGGTTCATAGCGCCGGATCAGATCTCCGACGCTGAGATTTTCTCGACCCGCCCGCCGCGCCAGCCAAAAGGTTTCCCCCCGCAGGGTGTAGACCAGCCGCTTGAACAGGGCCATCTGACCGCTGGCCGGTATGTCCCCTGGCACCCTGCTGTCCAGGGCTGCCACCGCCGACCACATTTGGGCTAGGTTGAGCACGGCCTTTGCCGCTTCAAAGCCAATAATCAGGGCGCGGGTGTCGCAGGACGCCGCCGATATCAATCGGCCAGGGAAGGAGGGCCCGCACTTATTGATGACGTCATTGGCGATCACCGTTGCGATGATCTCCCGGCGCAGTCGATGCCGCTTGAGGACCTCGTCATATTTGCGCAAGCCCTTTGGAAAATAACGCTCCAGGACTGCCTCGAAATAGGGATCATCGGGTGCCGACGTCGCCACCAGATCCTGGGACAGCTCTAGCTTGCCATAGGCTAGCAAGACCGCTTCTTCGGGCCTGACAAGGCCGCGCTTCGCCTGGACGCGTTCGGCAAGGCGGGCGGTGTCTGGCAGTCCCTCTACCGTGCGGTCTAGCCTGCCCAGGGACTCAAGCTTGCCCATAAACCGACCCTGAGCGTCGAGATCGCTGACCGCATCTACATCCATGAGGGAGAGGGCAAGGGTCTGATCATAATTATGCTGAAGCACATGGGTCGCCACGTCCTGAGTCATGGACTTCAGAAGCCGATCGCGTTGGGGCCGGGTTAGGATGCCGGTCCGCTCCAGGGCACCTGTCGCAATCTTGATATTGACCTCATGGTCAGAGGAATCGACGCCCGCAGAATTGTCGATCGCGTCGGTATTGATCCGACCACCATGGAGGGCGAACTCGATCCGTCCTGCCTGGGTCAGGCCAAGATTTGCCCCTTCGCCCACCACCTTGACCCTCAGGTCTGCGCCATTGACCCGCCAGGCGTCGTTGGTCTTGTCGCCCACATCGGCATGGCTCTCGGTTTGCGCCTTCACATAGGTGCCGATCCCGCCGAGATAGAGGAGTTCGACCCGCGCCTTTAGAATAGCGTGGATCAGGTCTCCAGGCGTGACCGCTTCAACGTCCAGCTCTAAAGCCGACCGGATTTCAGGGCTCAGGGGAATAGACTTGAGGCTCCGAGGAAAGACTCCGCCGCCCTTGGAAATAGCCGTCCGGTCATAGTCATCCCAGGATGACCGAGGTAGGGCGAACATGCGCGCCCGTTCTGCATAGGAGATGGTGGGATCCGGGTCGGGATCTAAGAAGATGTGACGGTGGTCAAAGGCCGCGATCAGCTTGGTGGTCTTTGACAGCAGCATGCCATTTCCGAACACGTCCCCCGACATGTCCCCAACCCCCACCACCGTGAAGGTTTCGCTCTGGATGTCCTTGCCCAGCTCTCGGAAATGCCGTTTGACGGCCTCCCAGGCCCCGCGGGCGGTAATTCCCATAACCTTATGGTCATACCCCGCAGACCCCCCTGAGGCGAAGGCGTCCCCTAACCAGAAGCCATAGGACTCGGCCACGCCATTGGCGATATCTGAAAAGGTGGCTGTGCCCTTGTCGGCGGCGACCACCAGATAGGGGTCATCCCCATCGTGGACGACAACGCCCTTAGGATGGACGACCTTGCCGTCAGCGGTGAGGTTGTCGGTAATATCCAAAAGGCCCTGCAGGAAGGTCTTATAAGCCCGCACCCCTTCAGCGCGGACTGCGTCAGGACTGCCGCCCTTGGGGAGTTGCTTTGGATAGAACCCGCCCTTGGAACCCACCGGGACAATGACCGCGTTCTTGACCTGTTGCGCCTTG
Source organism: uncultured Alphaproteobacteria bacterium (assembly GCA_903892305.1). GTDB lineage: Bacteria > Pseudomonadota > Alphaproteobacteria > Caulobacterales > Caulobacteraceae > Phenylobacterium. Next base: position 13,007 of record CAITHQ010000115.1, read on the forward strand.
ACCAGGGCCAGGACCTCGGTGCGGAAATCGTCTCGACGATCAGACCATCGCAGGCCGCCCCGGGCGACGGGGCCGAAGCGCAAATGCACCCCTTCCACATGGGTCGCCCAGACAAAGATTTCGCAATAGGGCTTGGGCAGGGGCAGATCCGCCAGTTCCGGCGAGGCCACCTTGAAACTGATATAGGGCTTGGGCGTGCCATCAGGATCAGGCTGGTAGTAGTTGGTGCGTTGGATGGCACCGACCAGTAGGGCGATGCGGCGCAGAACCCGGTCTTCGTCCAGGCTTTCCACGGTCTGGAGCGCCTCTGTGATCTCAGCCATGACCTCAGCCGCCTTGGCCTTGCGGGCCTTGAGGTCGAGCTTCAGACTCGGGTCAAACTTGGTTTGGAACAGGTTTAGAATTCGGGCTGTCACCATCGGGTGGGCCGACAGGGCGGCCTCCTGAACCCTTTGACTGGGATCAAGGCCTGACTGCTGACGATGTCGAGCCAGGGCGCGGATGAGGGCCGCCTCCCGCCACGAGGCAGGTAATTCAAGCACCAAGCGATTGAAACCATCATTCTCCGCCTGCCCCTGCCATACAGCGGTGAAGGCCTCTTCGAAGGCGGTCTTTACGGCATCGAAGACCAGGTGCTCCCCCTGAGCGTCGAGCAGGTCAAAATCGTGAATCCAGACTTGGGAGCCGCCAGCGGTCGACACCGGAAAACCCATCTCGACCATGGCCTTGAGACCCATGTTTTCAAGAATGGGCAGGACGTCTGCGAGAGGAGCAGGCGATCCGGGGCGGTAGAGCTTGAAACGGAACTGGGTGCTGGCATCATCCGCGCGCCGATAGGCGCGGATATGGATACCTTCACCGATTGACAGGGACTCTAGAACCTCCAGGTCTGCCAGGGCTTCACCGGCGTCATATCTATCTTTGTAACCTGCTGGGAAGGCACCGCCATAACGGGCCAGGAGGTCTGTAACCTGGGCCATGGTGCGGCCCTGGCCGCGAATGGCTTCTGAGAAGCGGTCTTCCCAGGTCCTGGCCGCTGCTGCCACCTGATCCTCTATCTTCCGAAGGTCCGGCTTTTTGTGATCTCCAGGATTGAATCCGACGATGAAATGAACCCTGGCGAGGGGCGCGTCAGAAAAGGATGGATAATAGGCCGAAATTCGACCGCCATAGGCCTCAGCCAGCAAGGCGCCCGCCTTGGCTCGCAGGCCAGAATCGTATCGTTCCCGCGGGACATAGAGCAAGATCGAGGCAAACCGGCCATAGGGGTCAATGCGTTCGAACAGCCGGACCCGAGGGCGGTCATAGAGGTGAAGTATGGCCTGAGCTGTGGACAGCAGATCACCGACGGGGGCTTGGAACACCTCGTCCCGGGGGTAGTTTTCGATGATGTTTTTCAGGCGTTTTTCATTGTGGCTGCCGGGCAAGGCACCTGACTTGGCCAGTATGGTCTGCAGTTTGGCCCGGATCAGAGGCACCTCATTGGCGGGCTTGTCATAGGCTTCGGCCGTGAACAGTCCGACGAACCTGACCTCCCCTGAAGGTCTGCCATCGGGCCCGTAAAGTTTGACCCCAACATAGTCCATATAGCCGCGCCGGTGGACGAGGCTTCGGACATTGGACTTGGCCACCATGACCGTTGGGTCTGCCATCCGCTTGCGGATTTGGCGCGAGAGCACTGCGGGCTCAGAGGTTCGGCGCAGGACTGCGCGTTCAGGACTGCGCAGCACCCCCAGGCCAGACTCTGGCTGAATTAGCGGCTCTTCAGGGGCATAGTCGCCATCGGCCTTGCGGGGATATTCGTAGACCCGGGCCCCCAGATAGACAAAGTGCTCGTCCCGCAGCCAGGTGAGGAACGCGACATCCTCTTCTCGTTTCAGGCCTTCGCTCTTGCCAGACACCGCGCGGTTCTGGACCTCGGCGACCGTGCGCCCCATCAGGCCCAGCATTTGCGGGAAGTCTTCAACCGCGGCCCGGACATCGGCAAGGACCGCCTTGATCCCAGCTATGAGTGCAGCTTCCCGATCTGCACCCACCTTGTCCAACACCACCATGATCATGGACTCAGGAAGGGGCTTGGCATCCCTGGACCGGGTGCCGGATTTGTCTCGACCGACCTCGACAATCGGATGGAACATGGCCCGAACCGACAGGCCCTGCTCGGCGAGCTCGCCCATAATGCTGTCCACCAGGAAGGGCGCGTCGGGCTGGATGATTTCCAGGCGGTCTAGCCCTAGGGCGGGATCAGCGATCAGTCGAAGGCTGAGCCTATTACCCTTGCGGACAGTGCCAAAGGCCCAGAAGTTGGCCAGCCATCCTGCCAGAACTTTGGCACTGGCCTGGGGCAAGTCGTCGGGGTCTAGGTCCTGCGCCACCTGCTCCAAGATGGCGGTTGCTGCGGGATCGTCCACAAGCGCGCGGAAGGCGGCCTGGAGCCCGACTCTTATGGTCTTTGTCATGTGCGTGTCCAGACCGCGCGGGAGCGCGTCAAAGAAGGCCAGGATTCAGATATGAGAACGCCGCCGGAGGAGAGAGTCCGGCGGCGCTTGGCCCCGCCTAGGGGGGAGGCGGAGCCCTCAGGAGGCATTAGCCTGGGAGCCTTTTGCGGCTCTAAGGGCGCTTCCAGCTCGAGGGGGGATCGAGCCTTCCATAAATGGGGGGGCTGGCGGCAAAGTTAAGACCTCAACGCTCATTTTCGACCACTGAGCCGGTCGGGTGTCCCATTTGCTGACAGAATGACCGCCAGCCAGCGGGAGCCTTCGAACTGGGCGCAGATCACCATGGCGATGACTGTGAGCGGCGTAGACAGGAACATGCCCGTCACACCCCAGATTGCACCCCAGAATGCCAAGGACAGGAGCACCACCACCGGATCGATATTGAGGCTGTCGCCCTGCATGCGTGGCAGGATCACATTACCGACGATGAAATGGGTTGAGGCCAGAACCCCAGCAATGAGGCCTGCCTGCCAAAACTCGCCAAACTGAACCATGGCGAACAGGGGCGGCGCGAGAATTCCGATGGCCCCGCCAATAATCGGCACATAGGAGGCGATGAAGATCAGGAAGGCCCAGAAGACAGCGTTGTCCAGGCCTATGAGGGCCATGGTCAGCCAGGATACGCCGCCGATAATCAGCCCGGTCAGGGTCTGAACCCAGAGATATTGCTCCACGCTATCGCGAATGCGCAGGAAGACCTCGGTGGCGCTCTGTCTTTCGGTACGGCTTTTAGACAGGCTGATCAGCTTGCGCTCAACCCCACGTTTTGAGGCCAGGATAAAGCCTAGATAGATCAAGATTAGGACGCCATTCGACGCAAAGCCCTGAACGCTCTTAGCGATGTCGCCCAGATATTTCGCCGGGTTTAACCAAGCCAGGACGTCTGTCATGGTCGGGACATTGTGCGCATGAACCAGGTGGGCGCCGCGGGCCAAGAGGTCATTGAGCTGGGGGGTATAGGTTGCGAGCTTAGCGGCGAGGCTGGCAGCATTCTCAGCAATGACCACCAAGGATCCGCCGAAGAGCAGGATCGACAGCACGACAGCCAAGGGAATGGCGGCGGCACGACTGACCCATTTCAGCCGGCGGGTTATGGCCCGGGCGAAGCTGTCGATGACAATGGCCATGAATAAGGCCAGGGCGGGTGGGGTCAGAATGTCAGCCAGGACATAGGCGACAACGGCGGATGCGATAACCACCAGGATCAGCAGGCAATTGCGTTCCACGGTGGAAGACGGGGCGGCGAGATCGGCCATGGGTGTTTGCAGGGCTCCCAGGACGTCAGCGCTTCAGGGCAAAGCGCTGATCTTACGGAGACAAGCTGCGCCTGATTTGGCGAACAAAAGGTTTCCATGCTGAATTTCGTTTCAATGGAAACTTTCCCATCTCTATTTGACGGCGTGCTGCACTTGCTGCTTCAAGACGTGCGTGGTTCCATTGCATTGATCGATCCCCAATGACCGACGTCATCCTCATCGGCGGAGGCCATAATGGTCTCGTCTGCGCCTACTACCTCGCCGCCAAGGGGCTGAAGGTCACGGTTCTTGAGCGACGGGATGTCGTGGGCGGGGCGGCGGTGACCGAGACATTCCACCCCGGTTTTAGAAATTCTGTGGCGAGCTACACGGTAAGCCTGCTCAATCCCAAGGTCATTGCCGATCTTGACCTTGCCCGGCATGGCCTGAAAATTCTTGAGCGTAAGGTGTCCAACTTCCTGCCCGTAGAGAACGGCTATCTCGCCACGGGCGAGGGGCGCACCTATGGGGAAGTTGCCAAATTTTCCCAAAGGGATGCCGATCAGCTGGACGCCTACAATACCCGCCTTGAGGCGATAGCTGATGTCTTGCGGGAGCTCGTCTTGCAGAGCCCGCCCAATATGACGCAGGGCAATCTATTTGAAGCCATTCCCGAACTTCTCAAGAGCGCCGTGATTGGTCGTCGCCTGTCAAAGCTGGACACGGCGGGCCGGCGGGACCTCATCGCCCTCTTCTCGCAGTCGGCGGGGGATTGGCTGGACGGCTGGTTCGAAAGCGAGCCAATCAAGGCCGTCTTGGGCTTCGATGGGATTGTTGGCAATTTCGCCAGTCCCTATGCGCCGGGCTCGGCCTATGTCCTGCTCCACCATGTGTTCGGCGAGGTGAATGGCAAGAAGGGGGCCTGGGGTCACGCCGTCGGTGGCATGGGGGCCATCACCCAGGCCATGGCCTCGGCCTGTCGCGAAAAGGGCGTCGAGATTCGCACTGACGTCGCTGTCGCCGAAGTTCTGACCCGCAATGGCCGCGCCTGCGGTGTGGTGACGGAGGCTGGTGAAAGGATCGATGCAGCGACGGTGGTTTCGAATATCCACCCCCAACTGCTCTATAAAAAGCTGGTGGATCCGGCGCTCTTGCCGGCTGACTTTAATGAACGGATGGACCGATATCGCTCGGGGTCGGGCACCTTCCGGATGAACGTCGCCTTGAGCGAGTTGCCCCGTTTTTCGTGCCTGCCAGAGCCCGGCGATCATCTCACTGGCGGCATCATCCTGGCCCCAAGCTTGGCTTATATGGAGCGCGCCTTTGCTGACGCCCGTCAGTTTGGCTGGTCCAAGGAGCCCATAGTCGAACTGCTGATCCCCTCGACCTTGGACGACAGCCTAGCGCCCCCTGGCCAGCATGTGGCCAGCCTGTTCTGTCAGCATGTCCAGCCCATTCTGTCGGGCGGTCGAAGTTGGGATGACCACCGCGAGGAGGTGGCAGACCTGATGATCGACACGGTGGAAACCTGGGCACCGGGCTTTAAGGCCTCGGTCCTGGGTCGTCAGATCAATAGCCCCTTGGACCTCGAACGTACCTTTGGCTTGGTCAATGGCTGCATCATGCACGGGGTGCTGAGCCTAGATCAGCTGTTCTCAGCAAGGCCTGTCTTGGGCCACGGTGCCTATCGCAGCCCGATTAAGGGCCTCTACATGTGCGGTGCTGGAACCCATCCCGGCGGCGGCGTCACCGGCGCCCCGGGTCACAACGCCGCCCGTGAAATCCTTAAGGACCTCCGCCGCTGAGCCCCGTAGCCTAACCGCAGCCAGATCGCTAAGCTTCGCGAACAGGGCAGTGGAGGATCACATCATGGCTGATAACGGCGTCTTGATCGGCAATTCGGATCACTTTGAATTCCTGCGCCTGGATCGGGCAAACCGTCATGGCCTAGTGGCCGGGGCGACGGGCACGGGCAAGACTGTGACCTTGCAGATTCTCGCCCAGGGCTTTTCCGATGCTGGCGTGCCGGTCTTCGCCGCCGATGTGAAGGGCGATCTCAGCGGGATTTCCATGGCCGGGACCCCTAACGAAAAAATGCTGGTCCGGGCCAGGGCGATGAACCTTGAGCTCCAGCCCTCCTCGGCGCCAGTGGTCTTTTGGGACCTTTTTGGCACTGAAGGTCACCCGATCCGCGCCACAGTCTCGGAAATGGGTCCCCTGCTGATCTCCCGCATGCTGGACCTGAACGAGGTTCAGGAAGGTGTCATGGCGGTGGTCTTCCGGGCCGCCGACGAAGAAGGCCTGCTATTGCTGGACATGAAGGACCTTCAAGCGGCCTTAAACTATGTCTCGCAACACGCCGCCGATCTCAGCGCCCGCTACGGCAATGTGGCACCGGCCACGGTGGCGACCATCCAACGCAAGCTGCTGGTTCTCGAAGATCAGGGGGGCGATAAGCTATTTGGCGAACCGGCCCTGAACCTTCCCGATCTCATGCGCTGCGATGGGGCGGGACGGGGTTTTGTCAGCCTGCTGGCGGCCAACAAGCTGATTTCCAATCCCCAGCTCTATGCGACCTTCCTGCTCTGGCTGATGAGCGAGCTGTTTGAGCAAATGCCCGAGGTCGGTGATCCGGAAAAGCCACGGCTCGTCTTCTTCTTTGACGAGGCCCACCTGCTGTTCCGGGACGCCCCCAAGGCGCTTCTGGAAAAGGTCGAACAGGTGGTGCGGCTGATCCGCTCCAAAGGCATAGGCATCTATTTTATCACCCAGAACCCGGCCGATATCCCAGAGACGGTCCTGGGTCAGCTGGGAAATCGCGTTGAGCACGCCCTGCGGGCTTATACCCCGTCTGAGCAGAGGGGCCTGCGCGCCGCCGCCGACAGCTTCCGCCCTAATCCGGCCTTCGACACCGCTGAAGCCATTCAGGGGCTAGGGGTCGGCGAGGCCCTGGTCTCGGTGCTCGACGAGAAGGGCGCGCCGACGATTGTGGCCAAAACCATGGTGCGCCCGCCAAACTCCAGGATCGGCCCCATCAGTCCTGCCGAACGTGCCCAGCTTATGGCCACAAGTCCGGTGAAGGGTCTCTATGATCAGGCCATCGATCGGGACTCGGCCTTTGAACGACTGAACGCCCGGACCCAGGCTCCCGCCGCAGCGCCAGCGCCAGCGCCGGCTCCAGCGTCACCGCCAGTGCCACCCTCGTCACCGGCTCAAACACCCCAGGCGGACTCAGGCCTCGGAGACCTGGCGGGAGCCGCCGCGGCTGTTGTCTTTGGTCGGCAGGGTGGCCGCCAGAGTATGGCGGAGGCCTTTGCCAAACAGCTGATCCGGACTGTGGCCTCATCTGCCGGCCGTGAGATCATGCGCGGCATGCTGGGTGGCTTGTCCAAGAGCAGTCGGCGCCGCTAAGCAAAACGCCCCGGACCTTTCGGACCGGGGCGCTGGACTTCAGGTCAATTGACCCTGCTGGTTAGCGCGGGGCCATGCGGATGGCGCCGTCAAGGCGGACGTCTTCACCGTTGAAATAACCATTGGTGATCATGGTCAGGGCCAGCTGGGCATAATCATCGGGTGCGCCGAGACGCTTGGGGAAGGGCACGGAATTGGCCAGGGCCTGCTTCACAGCTTCTGGGGCACCACGCATCAGCGGAGTGTCGAAAATGCCAGGCAGGATGGTGTTGACGCGAATGCCGTCGCCGGCCAGGTCGCGGGCGATGGGCAGGGTCATGCCGACCACGCCGCCCTTGGACGCTGAATAGGCCGCTTGACCCATCTGACCGTCCTCAGCTGCCACGGAGGCGGTGTTGACGATGGCGCCGCGCTCACCGTCGATGGGCTCGAGGTCGAGCATGCCCTTGGCCGACTTGGCGATGCAGCGGAAGGTGCCCACCAGGTTGATCTGGATGATCAGATTAAAGGCATCCAAGGGGAAGTGCTTGGTTTCGCCCGTGGTCTTGTCGCGGCTGGCGGTCTTGGCTGCATTGCCGGTGCCAGCGCAGTTGACCAGGATACGTTCCTGACCATGGGCGGCGCGGGCCTTGGCAAAAGCGGCTTCGACTTCGTCGTCAGAGGTCACGTTGCACTTGCAGAAAACGCCGCCAACGTCTTTGGCGACTTCCTCGCCCTTGGCTTCGTTCATGTCGAAGATGGCGACTTTGACGCCGTGTGCGGCCAGTTGCCGGACTGTCGCCTCGCCGAGGCCTGAGGCACCGCCGGTGACGACGGCGGCGATTGTGGAATCGAGTTTCATGGCGCTTTGCTCCCGTTCTCGTTAAAATGAAGTCCCATTGAAATGAGCCTTTAGCCCGATGAGCGCCAAGTCCAAAGCCTCACCCCACGTCAATAGCGACAGTTTTGACGCAAAAGGCGCAATTGACCCGGCCAAGGCCCTGGTTCCGCAGACTCAAAAGGTCAATGAGGAGAGGGTCATGCACGGTTTCTTGCCCAAAATCGCCAAGGTCGCAGCGTCCATCCCCTTTGCCCGGGATATTGTCTCAGTCTGGTACTGCGCGCGGGATCCTAAAACACCCCTTGCGGCCAAGGGCGTGATGATGGCGGCCTTGGCCTATTTCGTCCTTCCTTTGGACGCCGTTCCCGATTTTCTGGGGGTTTTCGGCTTTACCGACGACGCCGCTGTGATCGCCGCCGTGATCGCCATAGTTGGCCGTCACCTTAGGCCAGAACACCGCGAAGCCGCTGACGCCCTACTGCTCAAACTTCAGCAGCCCTGAGCATTTGACCGGCTACATGCTCACGCCAGGTGATGAACAGGGTCGAGACCACCACGATCCCTGCACCGACTAGGGTCCAGACGCCAGGGAGTTCATGGAACAGGACAAAGCCCGCCATCACCGAGAAGACCAGGCGGATATAGTCCACGGGCGCCATGGCCGCGGCGTCGCCAACGGCCATGCCACGGATATAGCAGGCCTGGGTTACGGTCCCCATCACCCCCATAATCCCCAGGAGGGCGAGATCGGCTAGGGCCGGCCAACGCCAGCTCAAAAAGGCACCGGGTATGGCCAGGACAAGGCCCAGGGCCGCCGACCAGACCAGTAGCACAATGGGTGCATGATCCTTGGTCATCACCTTCATGCCGGTAATGGTGAGGGCAAAGAGAAAAGAGGATCCCAGCATGGCCAGGGCTGGAATGCCCATGGCGAAGTGACCGCCGGCCCCTGGCCTGACCATGATCAGGACGCCGAGAAAGCCCACCAGGGCCGCGGCAATGCGTAGGGGCCCAATCTTCTCGCGCACCACAAACGCAGCCAGGGGCACCAGCCAAAGGGTGCGGGTGAAGCTCAGCGCATTGGCGTCGGCCAGGGGCATTTTCTGGAACGCATAGAAGGACAGGACCATGCCGATGGTTCCGGCAGCAGACCGGAAGATCAGTATGCCGGGCCGAGAGGTCGCAAATACTGCCTTGCCCCGCTGAAGTATGACGGGCAACAGGATCAGAAACCCGGCCAGCTGTCGGTAAAAGGTCTGCAGCCCTGCGGGATAGTCTGCGCCCAGAAACTTAATCAGCGTGGTCATCACCGTATAAGCCAGGGCTGAGGCCACCATCCACAGGGCACCACGCAAATTGGGCGTCAGGCGCGCCCAGGCCGGAGGCCCGGCCTGCGTCATGCTGGCTGCTCGGGGAAGACCCCACCAAAGATGGTGGCGAAGGGAGAGGCCATAGTCGAATCCCAGGCGTGACGCCCGCCTACCGTGATCCCGCCGTCCACGACAATGTGGGTTCCCGAGACGAAGGCCGCGTCGTCGGAGGCTAGGTAGAGGGCGGCTTTGGCGATGTCGTCGGGCAAACCAGCCTTCTTCACCGGCTGCGCCATTTGGCCATTCTGCGCCACCATGGCGGCCATCTGGTCGGCAACCTCTCGGGGCATGCCGAAGGAGGCACCGAAGATGGAGGTGGCGATCAGGCCCGGGCAGATAGCATTGACCCGGATGCCCTGGGGGGTCAGTTGGGCGGCTGCTACCCGGCTCATATGGATGACCCCGGCCTTGGCTGTCGAATAGGCCAAGGGGCCATAGCCAGCCTGAAGCCCTGCAATCGAGGCGGTATTGATGATCGAGCCGCCGCCGCGCTTCAGCATCAGAGGCGTGGCGTGCTTGATGCCCAGGGCGGGCCCGCGCACCAGAATGTCAAAGATCCAGCTCCAGCCTTCCGGAGTGACCTCGGCCACCGTAGTCATGCGGTCTGAAATACCGGCATTGTTGAACAGGATGTCCAGGCCACCGAACTCGGTGTCTGCCAGGTTCAGGGCCGCAGCGATCTGATCTTCCTGGGTGACGTCGCAGTGGGCGTATTTCACGCGGTCTGGAAACCGCCTTTCTAGCATGGCACCCTTTTCATCCTGGATGTCAGCGGCGACCACCTTGGCACCTTCAGCCACGAACAGTTCCACGGTTCCGAGCCCGATCCCCGAAGCCCCGCCGGTGATCACTGCCACCTTGCCGTCCAGCCGTCCCGCCATGGTCTATCTCCTCAGATTATCATTGATCACTAAGCCGCTGAGAGGCGTCCGTCGAGGCGCCTAGGCGACTTTGAATCATGAAAAAGGGCGGCTGCGTTGCCGCAACCGCCCTTGATGTTCAGAGGTCGGTCGAAGCCTTAGGCTTCTTCCTTGTCCTCGGCCTTGGAGAGGTCTTCACCGGTTTCCTGGTCGACGACCTTCATGGACAGGCGGGTCTTGCCGCGATCGTCAAAGCCCAGAAGCTTCACCTTGACCGCTTGGCCTTCGGTGAGGACGTCCGACACCTTGCCGACCCGCTCGTTGGAGATCTGGCTCACGTGAACCAGGCCATCCTTGGCACCGAAGAAGTTCACGAAGGCGCCGAAATCGACGATCTTCACGACCTTGCCGGTGTAGATGGCGCCCAGTTCCGGCTCCGAAGCGATGGATTTGATCCAATCCTTGGCTGCGTCGATCTTGGACTGGTCAGCTGCAGCGATCTTGATCGTACCGTCTTCACCGATGTCGATCTTGGCACCGGTTTCAGCGGTGATCTCGCGGATCACCTTGCCGCCCGTGCCGATCACTTCGCGGATCTTGTCCACCGGGATCTTGATGGTCTCAATCTTCGGGGCATATTCGCCCAGCTCGGTGCGGGGCGCTTCCATCGCCTTGGCCATTTCGCCGAGGATGTGGTTACGGCCGTCCTTGGCCTGAGCCAGAGCCTTCTTCATGATCTCTTCGGTGATGCCGGCGATCTTAATGTCCATTTGCAGGGACGTGATGCCGTCTTCCGTACCGGCCACCTTGAAGTCCATGTCGCCCAGGTGATCTTCATCACCCAGAATGTCCGACAGAACCGCAAAGCCGTCCGACTCCAGGATCAGACCCATGGCGATGCCGGAGACCGGCTTCTTCATGGGAACGCCTGCGTCCATCAGGGCCAGAGACGATCCGCAGACCGAGGCCATGGAGGACGACCCGTTGGATTCGAAGATCTCGGACACCAGACGGATGGTGTAGGGGAAGTCTTCCTGGCTGGGCAGCATGGGACGGATGGCCCGCCAAGCCAGCTTGCCGTGACCGACTTCCCGACGACCAGGTGCGCCCATGCGGCCTGTCTCGCCCACCGAGAAGGGGGGGAAGTTATAGTGCAGCATGAACTTTTCGTAGTACTTGCCTTCGAGAGCATCGATCATCTGCTCGTCGTCGCCAGTGCCCAGGGTGGCGACCACCAAGGCCTGGGTCTCGCCACGGGTGAACAGGGCAGAGCCGTGCGCCCGGGGCAGGACGCCCACTTCCGAAACGATCTGGCGAACCTTATCCACCGTGCGGCCGTCAATGCGGATGCCGGTGTCGAGGATGTTGCGACGAACCACGTCGGCTTCCAGTTCCTTAAACACCGCGCCCAGCTTGTCGGCACCGATGCCATTGGGATTGGCGTCTGACTTCAGGAACTTTTCGCCGGCCTTGCCCTTGGCTTTGCCGACAGCATCCTGACGCTCGCCCTTGGCGACAATCTTGTAGGCCTTGGCCAGATCGGCCCCGACCAGCTTCTTCATGTCGGCCTTGATGGCGTCGGTATCGTCTGGCGTGAAGTCGAAGGGCTCCTTAGCGGAGTGTTCTGCTAGCTCGATGATGGCGTCGATCACTGGCTGGATGCCAGCATGGGCAAACATGACGCCCTTGAGGACTTCATCTTCGCTCAGTTCCTGGATCTCGGACTCGACCATCATGACGGCGTCATTGGTGGAGGCGACCACCAGATCCATGGCCGATTCCTTCATCTCGTCGAGAGTCGGGTTCAGCACGTATTCGCCATTGATGTAACCGACGCGGGCCGCGCCGATTGGGCCCATGAAGGGGGCACCGGAAATCACCAGGGCGGCTGAGGCGGCGACCAGGGCGACGATGTCGGGATCGTTTTCCAGATCGTGAGCCAGAACGGTGCAGACCACCTGGACTTCGTTCTTGAAGCCCTTGACGAACAGGGGCCGGATCGGACGGTCGATCAGACGCGAGGTCAGGGTTTCTTTCTGGCTAGGTGCACCTTCACGACGGGGGAAGGAGCCCGGGATCTTGCCGGCGGCGTAGAATTTTTCCTGATAGTTGACGGTCAGGGGGAAGAAGTCCTGGCCGGGCTTTGCACTCTTGGCAAAAACAGCGGTGGCCAGAACCATAGTCTCGCCATAGGTGGCCAAGACGGCACCGTCAGCCTGACGTGCCATGCGGCCGGTTTCGAGGGTGAGGGTCTTGCCGCCCCACTCGATGGTCTTGCGTTTGATATCGAACATTTTCTCTTCTTTCTCGTCCCGCGGGCGTATTCCCGACGGGGGCGGACAGGGCTCGGACTTCCGAAATCCTCTCCAGACTGACAGGGGGTTGGTGAGGATGTTTGCGAACCCTCGGCGTGTAGAACGGCGTCCATTCGGCTGGACCCCGCGCCGTCGCTCCGATTCCCTCAACCTGTCTTGAGGGGCAGCGACGTATGACGTCTTTTTGGAAGTACAAAGCCCCCGACGATGCGGGGGCTTTTAAGGTCTAGCGACGCAGACCCAAGGTTCCGATCAGGGCCGCATAACGGCCTTCGTCGGTCTTCTTCAGGTGGTCGAGCAGCGAACGACGCTGGGACACCAGTTTCAGAAGGCCACGACGGGAGTGGTTGTCCTTCTTGTGGGTCTTGAAGTGTTCGGTGAGATTGGCGATCCGTTCCGAAAGGATTGCGACCTGCACCTCGGCACTGCCGGTGTCGCCCTCAGTGCGGGCATGGGTCTTGATGAGTTCAGCTTTGCGCTCAAGCGTAATCGACATCGTTTAGGTCTCCGCTCTTCTAAATGTGAAAGACTCGCGTGGGTTCGAGCCGACCCATGCGCATCTCGCAGAGCGCCACCATCTTTCCATCCGCATGGACTGAAACGGTCCGGGTCCCGGATTTGAGCCGGGAGGCCAGGGCTTCGACCTGTCGGGGAACGAGAACGATGGGCCGTCCCTGCTTAAGCCGGAAGGCGTCTTCAGCGGTCACGGCCAGCTCCGGGATGTCGTCCAGGGCGGTCTCAACCGGAAGCAGGGCCTCCAACCAGCCGGGCTTATGGCGTAAATCCTCAAGCATTTCCAGTGTTATCGCGCGATCTTGCGTAAACGGCCCCACGCGGGTTCGCCGCAGAGCGCTCACATGGCCGCAGGCACCGAGCGCGAGGGCGAGGTCACGGACCAAGCCGCGGACATAGACCCCCTTGCCGCAGTCAATTTCCAGGTCGACCTGATCGGCGTCTGGAATGCCCAGAATCCGTGCCCCATGGATGGTCACTGTCCGGGCTGCCAGCACGACCTCCTGTCCGGCCCGGGCCAGGTCATAGGCCCGTTCGCCATCGACCTTAATCGCCGAAAAGGCGGGGGGAACTTGGGAAATGTCCCCGACGAACTGAGGCAGGGCCGCTTCAATGGCGTCGCGGCTGGGGCGGACATCGGACGTGTCGAGGACATCGCCCTCGCGGTCATAGGTCGCCGTGGTACGGCCCCAGCTGATGCTGAACTGATAGGTCTTGTCGGCGTCCATCATGAAGGGGACAGTCTTTGTCGCCTCTCCGAGCGCAATGGGCAGGATGCCGGTCGCCAGGGGGTCTAGAGTCCCGGCATGTCCGGCCTTCTGGGCGTTATACATCCAACGCAGTTTGCCGACCGCCTGGGTGGAGGTCATGTCATAGGTCTTATCCAGGCAGATCCAGCCCGAGACTGGATCGCCCTTCTTTTTCCGAGCCATGATCAGTCCTGGTCCGCGTCTTCGGCCGTGGCCTTACCCAGGTCCCGTGCGACCTTGGGGTCGGCGAACAAAGCCTCCATCCGGGTGGCCTCGTTGAAGCTCTCATCGTGGACGAAGGTCAGTTCCGGGGTGAACTTCATGTCGATAGACCGCCCCAGGAGGCCGCGCAGGAACTTACTATGGCGATTCAGAGCCTTGACCACTGTTGGGGCGTCATCGCCGCCAAGGGGCTCGACGAAACAGCGGGCATGCCTCAGATCCTTGCCCATCCGCACTTCGGTCAGGGTGACCGAGACGCCGCTCAGGGCCTCATCATTGATGTCTTCGGTCCGTAGGACATCCACCAGGGCGTGGCGGATAAGTTCTCCGGCGCGCAATTGCCGTTGGGAGGGGCCGGGGGGCCGGCGCGATGCGGGTTTCATTCAGGCTCGCCCTTTTTAGACCTGACCCACGGATCGGACGCCGGTTCAGGGAAGGGCGGGCTTCTAGAGTGCTGGAGGGCAAAGGGAAAGGAAAATCCCCAGCGCGCGCCTTAGGCGCCTGTGCGTTCCTTGAAGAAGGCGATGACCCGCTGTTCCGCCGCCTTGGATGGACCATCCTGCGCCAGGTGGACGGTCAGCACGGAGTGGGGCGGTCGCTCAGATGGCCTTGCGTCTTCATCTTCAAGCTCGATGGCCTCGAATTTTTCACCGAATTCGCGTTTATAGGTGTCGAACCTAGCGTCAGGGACCAGGGCATCGGACTTGAACCGCAGCCCGATCATCGACAAATCCTCCTCGGCGAATCTCAGCTTGGCGCAGGCAATTTCCTCGGGTGAGGCATCAATGCCGCCGGCGCGCAGGGCCGATCCCGCCGCCATGGGCATGGAGGGCTGGGACAGGACTGGGGCCACCACGCTGGGTTCTGTCATCATGGCCAGGGCAAAGCCGCCGGTAAAGCACATGCCCACCGCGCCGACGCCCTTGCCGCCGCACTCGGCGTGGGCCTTGCGGGCCAGGGCGCGCAGCCATTCCACGATCGGGCTCGACTTGCCGGTTTTCCAGACGTTGAACTCCCGCCGGATGCAGATGGCGTTGAACATGGAGGCTATGGCATAGCCATTGGAGACGGGCTTGCCGGGCTCGCCAAACAGGCTGGGCAAGAAGACCGTCATGCCCTGGGCGGCCACCCGATCGGCGAAGTCGATCACCAGGGGGTGCAGGCCTGGAATTTCGTGAATGATAATGACGGCGGGGCCTGAGCCGCGCCGATAGACCGGCCGGGTCCAGGGACCATCGGTAAAATCTGACTTGTCGTAATTGGCCAGCGCCGCTTCATAACCCATCTGCAGATCCCCAAGACGTCAGGGTAATTTTAGGCAGATCACAGCTTGATGCGCAGCATAGAAATATCGCCCTCGAAGGAAGATAGGCGCCAGACCCCCTTGGTCTGGGTGAAAATCAACATGCAGGGGCCGTTCTTCTTGGCCGTGGCGCAAACCCGGCCATCGGGCAGGGGCTTCATGGAGCCAGCAATGGCCAGGGTGTTGGGAATGGGTTGGTCGCTGCTATAGCCGTAATACTCCGCTACCCTGCGGAACACCTTGGGCTGGATCAGAGCTTCGCTGGCGAGATCTGCAAGTTTCGGCGCGAGCATGGCGGTTAGGGCGCTTAGGGAATTCGGCGCGGCTTTCTGACCCTGCTCGGCCAGTCGCGCGGCGATTTCTGTCTTCAGGGCGTCCCGGTCCACATGGGCGTCGAATGTCGCAGAGTCATTGTCGCGGATCGACACCAATAGGGCATGGACGTCATTGGCGGCGGTGAGCTTCTGGGCGGTCGCGCAGGCGGCAAGCGTCAGAGCCAGGGCAAGGATAAGGAGTCGGCGCATACAGAGACTATAGGCACCAAATCATGGCGACGGCGAGGCGATTTCAGAGGTAAGCGGCCCGGATATCCGAAGATATCCGGGTGCCAATTCAAAAGGGCCAGAGGACGTTTCGATTCAATAACCGGTCCCCACCTAGCGGAATCGACCCTAGAGGCTGCGGGCCACTTCCTCGAGGGTGAAGCACTCGATGACGTCGCCTTCCTGGATATCCTGGAAGCCTTGGAAGGCCATGCCGCATTCGACGCCATTGCCGACCTCGGCCACTTCGTCCTTGAAGCGCTTGAGGGTCTGGAGGACCCCCAGTTCGAGCACGACAATGTCGTTGCGGATGATCCGGACGCGGGCGCCGCGTCGGACGACGCCTTCGGTGACCCGGCAACCGGCGACCCGGCCAACCTTGGTGATGTCGAAGGCCTGAAGCACCCGGGCATTGCCGAGGAAGGTTTCCCTCTGCTCCGGCGCCAACATGCCTGACATGACGCCCTTAATGTCGTCGATCAGGTCATAAATGATGGCGTA
>CAITHQ010000116.1 GCA_903892305.1 uncultured Alphaproteobacteria bacterium
CGAAGGCCCTGGGCTATGACACTGACAAGCTGGAGTTCCCGACGCCGCCTGTGGAGTGAGGGGGGGCCTGGGCCTTACGCGGTAAACAGGGCCCGGAGCACACCGAGGGCCGCACTCAAGGTAAGGCGATCAATCTTGCCCACCTTCCTGACGAGGCGTTCGGTATCAACGGCGCGTATCTGCTCCAGCAGCATCAGGCCGGACTTACCGTCAAAGCTGGTGGCGACCCGAAAGGGCATGGGCAGACTGCCGCTGGTCAAGGGCGCGACGATCATGGTGGACAGATGCTTGTTGAGTTCCGGCGGCGATAAGACCACGCAGGGCCGGGCCTTCTGGATTTCCCTGCCGACGGTGGGATCCAGGTTGATAAGCCATACCTCCCCCCGGGCGGGACGGGCCTGAGCTGACGTCACCATGTCCAGTCCTTGTCAGCCTCGGCGTCCAGTTCCGGCCACTCCAGACGACCCTCCCCTGCTTCTGAAAGGGCTGTGGCGGCCTCAGCCCAGCCCGCCCGAGGATGACGAGCCGCCTGGGACAGGATCACCCGCCCCTCCTGCAGATCCATCTGGAGCGTATCGCCTGTCGAAACCTTGAGGTGGGCGAGAACCGGCTTGGGCAAAAGGATAGCCGCCGAATTTCCCATACGTCGGATTGGGGTTTGCATGGCGGAGCCTTCTTGATCCAGAGGCGATCGAAATTGTTACAACAATATTATAACAAATACCCAATTGGGTCCAAGCAAAACACCCTACCCCACCGTCACCGCATGCAGCCGCGCATAGGTCCCGCCCCTAGCCACCAGCACCGCATGGGACCCCTCCTCCACAATCCTCCCATGTTCGAACACCAGAATCCGATCCGCAGAGCGGATGGTCGATAGCCGGTGGGCGATGACGATGGTGGTGCGGCCGACCATCAGGGCTTCCATGGCGGCCTGGACGTCGCGCTCGGTCTCCACGTCGAGGGATGAGGTGGCCTCGTCGAGGATCAGGATCGGGGCGTCGGCCAGGAAGGCGCGGGCTATGGCCACCCGTTGACGCTCGCCGCCGGACAGCTTGACCCCGCGCTCGCCCACCAGAGTGCTGTAACCCCGGGGCAGGCGGGCGATGAAGTCATGGGCCCGGGCCCGGCGGGCGGCCAGTTCGATCTCGTCCTGGGTCGCGCCGGGACGCGCATAGGCGATGTTCTCGCCAATGGTCCGGTGGAACAAGATCGGGTCTTGAGCCACCAGGGCGATGGAGCTGCGTAGGGACCCTTGCGCCACCCTGGCTATGTCTTGGCCGTCAATACGGATGGTGCCGGACTCCAGGTCATAGAGCCGCTGGATCAGCTTGACGAAGGTCGACTTGCCGGCGCCCGTGGGGCCGACCAGGGCGATCCGCTCGCCCGGCGCAATGGTCAGGCTGAAGTCGGTGAACAGGGACTCAGGCGCGGACTTGTAGCGGAAGGTCGCTGCGTCAAAGACGATCTGGCCCTGCTGGCCGACAAAGGCCGGAGCGTTCGCAGTGTCGGCCACCTGGGGCGCTGTGCGGGCAAAGCGGGCCACATCCTCGGTGTCGGCCAGACCCTTTTGAAGCATGCGGATATTATCGCCGATATTGCGCAGATAGCTGCTCATCAGCATGAAGGCGGTGACGCCAAAGGCCACATCCCCGGCGCTGGCCTTGCCCAGGGTCCACTGCCAGATCAGCAGGCCGGTGAGGCCCGCCTGCAGGGCGGCCAGCAGGAAGTTCATCACCAGCCAGACATCGGTGCCCCGGTTCCAGGTGACCATGACGGCGTCGCGCCACAGGGCTGTGACCTTGGCCAGTCGGCCTTCTTCCCGGCCCTCGGCACCAAAGCTGCGGACCGTGGCATTGCCGGTGACGGCATCGGCCAAGGCTCCGCCCAAGCGGGAGTCCAGAGCCACAGAGCGCAGATTGGCCGGGCGGACGAACTTTTCGGTCAGCATGACGTTAGCGGCCACATAGATCGCCACCACCACCAGAGAATAGAGCCCCACCAGGGGCCAGCGCACCAGCATGATCACCGACATGCCGATCAGCACGGCAAAGGCCGGACCTAGCCAGAGGACCACGGCGTCGGAGACCGTGTCATAGCCCCACATGGCCCGGCTGATTCGCCGGACTGTAGCCCCGGCAAAGGCATCGGCATGCCAGTCGGCCGAAAAGGACTGGACCCGCTTGAAGGCCTCGTCTGTCAGTTCCGACATGTTCCAGGCCGCCAGGGGGATGAACATCTTGTTGGAAATGTTCCGGACGATGGCGAGGCTGAGATAAATGCCGATGAAGCTGGCCCAGGCTGACCATGCGTCATTCACATGGACGGGGCCGGCGGCCACGGCGTCCACCAGCTTTCCAGACGCCCAGGGCAGGCTGAGGTCCAGGCCGATGGCCAGCAGGGTGGTGGCGATCACGCCGACCAACAGGCCGCGACGGCGCAACCAGAAGGCCGAGATGAAGCCCAGCACCTGGCCGTTGGACAGCAGGCGGGACTTCTGATCGTCCTCGTCCTCATAGTGGGCGGTGTCGTCTTGATGGCTAAGTTCGGTCATGGGAACCAGAAAAATGAAGACAGATAAAGGCCTGGACCGGGCACGGTTGCTGTCTGTGTCAGGAGGTCGCCGGAAGGGTCCGGCTAGGCGAGGGGTCGAAGATGCGACCGACGAATATGCCGGGTCAGACCTGAGGTTTCGACATGCGGAGGTGGTCGGATACAACTGTGTGGCACATGGTTTCAGACCCTCCTTTCCGCTCGCAGTTGAGGTTAATGTGAGGCTAGGCGCGGGTTCCAAGGGCGTCAACCGAGGGGCGAGCAGGTTTCGTCAACTGCCACAAGACTGCGACCATTAAGTCACAAGGCTTCCGCGCCAGGCCTTCCGCGTAAGGCCATTCAAAGCTATCACCGCCCCATGGTCGCCAACGCCCCGCTCCCTGACGCCGCACCGACAAACTGGGTCGATCGGTCTGCGCCTTTGGCCCTGCGGCCTTGGCTGAAGCTGGGCCGATTCGACCGACCCACCGGCATCTGGCTGCTGATGCTGCCAGGCTGGCAGGGGGTGGCCCTGGCCTGTGCCATGCTGGGCAAGTGGCCCGACAGTCTGCTGCTGTTGAAAATCTTCCTGGGCGCGGCCCTGATGCGGGCAGCGGGCTGTGCCTATAACGATATTGTCGACCGCGACATTGACGCCAAGGTGGCGCGCACGGCAGGTCGGCCAATTCCCTCAGGCCAGATTTCGGTGAAGCAGGCCTGGGGCTTCCTGGTGGCCTGCGCCCTGCTCGCCTTTGGCATACTGGTCACCCTGCCGCCCCTGGCCATCGCCCTTGGGGTCGGGTCCCTGGCCCTGGTGGCGGCCTATCCCTTCATGAAGCGGATTACCTGGTGGCCCCAGGCCTGGCTGGGCCTAACCTTCAACTGGGGTGCCCTGCTGGGCTCTGCTGCCGTGGCCGGCCACCTGACCCTTCCCGCCGTCCTGCTCTATGTGGGCGGAGTCTTCTGGACCCTGGGCTATGACACCATCTATGCGGTCCAGGACCTGGAGGACGACGCCCTCGCGGGCGTGAAGTCTTCGGCCAGACGGCTGGGTGCCGCAGCCCCAAAGGCCGTGCTGGGCTTTTATGTGGCCGCCTTTGTCCTGGCCCTGGCAACAGGCTGGCTAGGCCATCTGGGACCACTATTCCTGCCGCCAGTGGCCCTCTATGGCCTCCATCTCTCACGTCAGGCCTCTGGCCTGCGAGTGGATGACCCCATGGGTGCCCTCAGGCTTTTCAAGTCCAACAGCATGGCCGGGCTCCTGCTGTTTGCGGGCCTAGCCTTCGGGTCCTGGCAAGGAGCGAACCTGCCCTTCTGAGGTCTGGCTCAAAGGCTCAGCCCGTGGCAGATTGGAGAAGAGTATTAGGGACTGGCCATGACTGACACGCCTCTGCCAACTATTATGACCATGACTCCGTTCAATCCGGAGTTTCAGAAGGACCCGCACTCGGTCCTTAAGCCCCTGCGCGAGCGGTGCCCTGTCATGCATGATGAAACCTCGGGCAGTTTCATCATCAGCAAGTTCAGCGATGTCCGCGCCATCGCCACAGACTTGACCCTGTGGCGGGATCCTTTGCGGGCAGACCCCTCTGCCGTCATGCAGCGCCGGTTTTCCGATGCCGTGATTGAGGGTGTGCCAAGGTCAGAGACCTCAAGCATTCTGACGCTCGACAATCCCGATCACGCACGGGTGCGAGGTCCCCTGGCCCAGGCCCTCTATGCCCGGGTCGCGAAAATCCGGCCCCAGGTGGAAGCCATTGTCGATCTGGCCCTGGACCGGATGGCGGCGAAAAGCAGCTTTGATCTGATGGATGAATTCTGCGTCCCCATCCCCATCGACGTCATTGCTGTCATTTTGGGGGTCGATCACGCGCGGCTGGTGGAATTCCGCGACTGGTCGGAAGGCATCATCCAGGCCCTAAACCCCTTCCGCAACGAAGACCAGACCCGGCATATGGAGCGGGCCAACCAGGCCCTGACAGACTATTTCCGGGCCGCCATCCGTGAGCGCCGGGACAATCCCCAGGATGACCTGATCAGCGACATGACCCAGCTCCAGGCGCAGGGCGTGCCGCTCAGCGATGAGGAATTGCGCATCAATCTGGCGGCCCTCTTGGTGGGCGGCAACCTGACCACCACTGACCTGATCGGCAACGGCGTGCGCCTGCTTATGCTGCACCCGGAGGAATTGGCAAAACTCAGGGCCGATCCGGGTCTGATCAACAACGCTGTGGAAGAAATCCTGCGCTACGAACCCCCAATCGACATGACGAGCCGGATTGCCTCGAAGGATATGGAAGTGGGTGGCTGTCCGATTAGGGCGACCCAGTCCATGACCCTCTCCCTGCGCGGTGCCAATCGCGATCCCGAAGCCTTCCCCGATCCAGACCGGTTCGACGTCAGCCGCAAGCGCGCGGCCCACATGGCCTTTGGCGGCGGCGCCCATATCTGCATCGGCGCGCCCCTGGCTAGGCTCGAAGCCCAGGTGGCTATTCCCCGCCTGCTGGAACGCTTCCCCAACCTCAGACTTGCCGACCCCGCCGCCGATGCCGTCTGGCGTACCCTGCCCTTCTTCCGCGGGCTGCAGCGTTTAGATCTGGCGGTTTAAGGCAACCAATGGCCTCAGCAGCACGCGTTGATCCCAAGACCTATTTCACCGCCGAAGAGTGGGCGCAGCTCTCACCACGGTCGTCTTGGAAGGGGCTGGCCTTGGTCGCCCATGCTTGGCTGGTCATCCTGGCGGCCGGTGTCATGGCGATTGTCTGGCCCATCACAATTCCGCTGGCGGTGGTGATTATCGGCGGACGTCAACTGGGGCTGGGCATTCTGATGCACGACGCCGCGCATGGGGCTCTGCATCCCAATTCCAAGATCAACGACTTTGTCGGGGAGTGGTTTACCGGCGGCGGTCTGGCCCGCTATCGAACCTATCATCTGGGGCACCACAAATTCGCCCAGCAGTCCGAGGATCCAGACCTTGGCCTCTCTGCACCCTTTCCCATTTCCCGGACCTCCCTTTGGCGGAAAATGGTGCGCGACCTCACCGGCCAGACTGCCTTCAAGCTGAGGTTCGGCGACTTTCAAGCACGACTGAGGGCGCGCAAGGGTGGCCAGCCTATCCTGCCGATCATTCTGGAAGAAATCCGCCGCAAAAGGCGCTGGCTGTTAGGCGGCATGATCGCCACGGCCCTGGCGGCGCCCTTCGGGGCATGG
The DNA here is from genome assembly GCA_903892305.1 of uncultured Alphaproteobacteria bacterium. GTDB lineage: Bacteria > Pseudomonadota > Alphaproteobacteria > Caulobacterales > Caulobacteraceae > Phenylobacterium. Next base: position 5,746 of record CAITHQ010000116.1, read on the forward strand.
TGGGCTTGGCCCGTGCTATGGCTGCTGCCGCAGTTCACTTGGTTTCAGGTGATCACCCGCCTGCGGAACATTGCCGAGCACGCCTGCATCGCCAAGGACGAACCTGATCCCCTGCGCCATGCCCGCACCACAAAGGCAGGGATATTCGCCCGGATCATCCTGGCACCCTATTATGTGAACTATCACTGTGAGCATCACATGTTCATGCACCTGCCCTGCTATGTCCTGCCCAAGGCCCATCGCCTGCTAAAGACCAAGGGCGTGACGGACGGCATGCGTATTGAGCCGGGTGGTTATCTTTCGGTGATCAGGCTGGCGACGAGCCTGTCACAGGCCTAAGGCTTGGGGATGATCGATCCCAGTCTTGAGGGCCGCCGCGCCTTCATCCTTGAAAACACGCGCCTACAGAGCCCGCCCCATACACCGGAGCTCAACCTGCGACTGGCCGACGAAATCACCCCGATCTGGCAAATGACGGAAGAGGCCCTGGCCGAGATTGGCCTGCCGCCACCTTTTTGGGCCTTTGCCTGGGCGGGCGGCCAGGCCCTGGCGCGGTATGTCCTCGACCATCC
>CAITHQ010000117.1 GCA_903892305.1 uncultured Alphaproteobacteria bacterium
GACCACTGCAAGGGCACCCTGTCTTCGTGGCGCAGAGCGGCATTGGCGCGGATCGCTATGGCGATACCGGAGAGGCCGAAAAGGAGCGTGATGATCGGGAGCAGCATGGAGTAGAAAGTTGGTGAGTTTATGGGCGAGCGTCAATCCTGCCCTGGCACTCCGCCCACTTCACCCAGGCCCCGTGGGGATGCACCTCCGCCAGAACCCGCTCTTCGCCGCCTGGCCAGAGGGTCAGCCTCAGTTCCATGCGCGCCATGTTATCTGGTGCCGGCTCCATGCGCAGCCAGGCGAAGGGGGCCTCCGCCGTCGCGGCTCGTCCGTGGCCTTCAAGCACCGCCGCCAAGGCTCTTTGGCTCTCGCTCGGCATGTACTGCCAAAAGACCGAGTGATAGGCGACGGTTGCTAGGCCCGGCCTCGGGGCGGCCATGTGGTCGGTCCAGTCGACGGCGTCGGCGTCTTCAACCTTCACGCTCAGAGACACGGCCAGATCCATGGCGGCGCGGATGCGGGCCAAGCGTTCGAACTGGTCGGGCCAGATGTAGGACAAGAGGCGGCGCCTCTGGACCGTATCGGTCAGGTCGGTGGGGCGGCGGTCGCAGGCGGCGCGGGAGATGACCTTAATCTCGGCGTTCAGGGCTGGAGCTGGGCCTTCCCAGTCGCAATCGATACTGACTGGGCTGGCGGGGTCGCCCCAGGCCCGGTCCCCCAACTGGTAGGCATAGCGATCCCAGTTGAGGTTGAGGCCCGCACTGGCAGCGATCTCAAAGGTCGCCAGGGGTAGGCCAGTTTCATGGGCGATTTGCAGAAAGCCCGGTAGCAGGACGGCGGAGCGGCGGACCTCATTGGTCTGGGGCTCGTGGGTTACAAAGGCGGCCAGCTGGTCTGCATGTGTGACCATGGCGGCCCGAGCGGCGGTCCAGGCGGCGTCAATGTTGGTCGCTCGGCCTTCCCGGGGATAGGCTGCCGCCAGGGCCGGGTCATCGCCGCTCAGCACCAGATCGTGCAGGCCGCCCATCAGGCGCAGGTGGGAGGCGTCAGCGAACACCTCCTTGCGGGTGGCGTTCGCCCAGGGGGACATCAGGCTCAGGGTCGGGCCCCTGGCCTCAATGTCTTCAGCGGCACGGTTCAGCAGGGCCTCGTAGAAGAGCGAGCCGAATCTGGCACAGCCCAGGGCCTGCATACGGAAGGCGGAAGCAAGGTCTGACATGCCGAAAGAACACCCCTTGGCACGCCCAGGGTCAACCCTGAGTTAGCTGATCACCCCACGGTCAGCACGGTGATCTGGATCAGGGCGGCGGCCAGGGCGATGATCAGGCCCACATAGCCCGTCGGGCTCATCAGGGTCATGATCTGCGGCTGGGTGGGGAAGGACCCCGTCTGGGGCATGGCGGCGAACTTGAAGTCATGGGCCCCGCCGAACTTGGGGTCGGCCACCAGTATGGCCAGGTCCCGCCGGCTGCGATAGCGCATATAGCCCATCAGGCTCCAGTCGGGGGTTTCACCCACCCCCCAAGCATCGAAATAGGGGCCGACCTTGCGCGAGGCTAGGGCCGGATGACCACCCCGGGCGAACAGTGCTGGCAGGAACATCTTGGTATAGCCCTCCATCACCTGACGGGCCGGCTTCATCTGCCCGGTGATCGGGTCCGCCACCTCGCCCGGCGCAAAACGCACCAGGTTCAGCATGAAGAATTCCCGGCCATCATCGGCCTCAAGAAAGCTGCGCAGGGCACCCATTTCATTGCGGGTCCCTGCTTCGGGATTGGCCGCCTCGATGGCGTTGATCAGCTGGTCGATCTCGGCACCGCGCACCGGGCCTTTCCAGTTGCGGTACCAGCCCAGGAAGGCGGCATAGAGCACAAGGGCGCTGGCCCAGATCCAGAGGGTCATGGCAGGTTCCGTTTCGGTCTTGGGGTCAGGTGAGGTCGCAGCCAGTGGCGGCGAGAATGGCGGCCAAGTCAGGATCATCCTTCACGGCTTCATACTTCGTGCGCAGGGTGGCTAGGGACCGGGCGTGATATTTCTGCGGTGGCTGGACATAGGCTCCGCCGGGCAGGTCAACGGTGAAGGTGTCCTCGCCCGCTTCCAGAGCCTTGGCATTGGCCTTGGTCCAGGGCAGGAAATAACGACCCACATAGGCCAGGATCGGGGCCAGGGTC
>CAITHQ010000118.1 GCA_903892305.1 uncultured Alphaproteobacteria bacterium
CTGGATCCGAAAAACCTTGGTGCCTGGCTAAATTATGCAGGGCTACTGCGCAGAAGCGGCCAGGCAGAGGCGGCCTTGGACGCCATCGATCACGCCCTGGATATTGAGCCCAGGTCGTTTCATGGTCTGCTGATGAAGGGGTCTCTTCTCGACAGCCTAGGCGACATGCCAGCGGCCGGAAGGGTCTATGCCGTCGCTCTGGTCTTCGCACCGCCGGCCAATGAACTCGATGCGCCAACGGCGACCGCCCTCGCCCGAGCTCAGGCCGTCTATGCCAAATACATGGACGACTTCACCTCGGCCATGTGGGAGACGGTGGAGGCTAAATCGCCTGCGGCATCGCGCGATGAGCGCAAGCGGTTCGACCACTTCGTCCAAGTGATTACCGGCAAGGCTAAGGTCTACCAGTCCCACCCTTCGGACTTCCACTTCCCCGGCCTGCCCTCCATCGCGTTCCATGACGACAGCCTGTTCCCATGGCTGCCCGAGGTGGAATCCCACTTCGAGGTCATACTGGATGAACTCCAGCAGGAATTGGCCCGCGGCCAGGAGGCCTTTTCACCCTATGTCCAGCTGCCCCTGGGCGTGCCTGTCGATCAGTGGGCAGACCTCAACCACTCTCAGACCTGGACCACCCTGCCCCTGAAGTCCCGGGGCAAGGTTGTCGCTGAAAATGCACCCCGATTTCCCAAGACCCTTGAGGCCCTAGACCTCCTGCCCCAGCCGGTGGTCCCCAACCGCTCACCCGTCGCCGTCCTATCGGCACTAAAGCCGCACACACACATTCCGCCCCACCACGGCGTGTCCAACACCCGGCTTGTCTTCCACCTGCCCCTGATTGTGCCAGATCACTGCGGCTTTAGGGTTGGCTCGGAAACGCGCCCCTGGGTGCCCGGCAAGGCCTGGGTGTTTGATGATACCATCGAGCACGAGGCCTGGAATAAGAGTGATAAGCTGAGGGTCATTTTGCTGGCGGACATCCGCAATCCCTACGTGACACCCTACGAACATGATCTCTATGCTGAGGTCCTGGCGGCCATTGATGAATTCCACAATGAGGCTGCGGCGTATACAGAGGCGCTCTGAGCGCCTTACCTCCCCACCCCCTATCGAAACCGAGACCAGCTTTGGATCGCCAGGAACTCTATAACAACATCAACCAGAAGCTCGCCGACAATGATATTGAGGGCGCGGTTGATCTGGCCGAGGTGGCTGTTGCCCTCGGTGACACACACCCCAACCTGCTGAACCTTTGCGCTTATCGGCTCGAGGTGAAGGGTGATTTCGCGGGATCCCTTAAGCTGTTGGATCAGGCGCTCCAGGCCAACCCCGACGATGTGGGTATTCTCAGCGCCATCGGGCACAACTGGCTGAAGCAGGCCGCACCCCGCAACGCGCTTCGATCCTTTTCTGCCGCCCTGGCGCGGGCCCCAGGCTTTGCACCGGCCCACCACGGCGCTGGCTTGGCCCTGTGGGCCCTTGGCGACATGAAAGAGTCTAGGACAGCCCAGGCCCGCGCTGCGGCGCTTGACCCCAATTATCCAGACCCCAGAGGTGCCCTCGCCTTGCTGGCGCTACATGAGCGCAAGCCCGATGAAGCCCGGGCGCACGCCAACGCCGCCTTAAGGCTCAATCCAAAGGAGCCAGCTGCCTTTCTGACCCTGGCCACTCTCGATAATGAGGCCGGAAACCACGCAGCGGTGGCAGCCCGTCTTCAGGGCGAAATTCACAATCCTCAAATCGCGCCACTGCAAAGGGCGCCCCTCTGTCGCCTGCTCGGCGACGCGCTCGATAGCCTTGGCGCGTATGATGACGCCTTCGCGGCCTATCTGGAAGGCAATACTATTCAGCGCCGCATGTTCGCACCCCAGCACGGCGGCGACGAATTAGAGAGCGCCATTGACCTGTGTCAGCGCATAAGCCGGGAATTCCAGAACGAGGTTAAATCCTTTCCGGCGCCCCACCAGCTGCCGGGCCCAGAGGTGAACCATGTCTTCCTGCTGGGGTTTCCGCGATCTGGAACCACCTTGCTTGAGCAAATCCTGGCGAGCCATTCCGACGTGGTGGCGTTGGAGGAAAAGCCGACCCTTAATGACGACATTTCTGCCTTCTTCCTGGAACAGGACTCTCTAGAAACCCTGCTCGACTTGGATGACAGCGAGATTGCAATACGGGTCGCCGCCTACTGGGAACGGATTGCCAGCTATGGTCTAAAGGTCGAGGGCAAGACCTTCGTCGACAAACAGCCCTCTCTGACGATCTATCTGCCGCTGATCGCGAAACTGTTTCCCAAGGCCAAGATCATTGTCGCCCGTCGCGATCCGCGGGATGTGGTGCTCAGCTGCTATCGGCGCGGCTTCAATATGAACCGCACAATTTACGAGTTTACCGATCTTGAGCGCCTTGCGACGCTCTATGGCTCAACCATGGACCTAGCCGAGCTCTACTTCGAAAAGCTGTCGCTTAAATTCCATGTGCACAGCCACGAGGACATGATTGCCGATTTTGATGGTCGTATCGCCGCCTTGTGCGACAGCATTGGATTAGAGTTCGACGTGAAAATGCGGAATTTCGTTGAGACCGCTAAGGCTCGCGACATTCGCACCCCTAGTGCTGGACAGGTGGTCCAGGGACTGAATGCCGGAGGCGTTGGCTACTGGCGCAATTACGAGACCCATCTGGCCCCGGCAACGGCGATCCTGGAGCCCTGGATCCAGCGCTACGGCTACGCCTGACCTTTCCCCACGCCCCGGTCATACCGGCGAAGGCCGGTATCCAGATCCCGGAGCGCGGCGGGTCCGGAAGAGCCGCACCCTGGATGGACGGCAAGCTCACAGCCCCATGACCTGGACCCCGGCCTCCGCCGGGGTGACCGGTAGAGGTTGCAGGCCACGACTGATCTCCCACGCCCCGGTCATACCGGCGAAGGCCGGTATCCAGATCCCGGAGCGCGGCGGGTCCGGAAGAGCCGCACCCTGGATGGACGGCAGGTGCACAGCCCCATGACCTGGACCCCGGCCTGCGCCGGGGTGACCGGTAGAGGTTGCAAGGCTGCGCTCGATCTCCCACGCCCCGGTCATACCGGCGAAGGCCAGTATCCAGATCCCGGAGCGCGGCGGGTCCGGAAGAGCCAGTCAACTTTGCACGAAAAAGGCGGGCCAGCTTTCGCCGACCCGCCTCATTTAGTTTTGGACTTCAGCGTGACTTAGAAGTCGGCGCTGACGCTCACATAAACATTGCGGCCCAAGGTGTCATAGAGCTGCGGGAACATATTGCCGTTACCGCCGCCGAAGGCACCAACGTTGACGGAGTCACCACGTGGCGGATCCTTGTCGAACAGGTTGTTGGCACCGGCGCGCAGGGTCAGACCCGTACGAACCTTCCAAGACGCGGCCAAGTCGAGATAGTTGATCGCCTTAACCTTGCCGTCGATCTTGTCGACGATCCCCTGGTTGAGGAAGGCATTCGTCGAGTTACCATCGAAGGTCGCCGAGCCGATATAGCGCCACGTCAGATAGCCCGTGACATTCCAAGGCGTAGACCAAGTGAGCTTGGTCCGGCTGCGCCACTTGGGCAGAGGCGAATTACAGGTCACGCCATAGAGACCGACGCAATCATAGGTACCACCGCCGCTGATTGGCTGGGTTACATAGTTCTTAGTGTAGGTGCCGACCACACCGAGGCTCAGTCCACCCCAATCGGGTAGGCCAAGCGCCGAGAAGTCCGTCCGGTAGTTACCTGCCAGATCGATACCCTTGGTCTGGAGGAAGCCGGTGTTGGCGTTCAGCGTATCGATATAACCAACGCCGAAGAGCAAGCCGGTCGCCGGGTCACGGTGGACCAGGGCGCAGTAGGTTGCATCACCATTCAGGCACTTGCCCAGGATCACCGATGCACCGCCCTGGCCACGCTGGATCAGGTTGCGGACGCGGATGTTCCAGTAGTCGATGGAGAAGGTCAGCCCTGGGGTGAAGCGCGGGCTGAACACGGCACCGTAGGTATAGGTATCAGCCGATTCTGGGCTCAGCAGCGGGTTACCGCCGGTGAGCGAGCCGCACTGAGACGCTGGGCAGGTGTCGATCTTGCCATATTGAGCTGCCGTCACGCCAGACTTGGCGCAAACCGCAAGGGATTTGGTCGGGTTTGTACCAGCGCAGGGGTCCTGGCCGTTCCACAGGCTTTGAACCTGAGCTTCGAACAGGTTGACAATGTTCGGCGCGCGGACAGCTCGGTTATAGCTGTAGCGGAAACGGACGTCGTCAGTCGGCGCGTATTCACCTTCGGCCTTGAACGTATTGGTGTTCACGCCGGTGTTGTAGCGGGAATAACGGTAGCCGGTGGTGACAGCCAAGGACTTGATCCAGGGCTTGTCTTCCACGAGCGGCAGGCGGGCTTCGCCGAAGAGTTCGTAGACATCAAACGCACCGGAAACGCTCTTGGACTGGCCGCCGCCGGACAGGTCGCCGATGGTGTATTCGTTGTCGACGTTATACTCGAGGCTTTCACGACGGTATTCAGCGCCGAGAGCAACGCCCAAACCGCCGTCAGCCCAAGGGGACTTAGCGCCGTATTGGCCGACATCGCCGGTGATCGATCCGGAAACGATTTGCTCGATGGTGTTGCCGTTCCGGATACCAGGGGTCAGCAAGTAGCCATAGGCGGCGGGGCTGATGCCGGCGCCAAGAGCCTTAAAGATGTTCAGCGGGACGCAGTCGCCGCCGGATATGCACTTGCCGGTCGCAGGATCGACAAGCAGGGCCTTTTGGATCTTGGCCAAGGAAGCATAGCCACCCTGTGTATCCTGATAGGCGGCCGTGCCGTACTGGGCGTAGACGTCGTAGTTCCAGCCGTCACCCAGATCGCCACGCAGGCCGAAATTCAGCTTGTAGTTGGTGTGGCTGTAGGCGTCGGTCCGGGGAACAGCGCCAAAGCGATAACCCGCAAGCACTCGACCAAGAGCCGGGGTCCCAGCTGCAGCGCCGCACATGGCGGTCTGCTGTTGGGCAGACATCAAGGGGTTGTTACAGTTGATCTCGAAATAGCTCTGGTTAACCGTGGCACCGCCGCCAGCGAACAGGCCTGAAGGCGCATATTGAGCGGTGGAGCGGTCATCTGCGAACATGAACTCGGAATAGAGTTCAATCGCAGGAGCTATTTGGTAGTGCGCGAAATAGCCGGCCGAATAACGGTCGTCTTGACGCTGCAAATAGCTGAGGGTGTTGAAGTTGTAGCCAAAGTTACCCGACGACGACGGCACGAAGGTGTTCGTACCATTGGGATTGTCGGCCTGACGAACCGTCGTCCCAGGCGTTACGCCCGGCGCAGGCTGGAAGCTGAAACGGCCATAGGCACCGTTGGAAGAGCCGAAGCACTTATAGGTGTCGTAGGCTGAGTTGACCGAGTTCGGGCCCGGATATGAATAGAGGCCGCAGGCGGCGAAATCGCGGGTCGACTGGGTGACGGGCTGGGCGTTGAAATAGGTCGCGTAGACCGTGATGTTGCCCTTGTCGTCGTCGAAATTCGAACCGAAGATCACAGAAGCGCTGGTCTGGCCGCCATCAGAACGGGTGCCGGGAACCGCGTAATTGTTGCCCTTCAGTGCCTTTTGGGCGACCGAGTCCTGCTGCTTGTGCTGGTTGAAGCTATACTGGGCGTCCATACGGACACCCTGGAAGTTCTTGATCATCAGGAAGTTGACAACGCCGGCGACGGCATCGGCGCCGTACACGGCCGAGGCACCACCGGTGACCACGTCAACGCGCTCAACCAAGGGCGCGGGAATGGTGTTCAGGTCGGCGACCGGGGACTGTGGGTCACCGGGCTGAAGGCGACGGCCATTGACCAGAACGACGGTACGGCTCGGGCCGAGGCCGCGCAGGTCGACCGTAGCGGTGCCGTTGGAGTTGATGGACTGACCCAGGTTCTGACCACCGAAGACTTGCGGCAGGGAGTTGGTCAGGGTGTCAATGGTCGCCGTACCAGCGACCTTCACATCTTCCTGATTGACGGTCACCAGAGGGCTATTGGAGGTCAGGTTCGGCTGCGCGATCCGCGAGCCGGTGACAACCACTTCCGCCACTTCAGGCGCTGAGGCCGCGGCCGCGTGGGCCGCGCCAGCCACGAGGGCGGCGCTGCAGATGATCGAGGAGGCCAGCAGCCTCTCGCGCAGGGTGTTAATTTGCAAAGTCTTGGTCCTCCAACGGAGGCGGCCACACTGTGTGCAGCCCGATGCCCCCAAAAAATAAGGTCCCGCCGCCGATAGCCTGGCGTGGTTATACCTGAGTTACGGGGCGCCGACTGTCAGGGTCAACGTACATTAACAAGCTGCAATGGAATAGATGCACACCTGTCGCTTTTTGGTCACATATCAGGCCCGATTGAGGCGCGAATGCTTAATTTACGCGATCCAGTTGATACCTGGGCCAGGGTCTTCAGCGCAAAATGAAACCGAGATCAGCGACTCGGCGTCCGCGGGACGACGTCAAAGGCGATGGTGATGCGCCGCTCAGGAGACGTGAAGGGCACAGTGCCGTGCCACATATAGCTCGGGAAGAGCGCTAAGGTGCCAGGCTTGGGCTGGATATAATGCTCAGGCCCAAGTTTTGGCTGGGTAGGCTGTCCGGGCTCCCCAAACTTGATCCAGCCCGCCTTAGGGTCCGGTGAGACCTGGGTCGGCACTTCCACGTAGAAGGCCGAGGATATCCAGCCTTCATGATGGATGTGATCGGCATGAAATCCCTCAGGCCGCAGGAACACAGACCAACTGCCTGCGATACGATAATCACCCAAATTACGCCGCCCCAGGATGCCGGGGCTTTCGCTGACACGCTGCATGTGGGCGCGGATCGGGGCATCGATCGCCTTGAAGAAGGCCTGCAGGATCGGGTCCGTCGATCGCAAGAAGTTTTGGGACGTCTGGCTGCCATTGCGAAGGGACTGGTCGAAGGGCTGCTTCTGGAAGCTATGCAGACGGGTTAGCAGGGCCGACAGGTCGCTGAGATAGGCTGGCAAGCTAGACCAGCCGTCCGGGGTCTCGATCTCGTAGGCCTGCACATAGGCCTGATAGTCATAGAGTGCCTTGTACCGGGGATCGCCCATCAGACGGTAGGCCGTGGCCAGCCGCGCTGTCGCGGTGACATTGTGGGGATCGAAACTGAGGATGTCTTCGATGATTGCGACCGCTGTGTCAGGTCGACCCAGGGCTAGGTCGGCATCACACAGCCGGGCCCAAACGCCGGGGTGTTCAGGATTTAGCGCCATAGCGCGCTCTGCTTCTGCCCGGGAGGATGCCGCATCCCCGAGGGTAAGATTAATGTCGGCAAGCAGCAGGTGCAGGCTCGCGTCCTTCGCCCCACCCCGAAGGGCCTTTTGGACCACAGCCTGCGCGCCATCAAGGTCACCAGCCACCTGATGCAGCTTGGCCAGGGCGGTGATCGCACCCAGATCCAGGGGCACCTTGGCCAGCACTGCCCGCTGGGGCGCACTGGCGTCTTTAAGGTCTCCGGTCTGCATCCATATCAACTGGGAAAGATCCCGATGGATATCCGGTCCGGCAATCCCCTGCTCCACCGCCTGGCGATAGACATTCTCGCCCTCTGACAGTCTGCCCAGGCCGGTCAAGGCCCGGCCGCGCACCAGCCAGGGTGCCTCGCCCCGGGCTCCCAGCCGGAAAGACTCCGCCGACGCCTGCTCGGCCTCTGGCCACATCTGTAGGTCCGCGTAACCGGCGGCAAGGTTATGTCGCAGGGATGGATTTTGTGGGTGGTCCTTGACGCACTGCTCGAAGATTTCGAGGGCGGCCTCTGGCTGGCCCAAGGCGCGGTAGATCTGGGCCTGTAGGAACAATAGGCGCAGGTCCCGGCTGCCGGCATCGACTTCGGCCTGCAGGAAGGGAAGAGCTTCGGCTGGTCGCCCCTGGGTCAGCAGGGCCGTGGCCAGCCCCTCCAGGGCATCCAGAACGGGCTTGGCAATGGGCTGACCGGCGGCGCGCTGTGGCGCGAGGGCCAGGACGTCGCGGTAGGCGGTTTCCGCATCGGCCATGCGGCCCACCACCGTCATCAGCTCACCCTGGGCCAGGATATAGACAAGTTCCAGAGGAGCGAGGCTGCGTGCACTTGCAAGGGCGGCTTCGGCGCCGGGCACATCGCCGGACCGACGCAGGACAAAGCCCAGCAGGCCATGAAGTCTCGCGTCGGGAACCCCGGCCTGAACCCAAGGCAGAAGTATATCCCGAGCCTCGGCTATGCGTCCCGCCTGGAAGGCTGTGGCAGCAGCATTGTATGCGCCGTCCGGCGTCGGAGGAGCGGAAGCCATGGGATCAAACCTTTGGGCGGCGGACTGCCACGCGAATTCCAGCTTCGCGATAGAGGCTACCGGTCCTTGGGGTCAATGGCGTCCCGCAAGCCGTCGCCGATGAAGTTGAAGGACATCAGGGTCACGACCATGGTCAGGGATGGAAAGACCAGCAGCCACCAGGCAAGCTCCATATCCTGCGCCCCGCCTGCGATCAGGGTGCCCAGAGATGCGGCGGGGGGCTGAACGCCCATCCCTAGAAAGGAGAGAAAGCTTTCGGCCAGGATGACGGCCGGAATGGTCAGGGTGACATAGACCATCACCGGGCCGAGCAGGTTGGGGACAATGTGCCGAATGATGATCGCGTCTTGGGTCAGGCCCGCGGCACGAGCTGCCTCGATGAATTCCTTTTGCTTGAGCGAAAGGGTCTGGCCGCGCACGATCCGGCTCATGGTCAACCACTCCACAGCCCCGATGGCCACGAAGATTAGGACGATATTCGAGCCGAAGGTGACCATCAGCAGGATGACGAAGAAGATGAATGGCAGGGCATAGAGGACGTCGACAATGCGCATCATCACCTCGTCGACCACGCCGCCGAGATAGCCGGCAATGGCCCCCCAGGCCACGCCGATCACGAGGGACACCAGGGTCGCGACCATGCCGATCATCAGCGAGACCTGCAGACCGCTCAGCAGCCGGGCCAGAAGGTCCCGTCCCAGGGCATCAGCCCCAAGAATATGCCCCTGTGTCAAAGGCGGCGCCCATACATCGCCCTTATTGACGGCATCATAGGTGAAAGGCACCAGCCAGGGTCCAATAACGGCGGCGACCACGAGGCATACCAACATCACCATACCCGTTACGGCGGCGCGATTGCGCATGAGGCGTCGCCGGGCATCATCCCAGAGACTGCGTCCGTGCACCGCAGCAGGAAGAGATGTCGTTGGGATGTCTATACTGCTCATGCCAAATCTACGCGTGGATCAAGTGCTGAAACCGCAAGATCAGCCAAGAGATTCATGAAGAGAACCAAGGCAGCATAAAAGATCACCATGCCCATGACGACTGTATAATCCCTCTGCATGGCGCTGATCACGAAAAACTTCCCCAAGCCCGGCAGGGTGAAAATCTTTTCTACCACCAGAGATCCTGTGACGATCCCGGCACTGGCCGGACCAAGATAATTGACCAAGGGCAGGATTGCGGCCCGCAGGGCGTGGTGGATGACGATGCGGTGGGCCGGTAGCCCCTTGGCCCGGGCGGTCCGCACATAGTTAGAGGTCAAGACCTCGACCATACCGGCCCGGGTAAAGCGCGAAATAATCGCGATTTGCGGCAGGGACAGCACGAAGACCGGTAGGATCAGATTTTGGATCGCCCCGCCATTCCACCCTCCATTTGGCAGCCATTGCAGCAGGGACCCAAAGATCAGGACGAGCATGGGTGCTGTTACGAAGGCGGGAATACAAACCCCCATCACGGCCACGCCCATGACGCCATAGTCCACCCAGTCGTTCTGCCTCAACGCCGCCATGACCCCAAGAGACATGCCGACAACCGACGCGAAGATCATCGCCGAGGCCCCCAGGATCAGGCTGACCTTGTAGTTTTCCTGCAAAATCTGCAGGACCGTCTTGTCCTTGTATTTCAGGGATGGGCCGAAATCCCCATGCAGGGCCCCAATCACATAGTCGCCGTATTGAGCGATGACCGGCTTATCCAGCCCGTATTTGGCTTTGACGTTTTGCTCGATTTCAGGAGAAAGCCTGCGATCCAGGTCGAAGGGACTGCCTGGCGCGGCCCGCATCATGAAAAATGCGACTGTGACCACCAGAAACATCGTCGGAATGGCCACCAGAAGTCGTCGACCGATGAAGCCTAGCATTCGAAAAAACGACTCGCTTTGAGGCCTTTTGATCGGCCAGACATTGCGAAACTTTCACTGCCCCCTGATGATGTCAACGTAACCCACCTGGACCCAAGACCATGTCGAAGTTTACGCGCGTCACTGAACAGATCTCCGTCGCACCTCAGGTGGCCCTTGGGGATATGGCCGCAGCCGCCGCTGAAGGGTTCACCCTGGTAATCAACAACCGCCCGGACGGCGAGGATGCCAGCCAACCCACCAGCGCCCAAATGGAGGCCGCCGCAAAGGCCGCTGGCCTAGCCTATGTCCACATCCCTGTGCGCGGCGCTCCGACATTGGATCAGGTGGAAGAAGAACGCCTGCTTCTTGAGGGCCATACAGGTCGGGTCTTGGCCTTCTGCCGATCAGGAACTCGATCCATCGTCACCTGGTCCCTTGGTCAAGCCATGGCCGGGGATCGTACCCGGGAAGAGCTTGTCGCCCTGGGCGATGCCGCAGGTTATGACCTTGCCAATGTCCTCCCGCGCTAATTTCCAACCAGATGAATAGGGATACGCACTGCCCCAGGCGGAACCGGCGCTGACGCCGTCATCGCCACTGCCAACTGCACCGCCATGAGACACAAAAGGGCAAAGCCGATCCGCTGGAGCCGTTTTGAAACAAAAATCGCCAGATTGACCATCAAATGCGCCCAAAAACTCGAAATCTGAGTTCCCTGGCGCAAAGTTCGGACCACGAGGGCCTTTTCCAATAAGACGGAATCGTCTCATTGGACAAAAAAGGCTCTAATTCAAAAAGTTAGTGCATGTTTCGACCCGATAACCGGGTCCCACTTATCGGAACATGCTCTGGAGGACCCGCAGATGATCCCCTATGTTCGCGAGATTAAATTCGAATACGGCGTCTGTGATCAGGTATCGCCCCTAATCCGGCGGGTCGTGGCCAATAATCCTGGGCCCTTCACCTATTTGGGCACCGGCACCTACATTATCGGGCGCGGCGAAGTGGCCGTGGTGGATCCCGGCCCTGACCTGACCGAGCATCTGGACGCCATACTCGCCGCCACAGCGGGGGAGACCATCACACATATTCTCATCACCCATCACCACGCAGATCACTCACCCCTGGCAGGGCCACTCCAGGAAAAGACCGGCGCGACCATATATGGCTGCGCCGTAGAAGTGCCCAAGGCTAGGGATAGCGTCATCACCGAAGCTGGCGCGGACTATGGCTTCAAGCCTGATGTCAGCCTCTGCGGCGGCGGGCAGGTCCTGTCCGGCCCAGGCTGGACGGTGGAAGCCATCGCCACACCCGGGCACACCTCTAATCACATCTGCTATGCCCTTAAGGAAGAAAACGCCTTGCTGTCTGGGGACCATATCATGGGATGGTCAACCACCGTGGTGTCGCCACCCGATGGCGACATGACCGACTATATGAACAGTCTGGATCTGATTAAGGCCCGGGAGTTCACCACACTGTGGCCGACCCATGGACCGCCGGTCACCGAAGTGACGCCCTTTATCGAGGCCTATATCGCCCACCGCAAGGACCGCGAGGCGCAAGTCTTAGCGGCCCTGGGCAGCGGCCAGACTCGTATCAAGACGATGGTCCCTGTGCTCTACGCCGCCGTAGACTCTAGACTTCATCCAGCCGCGGCGCGCTCTGTCCTTGGCCATATGATCGATCTGGTGAACCGTGGCGTGGTGATCGCCGATGGTCCGCCAGACCTGGACGCCGACTATAGATTGGCCTGAGGCTAGGCTAGAACCTGACTTGCCCAGGCGTAGAACCCGACCGTGGCCAAGGCGATGGCCAGGATCAAAAGCGCCTTCAGGCCATGCCGTCGGAAGCTAACCGCCACTGCGCCGATCACGCCCGCCGCTGCGGTCAGGACACTAACGGGCGCAAGGTCCCTGGCAAAGGCCAGCAGGGCCGGTCCAACGCTACCGAAACCGTTGAGGACACCTGCTTTTGACAGGCCCGCCATCGCCAACATGATGGCCGCCGGGAGCAGGGCCAGGACCAGTGCAAAGGTGAGATAACGGCCAAACCAAGGACGGGGCGCAAGGGCGGCCGCGGAGGGTACAAATGCCTCGGTCAGTCCCTCCGGGCGCGGAAGACTGGCCAATTCAGTCTCCAAGGCCGCTGCTGGGCTAGCGTGCAGAAAGAGGTCTGGCTCGGCGGCCTTTGGCTCTTCCGGAGCATAGATCTTAGGCTCTGGAGGTGCTGCGAGGGCTTTTGTCACCGTCGCGGCCGCAGCGGCAGCCGCCGTTGTTGGCAAGACATAGTCGGCCATACGCAGACGGATCAGCTTCTTGTCGATCTTGCCCGTGGCACCCAGAGGAATGTCATCGACAAAGACCACGTCGTCTGGGGTCCACCACTTAGCAATCTTGCCCTCGAGGAATTTCAGGAACTCTTCCTTGGTGGCTTCAACACCAGGCTTCAGCTTGACCAGCAAGAGGGGCCGCTCATCCCACTTAGGGTGGAAGACGCCGATCACGGCGGCAAGATCGGCCTTGGGATGCCCAGCAGCAATGTTCTCGATCTCGATTGAGCTGATCCATTCCCCGCCCGACTTGATCACGTCCTTGGAGCGGTCGGTGATCTGCATGAAGCCGTTGGAGTCCAGGGTCGCCACGTCGCCGGTGTCGAAGAAGCCGTCCTTGTCCAGGATATTGCCGCCATCGCCGCGGAAGTACTCGCCCACCACAAAGGGGCCCTTAACCAGCAACTTGCCAAAGGTGTGGCCGTCCCGGGGCAGGAGTTTGCCGTCGTCGTCCTCGAGCTTTAGGTCGATGGCCAAGGGTGGGCGGCCCTGTTTCAGCTGGTACTTCAACTGATCCTCAGCACCCATGGCGGCGATGATGTGATTGGGCGTGGCCTGGGTGCCCAAGGGTGAGGTTTCGGTCATGCCCCAGGCGTGGGTGACGCTGACGCCGTAATCGTCGCGGAAGGCCCGAACAATGGCTTCGGGCACGGCCGAGCCGCCGATCACTACCCGCTTCAGAGTCGACAGGGTTCCATTGGTTTCCCGCAGGTGGTTGAGCAGCATCTGCCAAACCGTCGGCACCGCGGCCGAGAAGGTGACCTGCTCGCTCTCCAGCAGCTCATGGATCGAGGCGCCGTCCAGCTTTTGGCCCGGCATGACCAGCTTGGCGCCTACGGCCGGCGCCGAGAAGGCGACCCCCCAGGCATTGGCATGGAACATGGGAACCACGGGCAGGACGGTGTCGCAGGCCCCAATACCCAGCACGTCTGCGCCCATAGTCACCAGGGTGTGCAGGAAGTTAGAGCGGTGGGAATAAAGAACGCCCTTGGGATTGCCCGTCGTGCCGGAGGTATAACAAAGGCCTGCGGGGGCATTTTCATCAAACCCGCCCCAGACGCAGTTCTCTGAGGCCTCATCCACCAGGGCCTCATAGCAGAGAGCACCCGGGACCTCGTTGGTCATCCGGTCCTCGCCGGCGAAAACGATGATGTGCTTGACGGTCGGGATCTGGCTGCGGATTTGGTTGAGGATCGGCAGGAAGGTCATGTCCGTGAAGAGGACCTTATCTTCCGCATGGTTGATGATGTAGACCAGTTGCTCGGCAAACAGGCGCGGGTTGAGGGTATGGCAAACCGCGCCAATGCCCATAATCCCGTACCAGGCTTCAATATGGCGGGCGGTGTTCCAGGCCAGGGTGGCAACCCGATCGCCCTGCACGACCCCAAGGGTCTTGAGCACATTGGAAACCCGCTTGGCGCGCTTGTGCACCTCGCCATAGGTGGTGCGGACAATCGGGCCCTCTACTGAGCGCGAAACAATTTCGCGATCTCCGTGCCAGGAGGCGGCATGGTCCAGGATACGATCCACGGTCAGCGGCCAGTCCTGCATCCTGCCTTGCATGCTTGTCATCCCTAGAGTCGGCCTCCCCAATGAGGCTGCCCAAAAGTAGTTATGTCCGGCAAAATGCGCAACGCGTTGCAAGCGCCAAGAGAAGAAAGTGGTGCCTTAGACCAAGGCGGCAAGTTTTGGTGGCGCGGCCAAGCGATAGCTGATCCGCACCCGCTCGGCCACATGATCCCAATCCACCGAGTCTTTTCCGCCGACGCTCATTGATAGCCAGCCCGACACGCCAATATAGGCCGGAAAGATGAAGAGGTCCGGGTCAGCCTCCAGCAGCATGTCCTGCTCATCCTGGCCAGACGTCTTGATCTGAACCGCGGTCACCTCATCGCCATGATGATTGTGCCGGAAATAGGCGAACATCTTGCCCTTCACCTGGAAGGCCGCCGCCCCATGAGACACCTTCTCCCCGGTTTTCGGCAGGACCAGACAGATCTCACGCAGCCTCACCAAAAGAGCCTCGGGATCAGCCGCCAGCATGACCTAGGCGGCCTTGACCTTCAGGTGTGCGCCTTCAAGGCCTAAAACTTCCACGGCGGTCCCCGCCGGAAGATCCAGCTCATCATCTGACGTGGCAGCCCATTCCTTGCCGTCGATGAAGACCCGCCCGGCCCGACCCGCAAAGACACCAACCGTCTTGCCATGATGGCCGATCAAACGCGCGGCAGCATCATTGATATCGCGATCATCATGCCCAGCCAGCTGCGGGATGAACCGCCGCCCCAAATAGGTCGAGGCGATGGTCATGGCTGCAAACAGACCCATGGCCTGCAAGGGGTCCAGCGGAAACACCATGGTCAGCACCGCCATAATCGCGGCGCATGTGGCGGGCCAAAGCAGCCAGCCAGACCCGGTCAGGGCTTCTGATCCCAGCAGGGCCGCCGCTAAGGCTGCCCAAACCCAGAAGGGATGGTTTGCTGCCATGGTCAAAACCTGGACCACGGCCTAGCTCCCGACCGTGGGGACCGCGCCGCTGCGCGGCCTGGGCGGCGGAGGCGGCACAACGGTTGCACCCTGTCTAGCACCGCTGACCAGTTCGCCAATGCCGGCAATGGAGCCTACCAGAGAGGCCATGTCGGCCGGGACGATCACAGTGCGCTGCTGCGGGCTCTCGGCCAGCTTGGCGAAGGCTTCGACATACTTCTGAGCAACGAAATAGTTGATGGCATTGACGCTGCCGGCTTCGATGGCGTCGGAGACCAGCTGGGTCGCCTTAGCCTCAGCGCCGGCCGCCCGTTCCCGCGCCTCGGCATCGCGGAAGGCGGCTTCCTTGCGGCCCTCAGCCTGGAGAATAGCCGACTGCTTAGCACCTTCAGCCCTTGCGATGGCGGCCTGCTTCTCGCCGTCGGCTTCGGTGATGACCGCCCGACGCTCCCGCTCGGCCTTCATCTGACGAGCCATGGCGTTGGTGATGTCTGGTGGCGGCTGCAGGTCCTTAATCTCGATCCGCGCCACCTTGACCCCCCAGGGGCTGGTGGCCTGATCAATGACCTCGAGCAGGCGGGTATTGATCTGGTCGCGCTGGCTGAGCACCTCGTCCAGTTCCATATTGCCAACCACAGTCCGCAGATTGGTCATGGTCAGCTGGGTGATGGCGAAGTCGAGATTGGTAACGCGATAGGCCGCAGCCGCGGCGTCCATCACCTGGATAAAGACGATGGCGTCTACCTGGACGGTCACATTGTCCTTGGTGATGACCTCCTGACGCGGCACATCCAGGACCTGCTCCATCATGTTGATCTTCCGGCCCACTGCCTCGACGAAGGGGGTCAGGAAGCTGATGCCCGGCTTAAGGGTCCGGGTGTACCGGCCAAAGCGCTCGACGGTGAACTCCGTGCCCTGGGGTACAATCTTAATCGCGCCGAGCACGACGGTGAGGGCCAGAAAGAAGAAAAGTGCGGTCGCAAACAATTGGGGCATGATCGCCTCCGTTGAACCTAGAAAGACACCCTATCTCGGTCTTGAGGCGGTGTCGCCTGTTTGGGTAGATCCAGACCCTGAAGATGTAGGACGGGCAAGGCGGGTTGCAAGGACCTTTCCGTGGTTCATGACTCGGGCCATGGCGGCACGGGCCAGTGGGGTGCAGGCGGGAAAGGCCCCTTGCCGCGCCACAAACCCGGTGTTGAAGGCATCCTTTAGCCGCCGAGCCAAGGCGGCGTCGGGCTGCTCAGTCTCCACCAGATCCACCATGCGCGTCCGCCAAAACTGATCATCAGGACCTTCACAGACCTGGCGCAGGCCGTGAGCCTCGCCCAGGACATAGGCTAGGTCCACGAGAGACTGACGGCTGGCAGGGTCTCGCTCCTGGGCCAGGGCATGGCTGGGCAATCCCAGCATCAGTCCGACCATCAGCAAGAAAATGAGGGGTGCCCGCATTTGGGCAATTTGCCCTCGCCCGCGCAGAATGTCACGGCAGTGCCCGACTCACGCTTTGATCGCGCCATGATCGGGGCGCACTTGCACCGCGCCGCCATCGGAGACCTTTGATATGCGCCCAGCTCTTTTCTCGCTTTGCCTATGCTTAGCTGCTGTCCTACCCCTGACGGGTGCCTCTGCGAAGGCAAGCGCTCAGAAGCCGGCCCTGGCAAAAGCGGCGAAGGTAAAGGCCTTAGACACTAAGACCAAGTCGGGCCCCTTCAATGCCGCGAACCCCGCTGACATCGTCACACTGCTCTCGACCATGGGTGCCAAGGCGACCCAAGCCAAGTCAGAAGACGGCATGGTCTTCCTGGACGTGACAGCACCGGGCACCTCTTTCGGGGTTCAAATGATAGGCTGCGATCCCAAGGGGACCGCCTGCCATGCCATGGCCCTGTTCACAGTCTTCGATAAGACCGGCATCACCCTGGCCCAGCTCAATGACTTCAACCGTAGCCAGTTTGCCTGTCGCGGTCTGCAAACCCCCGACGGCCAGCCCAGCGTCATGTACGCCGCATTGGTGGACGGCAACATGACCCAAGACCAGACCAAGGCCCATTTGGGCGTCTGGCAGGGCTGCCTCAAGGGCTTTGGAGAGTTTGTCGGCGACCCAGTGGGGTTTTTGTCGAAGCCGCATAGTTAGGCATACAGGCGGTCCAGGCCTATTTTGTCTTTAGATGCACTGCTAAAAGCCCATAGCCTGTCCGAAGTCCTTCCAGGAGTTTTCCCATGATCGAAGTTCGCAGCTTTGATAGCCTGGGCGCAGCCGACCACGGATGGCTGGACGCCCGCCATCACTTTTCCTTCGCCGATTATCATGATCCCAAGCGCATGGGCTGGGGCCCGATCCGGGTTTGGAATGACGACCGCATTGCGCCCAATACCGGCTTCCCGCCCCATCCACACGCCAATATGGAAATCGTCACCTATGTCCGCGAAGGGGCCATCACCCACCAGGACAGCCTGGGCAATCGGGGCCGCACCGAGGCTGGCGACGTCCAGGTGATGAGCGCCGGGTCGGGCATTCGCCACGCCGAGTACAATCTTGAAGCTGGGCCCACCACCCTCTTCCAGATCTGGATTCAGCCCAATCAGGCCGGCGGCCAACCCTCCTGGGGCGCCAAGCCCTTTCCCAAGGGCGATCGGGCTGGACAGTTCGTGACCCTGGCCTCTGGCATTGCCGGAGACGAAGACGCTTTGCCCATTCGCACCAATGGTCGGGTGGTGGCCGCCACCCTCAAGGCTGGCGAGACCGCCACTTATCAACTGGGAGCCGACCGGTTCGGCTATCTGGTTCCCGCCACCGGCTCGATCGAGGTCAATGGCGTCACCCTCAAGACCCGGGACGGCGCAGCCATCCGCGATGAAGCGACCTTGACCGTCACCGCCCTGGAAGACGCGGAACTGGTTCTGGTCGACGCCGCTTAACTCAAAGACTGCCCCTCAAACCCTCATTGACCGCCGTTCTACTTGGGACGGCGGCGTGGGCCCGCATCCCAAAACTCAGGAGATCTTCATGACCAAGGGTCTCGGGCTCCATCACTCCCCCTACGGCCATATCGAAACCGTGGCCCAGGCCTCCGCCGGGGTGACCGGTGTTTGGTGTTGGCGCAATGCGGACCCCCCCCGGTCATACCGGCGAAGGCCGGTATCCAGGTCATAGGTCACGGCCTATCCGGAAGGATCCCACCTAGGGCGCCAATCCAAGTCACAACCCTACGAACTGGACCCCGGCCTCCGCCGGGGTGACCGGTGTTTGGTGCAAGCGCAATGCGGACCTCCCACCCCCCGGTCGTACCGGCGACGGCCGGTATCCAGGTCATAGGTCACGGCCTATCCAGAAGGATCCCACCTAGGGCGCCAATCCAAGTCACAACCCTACGAACTGGACCCCGGCCTCCGCCGGGGTGACCGGTGTTTGGTGTTGGCGCAATGCGGACC
>CAITHQ010000119.1 GCA_903892305.1 uncultured Alphaproteobacteria bacterium
GACGGCTATTTCGGTGACCTGCTCGCCACCTCCCTCCAGGCCCGCGGCGTTCGCGGCCTGATCATCGACGCCGGCGTCCGCGATATTGCCGAACTCACCGAGATGAAGTTCCCGGTCTGGTCAAAGGCCATCTATGCCCAGGGCACGGTGAAGGAGACCCTGGGAGACGTGAACCTGCCCCTGGTCTGCGCCGGAGCCCTGATCAATCCGGGCGATGTCATTGTGGCGGATGACGACGGGGTCTGCGTCGTACGTCGGGAAGAAGCGGCGTCTGTCGCGCAGCAGGCCGCCAAGCGGGAAGCCAACGAAACCGACAAACGGGCCCGCCTCGCCGCCGGCGAACTGGGGCTCGATATCTACAGCATGCGCGAGCGTTTGGCGGAAAAGGGCCTGCGCTGGGTGGACGAGGCCTAGGGCCATGACCCAGACCGCCATTCCCTGCACCGTCATGCGCGGTGGAACCTCCAAGGGGCTCTATTTCCGGTTCAGGGACCTGCCCTCTGACATCGCGACCCGGGATGCTGTCCTGCTGGCCGCCATGGGGTCGCCGGACCTGCGCCAGATCGACGGTATGGGCGGGGCTCATCCCTTGACCAGCAAGGTGGCCCTGGTCGGGCCCTCCACCCACCCGGACGCCGATGTGGACTACCTCTTCCTGCAGGTTGTGGTGGATGAAGCCCGGGTGGACGCCGGCCAGAATTGCGGCAACCTGCTGGCTGGGGTCGGCCCTTTCGCCATCGAGGAAGGCATGGTGGCCGCCAGCGACGGCGTCACCACCGTCCGCATCAACATGCTCAACACCCAGAGCCTTGCCGCCGCGGCCATCGAAACGCCGGGCGGGCGGGTGCGCTATGACGGGCAAACGCGGATTGACGGCGTTCCCGGGACTGCAGCGCCGATCCCCATCGACTTCATGGATGTAGCCGGATCCAGCTGCGGCGCCCTGCTGCCCACCGGCAATGCCCGGGACATGATTGACGGGATTCCGGTCACGGCCATCGACAACGGCATGCCGGTCGTGGTCATGCGGGCCTCGGACTTCGGCAAGACCGGCTATGAGACCCCGGAAGAACTTGAAACCGACACTGACCTCAAGGCGCGGGTCGAGGCCATACGGCTGAAGATCGGCCCGCTGATGAATCTGGGCGACGTCGCGAAAAAGACCGTCCCGAAAATGTGCCTCGTGGCCCCTGCCCGGAATGGGGGCGCCATCAGCACACGGAACTTCATCCCGCACCGGGTCCACGAGGCCATAGGCGTGTTTGGCGCTGTCAGCGTCGCAACGGCCTGCGTGACGCCGGGGTCGGTGGGCGCCGAAGTCGCCGGAATTTCCGACGTGGAAGCCGTCTCCAGCCTGGATGTGGAACACCCCACCGGCTTCTTCACCGTCGCCATGGATGTCTCCATGGTCGGCGGGAGCATTGAGGTCCGGCGCTCGGCCCTGCTGCGCACCGCCCGACGTCTCATGCGGGGCGAGGTCTATGTCCCCAGCCAGGTCTGGGCAGGTCAATGAGCGCCTATACCGCGATCGCCCTCATCGGCTTTGGCGAGGTCGGCCAGATCCTCGCGGCCGACCTTGCAAAGGCCGGAGTCAGCAAGATCACCGCGTGGGACATCCTCTTCACCGACGTGTCCAGCGCGCCAAGCCTGGCCGTAGCGGCCTCCAGCGTGAGACAGGCGACATCGGCGCATGACGCTGTCGCGGACGCCGAGCTGATCATCAGCGCCGTCACCGCCGCGCAGGACCTGGCTGCGGCCAGGTCCGTCGCTGAAGGGATGAAACCCGGGACCGTCTATCTCGATCTCAATTCCTGCTCACCGGGCCAGAAGCTGGCGGCCTGCGAGGCGATCACACAGGGCGGCGGCGCCTATGTGGAAGCTGCGGTCATGAGTCCGTTTCCGCCCAAGCGCCTGGCCTCGCCCATGCTGCTGGGCGGGCCTTATGCCAACGCTTTTCTCGGGCGAGCCGCGCCCCTCGGCTTTACCGGCGCCAAGGCCTATTCCGAGGTCATTGGCCAGGCGGCTGCGACCAAGCTCTGCCGCAGCGTGATGATCAAGGGCGTCGAAGCGCTGCTGACCGAGTCCATGCTGGCCGCCCGTCACTACGGCGTTGAGAAGGTGGTGCTGGACTCCCTCAGCGACCTCCTGCCCCTGCCCGACTGGCGGGCGACGGCGCAGTACATGATCTCGCGCTCCCTCGAGCACGGAACCCGCAGGGCCGAGGAAATGCGGGAAGCCGCCAAGACTGTGGCCGAAGCCCATGTGGCTCCGACCATGAGCCAGGCCATTGCCGAGCGTCAGGACTGGGCCGCCGGTTACGGCGGGGCCGTGAACCCCGACCTGATCGCCATGTTGGACGCCGTTATCCAGGACACCCCATGATCATTGATTGCCACGGCCACTACACCACGGCGCCCAAGTCCCTGCAGGAATTCCGCGACCGTCAGATTGCCTGCAATTGCGACGCCCACCAACTGGCGCGCCTTACTCGTCCGCACATTTCCGACGACGAGATCCGCGACAGCCTGGAAGGCGCCCAGCTGAAGCTGCAGCGGGAGCGCGGCACGGATCTGACCATATTCAGCCCCCGGGCCTCGGCCATGGCCCATCACATCGGCGATGAGGCAACATCACTGCAGTGGAGCGAGGTCTGCAACGACCTGATCGCCCGGGTCGTCGATCTCTATCCGAAGAACTTCGTCGGCGTATGCCAGCTGCCGCAATCCCCCGGGGTTCCGGCGGCCAATTCGGCGGCTGAGCTAGAGCGCTGCGTCACCGAACTGGGCTTTATCGGCTGCAACCTCAATCCGGACCCGTCGGGCGGCCACTGGACCGCCCCGCCCCTGACCGATCGCCACTGGTATCCGGTCTATGAGAAGATGGTCGAGCTGGACATCCCGGCCATGGTCCACGTCTCGGCCTCCTGCAATCCGGCCTTCCACGCCACGGGCGCGCACTACATCAACGCCGACACCACCGCCTTCATGCAGTTCATCCAGGGCGACCTGTTCAAAGACTTCCCGAACCTGAAATTCATCATCCCACATGGCGGCGGCGCGGTTCCCTATCACTGGGGTCGCTATCGTGGCCTGGCCCAGGACATGGGCCGCCCGCCGCTGGCGGAGTCGGTGATGAACAATGTCTTCTTCGACACCTGCGTCTACCACCAGCCGGGCATTGACCTGCTGCTAAAGGTCATACCGGTAAAGAACATACTGTTCGGCTCGGAAATGGTCGGGGCGGTCCGAGGGATCGACCCCGAGAGCGGTCAATTCTTCGACGACACCAAGAAGTACATTGAGCGCAGCGCCCTGTCGGACGTAGACAAGGCCGCCATTTTCTCGGGCAATGCCCAACAGGTCTTCCCACGCCTTGCAAAGCACCTCGCGGCGGCGGGCCTATAGCCATGTCACGCCTGGTCCGACAGCTCTGGTTTCAGGTTCTGGCGGCCATGGCGCTTGGGGTCACGCTGGGGATCGTCGCGCCGCAGATCGCCGTCCAGACCAAGCCCCTCGGCGACGCCTTCATCGCCCTGATCCGCATGATGATCGCACCGGTGATCTTCTGCACAGTGGTGCACGGTGTGGCGGGCATGAACGATCCCGGGCGGGTCGGTCGAGTGGCCGGCCGCGCCCTGCTCTACTTTCTGGGCATGACCCTGCTGGCCCTGGTCTTCGCTCTGGTCATGGTTAATCTCTGGAAGCCCGGCGCCGGGATGAATGTCGATCTTGCGAGCCTGGATCCAAAACCTATCGCCGCCTATGCCGCTGATGCGAAACACCAGAGCCTGGTGGAGTTCCTGCAGGGGATCATCCCCTCGACCTTCGCCTCGGCTTTCACCCAGCCCAATGTCCTGCAGGTCCTGCTTGTCTCCCTGCTGTTCGCCTTCGCCCTGGGCCTTAGCGGAGAGGCCGGAAGGCCGGTCTTTGACCTGATCACCGCCCTCAACGGCGTCTTCTTCAGGATTGTCGGCTTCATCATGTGGGCCGCCCCCTTGGGCGCCTTCGGGGCCATCGCCTTTACCGTTGCGAAGTTCGGGATGAAGTCCCTTATTTCCCTCTCCTCCCTGTTGGCCGAATTCTATCTGACCAGCGCCCTGTTCGTGGTCATTGCCCTGGGCGCCGTCGCCTGGGTGTCCCGGGTCAGTCTGCTGCGGCTGATAGGCTATCTGAAGGAAGAGATAACCGTGGTGGCGGCCACGACTTCCACCGAGACCGTCCTGCCGCGCCTGATGCAGAAACTCACCCGCGCCGGCTGCGAGGAATCCGTGGTCGGGCTGGTGGTGCCTACCGGCTATGCCTTCAACCTCGACGGCACCTGTCTCTATCTCGCAACGGCTGCGGTCTTCCTGGCCCAGGCCACAAACACACCTCTCGATCTGGGGCAGCAGACGGCCCTGATTGGTCTGTTACTCATTACGTCGAAGGGCGCCGCCGCCGTGCCGGGCGCAGCCTTTGTCGTCCTCGCCGCCACACTGGGAACCCTGGGAACCATTCCTGTGGCCTCTATTGTCCTTGTCCTGGGCATTCACCGCCTGATGGCCGAAGCCCTGACTTTCGTAAACCTGCTGGGCAACGCCCTCGCGGCCATTGTGGTCTGTCGCTGGGAGGGCGCCCTTGATGAGGACCTCCTGGCCAGAACCATCGGCCGCAAACAACTGAAAGACGCATCAGCATGACGGCGACCGACGACAAGCCTCAGGTCATGGACGCCAACTGGCTGGTCTTCCACCCCAACCCGTCCAGGCCGGTCTTCACCCCGCCCCCGGGCGCTGTAGACGCCCACTGCCATGTGTTCGGTCCCGCAGCTGAATTCCCCTACGCGCCGGAGCGGAAATACACACCTTGCGATGCGGGCAAGGCCAAGCTGTTCGAGCTGCGGGACCATCTGGGATTTTCCCGTAATGTGATCGTCCAGGCCACCTGTCACGGCAAGGACAACCGCGCCCTGGTGGACGCCCTGCGCGCCGCCGGTGATCTGGCCCGGGGCGTGGCGACGGTGGGCGAAGACATTTCGGAAGCCGACCTGGCCCAAATGCATGACGCCGGGGTCCGGGGAGTGCGTTTCAACTTCCTGCGCCGTCTGGCCGACTTTACCCCCCACGACGTCCTGCGGCGAATAGCTGACAAGGTGGCGGCCTTCGGCTGGCATGTGGTGGTCTATTTCGAGGCGCCGGATCTGGAGGAACTCCAGCCCCTGTTCTCCAGCCTGCCGACGAAGATCATTGTCGATCACATGGGCCGACCGGATGTCGCCCTCGGAGTTGATCATCCCCAGTTCCAGCGCTTCGTCCGCTGGATGGCCGACGACGAAAAGATCTGGTCCAAGGTCAGTTGCCCCGAACGCCTCAGCCAGACCGGCCCGCCCTATGCCGATGTCGAGCCCTATTCCCGCAAGATCGTCGAGACCTTTTCCGACCGGGTCCTGTGGGGCACCGACTGGCCCCATCCCAACCTCAAGACCCACATGCCCGATGACGGCCATCTGGTGGACGTCATTCCCCGCATCGCCCCTACCGCCGCCCTGCAGATGGCCCTGCTGGTGGACAATCCCATGCGCCTCTACTGGGCCGACTGACCATGACCGAAAAGCCCTATCACGACATTCCGGGCACGACCCTGTTCGACGCCGAGCAGTCCCGCAAAGGTTATCACCTGAACATGTTCTGCATGTCCTTGATGAAGGCCGACAATCGCGCCGCCTTCAAGGCCGATGAGCGGGGTTATCTGGACAGCTATCCCATGACGGAAGCCCAGAAACAGTCGGTCCTTGACCGGGACTGGAACGGCATGATCGCCCTGGGCGGCAATATCTATTTCACCTCCAAGATCGCCGCCACTGACGGCCTCTCCTTTCAGCAGATCGCCGCCAAGATGAGCGGCGTGTCCCAGGCCGAATACGCCCAGATGATGCTGGACGGCGGCCGCAGCGTGGAGGGCAATCGCTCGAAGAAGGAACAGGCCCGTGGCTAGGATCACTGCCGGCGTCGCCACCAGCCACGTCCCCGCCATCGGCGCCGCCCTCGACAACGGTAAGGCCGGCGACGACTACTGGCGTCCCGTCTTCGCGGGCTATGAGGCCTCGAAGGCCTGGATCGCCGCCGAGAAGCCCGACGTCATCATTCTGGTCTACAACGATCACGCTTCGGCATTTTCACTTGAGCTGATCCCCACCTTCGCCATTGGCTGCGCCGAGTCCTTCGCTCCGGCCGATGAGGGCTGGGGTCCGCGCCCTGTGCCGACGGTCGAGGGCCACCCGGCCCTGGCCTGGCATCTGGCCGAGCAGCTGATCTTCGACGAATTCGACATGACCATTGTCAACAGGATGGACGTGGATCACGGCCTGACCGTGCCCCTGTCCCTGATGTTCGGCCAGCCGGACGCATGGCCCTGCAAGGTCATCCCCCTGGCGGTCAATGTGGTTCAATACCCGCCGCCCTCGGGCAAGCGCTGCTACAACCTTGGCAAGGCCATCCGACGAGCGGTGGACAGCTTCCCGGAAGATCTCAAGGTTGTCGTGTTCGGTACAGGCGGCATGAGCCATCAGTTGCAGGGGCCCAGGGCCGGCCTCATCAACCGGGACTTCGACAACGCCTTCCTCGACCGGCTGATTGAGGATCCGGAGGCCCAGGCCGCTGTGCCGCATCTGGACTATGTGCGGGAGGCAGGATCAGAAGGCATTGAGCTGGTCATGTGGCTGATCATGCGCGGCGCCCTCGACCCGAAGGTCAAGGTCGCCCATCGCTTCTACCATGTGCCCGCCTCCAATACTGCGGTCGGGCATCTGATCCTGGAAAACCCTGGCTGCGCCTGACCTACTTCCTGCCCACAGTGGCGTCGAAGAAGTCGAAGGTAGCCTGGATGGCCTTCAGGCTGCCGGACTTCGTATCGGCCGGAGTCTTGCCGATGAAGCTGTGGTCGAGACCCGGCAGTTCCATGACCTGTACCTGAACCCCGGCGGCCTTCAGTCTGGCCGCCATGGCCCGGGACTGGTCAGGGGGCACAGTCTTGTCGTCCGATCCAAAGATCAACAGGGTTGGCGGATCCTTGGCGTCCACGTGGGCGATAGGGCTGGCGGCGGCCACGACATCGGGGCAGTCCGACAGCTTGCAGCCGAGATAGGCGTTTTCTGAGCCGCCAGGAGCCTCACGGCGCGGCATGGAAGCGAAATCAAAGACTCCATACCAGATGACCGCGGACTGGACACAGGCGTCTGGCTTGCCCGTCGCTGCCGTCGGGCACTCTACCGCCGCCAGTCCGGCCAGTTGGCCGCCCGCGGACCCGCCCCAGATCGCCGTGCGCCGGGTATCTATTCCGTACTCTTTGGCATGGCCCTTGAGCCAGATCACCGCATCGCGGACATCATCAATGGCGGCCGGAAACCGGGCTTCGCCGCTCAGGCGGTAGTTGACCGAAGCCACCACATAGCCGCGGCTGGCCAATTCAGCCAGGGTTCCCGGGAAGTCCGCAAAGGCGCCTGCCGAGCGCGAGGTTCCGCCCACCCAGCCGCCGCCGTGAACATAGAGCACCAGGGGCTTGGGGGTCTCCTTGCCCTTGGCAGGCCTAGCCGGAAGGTAGACGTCCAGCTTGAGGGGCTGATAACCCGGATGGACCGCATAGGTCAGGTTGGGCAGGCCAGTGACGCCTTTGGGGAAGGCGGCCTTAAGCTTCGGATAATTGTCCTCACCCACCACAGCCGGTGAAACGAGGACATTGACCGGTGCGGCATGCGCAGCAGCCCCTGCTCCGAGGACAAGACCCGTCAGAACCGCCAGACCCAGTTTGAGCATATTAACTCCCCATGTGTTCGCACCGTTTCGTACATCTTAAACCCCGGTGGAGGCGCGGGGGAAACAGAAAACTCGTTGGCCCAGCTCAGACCTTGTCCAGGGTTGTAGCCATGGGTGAGCCAGGGAGGTCTTACTTGATCTTGGACTGCATCAGAGTTGGATCATGTCGGCGCCTGCGCTCGAGGCCTTCCTGGTCAGACTCCTCAATCGGATCAGCGGCCGAACTGACATCGAGGTCACGGTCCTGCAGCACGTCGCATCCCGCGTCGAACTGCGGGCCGACGAGACCCGGTTGGTAGTTGATGCCGATTACTTGCTGCAGTGCGGGAAGTCGATAGTCTAGTAGTCTCAAGAAACCCCAACTGCCTGTTCTGCTCCAAGGCTAACCTATCTGTTTGAATCAAGGGCCCCGGCCATTCGGCTGTCGCGCATCTGAGTGCTGATGAAGGCCTTGAGGAAACCAAGTTTCGGGTCAGGGCGTCTGCCGCTCGCAATCCGTATTATCTGTTCGTTGTACCAAGTGGCGCCGCCTGCGCCATTGAGAGTGCGGACTATCTTTACCGGTGACTTGGGCCCGAGCAGTGACGTGACCCCCAATTATCGTCCTGCCATAACGAGAGTCCTAGACCGATTTGACCCTTCGTTGTGGTAGGTGGCAAGAGCCGTCCGGAGGGAGCCCTCAGACTTCGTATAGCCGTGTAAACTTGGGCAGGCTTGACGGCTGAGAAGCTGCCTCAAAAAGATCACCGGTTACTTGGTCTCGCGCTCGGGAAATCCCAACACCAATGGTGAAACATGGATGCTTGACCCGCGAAATTCTCGCAGCGGCTTCAAAATGCACCCAGCCGCCGTTTGGCATTTGTGAGCTACGAATCTGCGCTCCACAATGGGGACAAGCATGCTGATAACTTGTGCGGGCATTTGCTTCTCTCGGGGAAAGCAAGACCCAGGAGTCTTGCACAAGGATCGATCTCCCTGCTGGAAGCCGCCGGCGGTGTTCACGTCTTTGCACCCATTTTGGTCCCATTCGAACCTCCTGCTAAATTGATGGTCCCTGGACAATTTCCCTACCGGTACGGAATGCCTTGGCGGCTTGTATTTCACTTCGATTTCCGCCCCATCAGTTCGGGGGCACGCTTTCTCCTCCGCCATTCCCGGATATCAAATCCGGGCTGCCGCCGGGTCTTCTCATCTGGAATGACTGCATCGATAATCCGAATGACGCGTTCCGCGTGTTTCAGCTCATCCTCGTAGAATTCGGAGTATTTGCTGGGCCGCCTTAGCTTTGCGCGTAGCTCGTCACGCTCCTCTTCGAACTGCCTCTTTCGCTCCAACATCTGATCCCATTGAGCTTTCTCATCGTGGGACCATGGGCCATTGTGGCGGACCTCAAGGGTCTTCTCATCGACTACAATCTCATCGGGGTGAGGGAC
>CAITHQ010000120.1 GCA_903892305.1 uncultured Alphaproteobacteria bacterium
CTTTCCGGAAATGCGGTCACCTACGACCTGGATACCGGCCTCCGCCGGTATGACCGGAGATGAATATGCCGCCCTGCCACCGGTCACCCCGGCGAAGGCCGGGGTCCAGTTCATAGGGCTGCGGGATGCAGGTAAGTCCTAGGCGTGGCCTTTCCGGAAATGCGGTCACCTACGACCTGGATACCGGCCTCCGCCGCTATGACCGGGGGGCGGGCGGTTGCGTTGTCGGGGGGATCCAGAATCACAAAGGCCGGGATGCGAGTTGGGCAACTCACGACCCGGCCTGAAGTGACGACAGCCCTGGAGTGGCTGAATCCAACGCATAGCCCATTCCCCCGGCTATGGGAAGTAAGACATTCTAAATCTTTTGACGGGTTTTGAGAATCGTAGGCCCACCGCCTCAGAGGGTCCCCGTAAAGGTCCCAGCCACCACCTCCAGGCCATTCCGAAACACCTGATACCGCCCCCCATAGCTGCCCTTGATCCAGCCCCCCACAGGCCGTCGCAAGCCGGCATAGACCAGGGTTTGGGCCTTATCCCGGTCTAGGGGCGGCAGTTTTGCTTGGGCGACCACCTGACCTTTCGGACCCGTCACGGTCAGAACCTGGACATCCCCAGCTTTCAGATGGATGGCCCGCACATAGCCAATCATAAAGGCGCCTTCCATGGCGGGGGCTGGTAGAGCACCCTGCTCAATGGCCTCCATGGTGACCTCCGCGCGGGAAAAACCGGCGTTGAGAATGGCTCCTGAGCGGTAGACCAGGGCCTGTTCAGCGGCCCCATCCCACAGGTCGCCCTTGGCGATGGGATTGCAGGTGCCAGGGTTAAGGTTTGGCCCAAACGGATCGACCATCTTGCCATCATGGCGCACGGTGAGGTGAAGGTGTGGAAATTCCGTCATGCCCGACAGGCCGACCAGCCCAAGCACCGCCCCCCGTGTCACCCTCTGCCCGGCCTTCACCACCAAGCTGCCCTGGGCCATATGGCAATACTGGGTCTCCCAGCCGCCCCCATGGTCGATCACCAGACCATTGCCGCACTCCTGCCCGGCGACTGGCGGTGCTCCCGAGGCGCGGATCGAAACATCTGGCGCGGTATCGCGAAGCCGCAGAACCGTCCCCGGGGCCGCCGCCAGGACCGCAACCCCGCGCCTCTGCGCCGCCATGTCGAGAATACGGATATCGACCCCATTATGCCCCTGATAGGTCTGGCCGCCGCAGCGATAGTCCCTGGCCTCAGGGCCTGGATCGGTATCCACATAGTTCTGGACAACACAGGTCTTGCCCCCCTGACAGGCAAGGGGCAGGCTGAGCTTGAAGTCCTCTGCCCGAGCCGCCGCCATCCCAATCGTGGCGAAGATCAAGGCTAGGATCGCGGGCAAGACCCTCATCTCAGGGTCTCCAGCAAGGCCGCCAACCGCGCCTGATCTGGGGCATAGAGCTCTGCCAGATAGTCCCGATCGGCGCGGTCCATCTGGCCCATATCCTGGCCCACATGCACCTTACGCGGCGCACTGATCGGCGGCGGCGGCGCGCCCACAAAGCCATTGAACTGGCTCAGGACGCCATTGGGATCAGCGGCAAGGTCTTCGGCCTGAAGGACCAGCACCTGATCGCGCGCAAAAAGCCTCAGCACCCGGTCCAGCTGGTCGCCATAAAAGCCGCGCTCCACATAGGAATACTCCCGGTGATGGCCCCAGGGCTCCCCACGGAATAGCCGCTGCCGCCCCCGGCGGATGGCCTGGGCGAAGGCCAAGGGCTCAACCCCCCGAGCGGCTTCCATACGCCAGTGGGACCAGGCGCGCTCGACAGGATCACGCAGCATCAGGATGAGCTTAATGTCGGACCGATAGGCGGCGATACGTTCCAGAGACCCCGGCCAATAGACATAGATCGGCGTGGCTTCCCCCCGGATCTGTTCGCCGGTCCAGTCGAACTGATCGTGATAGGGGCCGTAGTCGGGTGTTGCCCAATCCAAGGCGTCATTGTCGAAAAAATGCACCTCCTTGACCTTTGATAGGCCAAGGGCCGGATCGTCCGACAGATGATCGAACAGGGCAGTCGTGCCCGCCTTCTGAGCCCCCATGACGATGAAATCGATGCGCCGATGATCGCTCATAGGGCAATGATCCTAGCAAATTGCCAGTATTCTTGCCGATCAGATCGTCTATGGGCCGGATACGGCTTCATCACAGGGTCGACACGGGATAAGAGGAACGAAAGCGGGGTCGTCCCGCCCTTCGAATAAGGCGAGACCTTTGATCACCACTATTGATGAAGAGCGCGGCGAAGTCATCGTCAAGACCGGCGATACCGAAACGCGCTATAGCCTCTCCACCGCCGAAGGCTTTGCAGCGGCGTCGAAGGCCTGGGTCCGGGCGACCTGGGATTCCAAATACGTCTATTCCTTCGCCTGGATGGGCCGCCCGATCATTCAACTGCCGGAAGACATGATCCGCCTGCAGGAAGTGATCTGGGACTTAAAGCCCGACGTTCTGGTGGAAACCGGCGTCGCCCACGGCGGTAGCCTGATCTTCTACGCCTCCCTGTTCGAAGCCATGGGCAAGGGCCGGGTCATCGGGGTCGACATCGAGATCCGCCCCCACAACCGTCAGGCCATAGAAGCCCATCCTATGAAGACGCGGATCGACCTGATCGAGGGCTCCTCCACCGCGCCGGACGTCCTGGCCCAGGTCAAGGCCCTGATCAAACCCGGCGAGACTGTTCTGGTGGTGCTGGATTCCAACCACACCAAGGCCCACGTCCTGGACGAACTGCGCGCCTATGGAGAGCTGATCGGCGTTGGCTCCTATGTGGTCGCCACCGACGGGGTCATGGCCCAGGTCAAGGGCGCGCCGCGCACGGGGGATGATTGGGACTGGAACAATCCGCTCACCGCCATCCACGACTTTGTGGCTGAGGACGCCCGCTTCATTGTCGAAGAGCCAGCCTTCCCCTTCAATGAAGGGGTGGTCACCGAGCGGGTGACCTATTGGCCCGACGCCTTCGTCAAACGCATAGCCTAGGAGCCGGGCATGAAGGTCGTCATCCTTGCGGGCGGGCTTGGGACCCGGATTTCCGAAGAGAGCCACTTAAAGCCCAAGCCGATGATCGAGATCGGCGGTCGGCCGATCCTTTGGCACATTATGAAGCTGTTCTCGAACGCCGGCTTCAATGAGTTCATCGTCTGCCTGGGTTACAAGGGCTATGTGATCAAGGAGTACTTCTCCAATTACGTGCTCCACAATGCCGACCTGACTGTCGATCTGGCCAAGGGGTCGGTGGAGTATCACGCCACCAAGCATGAGCCCTGGAAGGTCACCCTGGTGGATACCGGGGCTGACACCATGACCGGCGGACGCTTAAAGCGCGTGGCCCAGTACCTGACGCCGGGCGAGCCCTTCTTCTTCACCTATGGGGACGGCGTGGCCGATGTGGATCTCAAGGCCCTTGAGGCCTTCCATAATGGCCATGGCAAGCAGGCCACAGTCACCGCCGTCTCGCCGCCGGGCCGCTATGGCGCCTTGGAGATCGTCAATGGCGGCGTCCAGCGCTTTATTGAAAAGCCCCCAGGTGACAATGGCCTGATCAATGGTGGCTTCTTCGTCCTGCATCCCGATGTGGTGTCGCGGATCACCGGTGACGAAATCCCCTTTGAGGCGGCACCTCTGGAAGGCCTGGCCGCCGATGGGCAGCTCATGGCCTATCGCCACGACGGCTTCTGGGCCGCCATGGACACCCTTAGGGACAAAAACAATCTTGAGGCCCTCTGGGCGTCTGGAGAGGCGCCCTGGCGGCTCTGGTCATGACCAGACCCAATCCCGCCTTTTGGTTGGGCAAACGGGTTCTGCTGACGGGGCATACGGGCTTCAAAGGATCCTGGGCCGCCATCTGGCTGTCGCAGATGGGCGCTGAGGTTACAGGTCTTTCCCTGGCACCAGACCAGACCCCAGCGCTCTACGATCTGGCGCAGATTGGCAGCCTGACGGACTCTCTCATCGTCGATCTGCGCGATCAGGCTGCGGTGGAGACCGCCCTAGCTGGGCGGGCCTTCGACCTGGTTTTGCATATGGCCGCCCAGCCCATTGTCCGCACCTCCATCGAGGACCCGATTGGCACCTTTGCCTCCAACATTATGGGCACGGCCCATCTGCTCCAAGCCCTACGGACCCAGCCAGCGCTAAAGGCCTGTCTGGTTGTCACCTCCGACAAGGTCTACGCCAATGCCGAGACCGGCCGGGCCTTTCTGGAGACCGACGCCCTGGGGGGCAAGGATCCCTATTCGGCCTCTAAGGCGGCGGCCGAAATCGTGACCCAGAGCTTCGCCCGTAGCTATTTCGACAGGGCAGGGGTGCCCCTGGCCACGGCTCGGGGGGGCAATGTCATCGGCGGTGGCGACTTTTCCCGTGACCGGCTGGTGGCCGACATTGTGCGGGCGGGGCAGGCTCAGGCCATCACCGTTCTGCGCCATCCGGAGTCGACCCGCCCCTGGCAGCACGTCCTGGACTGTGTGGCGGGTTACCTGACCTATCTCGAGCGATTGGCGAGCGATCCGACCACCCTCCGTGCTATGAATTTTGGCCCCAGACCCGGCGGCCCTGAGGTCACGGTGGGCGCGCTCGCAAGCCAGGCAGTTGCCGCCCTGGGCGCCAAGCCCTGGCGCCATGAGCCAGATCCCAATTCCCTTGAAGCCAAGGCCCTGGGCATAGATGCCTCTCAGGCGAGGTCTGTTCTAGGCTTTGAAAGCCAGCTCGACGCCCCGGAGGCGGTGACCTGGACCATGGATTGGTATCGCCGCCAGGCCGATGGTGAAGACGCCCTGGCCCTTTGCAGGGCGCAGCTAGCACGTTACGAGACCTTGTGATGACCACCCCAGCCTGCCGCTTTTGTCAGACACCCCTGACCCAGACCTTTCTGGACCTCGGACGTCAGCCCTTGGCCAATTCCTATCTGACCCCGGCCCAGCTGGCGGCAGGGACTGAGATGTCCTATCCCCTGCACACCCGGGTCTGTTCCCAGTGCTTTCTGGTTCAGGCCGATGATCCCGTGGCAGCTGACGACATTTTCGATGACGGCTACGCCTATTTCTCCTCCTATTCGGAATCCTGGGTCGCCCACGCCAAGCGCTATGCCGAGGCGATGATTGCCCGGTTCGACCTAGGCCCTAAGGCCCTGGTGATCGAGGTTGCCAGTAATGACGGCTATCTGCTCAAGCACTTCAAGGCCGCCGGAATTCCAATCCTAGGGATTGAGCCCACCGCCAACACCGCCCAGGCGGCCATTGAGATTGGCGTGCCCACCGAGGTGTCGTTTTTCAACGCCGCGACAGGTCGAGATCTTGCGGCACGGGGCATTTCCGCCGACCTGATGGCCGGGAACAATGTCTTGGCCCATGTCCCTGACATTGGCGACTTCGTGGCCGGGTTTCCCCTGGTCCTTGCGCCCCAGGGTGTCCTGACCTTTGAATTCCCGCACCTGCTGAACCTGATCGAGCAGGTTCAGTTCGACACCATCTATCACGAGCACTTCTCCTACCTGTCCCTGCTGGCGGTGGAAAAGGTGCTCAGGGCCAACGGCCTGCGGCCCTTTGATGTGGAGCTTTTGCCCACCCACGGGGGGTCATTGCGCCTGTTCTGCTGCCACCAGGCCGCTGACCATGCCGAGACCCAGGCTCTGATCGATCTGCGGGCTCGGGAACAGGCTGCCGGTCTTGATCTACTGGCCACCTATGGCGGCTTCACCGCCAGGGTCGAGGCCGTGCGAGACAGCTTCCTCGCCTTCCTGGCCAAGGCTAAGTCGGAGGGAAAGCGGGTCGCGGCCTATGGCGCTGCGGCCAAGGGCAATACCTTCTTGAACTATGCAGGAACGGGCACCGACGACATTGTCGCCGTTTTCGACGCCAATCCCCATAAGCAGGACCGCTTCCTGCCGGGCAGTCATATCCCGGTCCTGGCACCTGCCAAGGTCAGCGATATTAAGCCGGACTATCTACTGATCCTGCCCTGGAATCTGAAGGCCGAGATCATGGGGCAGATGGCGGTCATCCGCTCCTGGGGCGGAAAGTTCGTCACGGCGGCCCCTGAACCCCAGGTCTTCGACTGATGCGCTTTACCCCCACCGCCATTGCCGGCGTTGTGGTGGTCGATCTCGATCCCATTTCGGATGTGCGAGGGTCGTTTGCCCGGCTGCATTGTCCTGAGGACTTTGCCCAAGCCGGGTGTGATTTCATACCCCAACAGACCAGCCTGTCGCGCAATGTGAAGGCCGGCACCCTTCGAGGCCTACATTATGAGGGCCAGCCCCACACAGAAGCCAAGCTCGTGCGGGTAACCCGCGGGCGGATCTTTGACGTGGCGGTAGACCTGCGTGCAGACAGCCCGACCTTCCGCGCCTGGACGGGGGTTGAACTGGATGCAGAGTCCGGCCGCGCCTTGCTGATCGGCGAGGGTATGGCTCACGGGTTTCTAACCCTGGAGGACGATTGCGACGTGCTCTATCAGATCAATCGCATCTTTGAACCGGGCCATGGCCGCGGGGTGCGCTGGAATGATCCCGCCTTCGGGATTGAATGGCCGCGGCTTCCCTCAGTGATCTCAGAGCGTGACGCCGCCTATCCCGATTTTATGGGTATCTTAGGGTAAGCCATGCTGAGCATTGACCCGTCCGCCAAGATTTCCGCCCTCGCAGACATCGAAGTGTCAGTGCGGGGGACTAGGATCATCATCGGTGCCCGAACCCTGGTGGATTCCTTTGTGAAGATCAAACCGGCTGGCGGATCGGGCGACGTGATCATTGGCGAGGATTGCGCCCTGAATTCAGGGACTGTCCTCTATACCGGCAATGGCATTCGCATTGGCGATGGGGTTCTCATCGCGGCCAACTGTACCCTAGCTCCGACCAATCATGCCTTCGCCGATCCTGAGCGACGGATTCGCGATCAGGGCTTCCAGCCTAGTCGTGGGGGCATTGTCATTGAAGATGATGTCTGGCTGGGGGCCAATGTCGTGGTGCTGGATGGTGCCGTGATCGGTCGTGGAACCATAGTGGCGGCAGGCGCTGTGGTGCGCGGGGTTCTCGAGCCCATGTCAATCTATGCCGGGGCTCCAGCCCAGCGAGTCGGATCTCGCGCCAAGTGACACACTTCACGGTCATTGGCGCCGGGGGATTCATCGGATCTCGGCTTGTTTCTGCCCTGACGGCCCGGGGTGAAAAGGTGATTTCGCCGCACAGGACCCAGCAGGATTTTACGGGCGAGGAGCTCGGCAGGGTCATCTATTGTGCGGGTCTGACGGGGGACTTCTTGCAGCGGCCCTTTGATACGGTCGAGGCTCACGTGACCCTGCTCGCGAACATCCTCAAGGGCGCTGGTTTTGAGCGCTTGGTCTATCTGTCCTCGACCCGGGTCTATGACAGTCTGTCCCTGCGAGGCGGGCGGGAAACAGATGTCTTGGAGCTGGATCCCCATTTGCCGCGCAATGTCTATGATCTGTCTAAGGCGCTGGGTGAGACTCTCTGCCTAAACAGTGGCGGCGGACGCGCCTGCGTCGCCCGCCTTTCAAATGTCTTCGACGCTGATGACGCCGCCAGTGGGTTCCTGTCAGACCTTCTGCAGCGGGCCCGCCTGGAGGCTGACATCACCCTTCCGTCCTCCCCCTTGGGTGGTCGGGACTATATCCATGTGAACGACGCTGTGGCAGGACTTCTGGCCCTGGCGACCGGTGAGGCTCAGGGCATTTTCAACATTGCCGGCGGTCGCACGGTCCTAAATCGCGAATTGGCTGAGGTCTTTGCCCAGGCAGGGCGGCACCTGACCTTGACCGGACAGGATGTGCCGGCACCCCAACCCCAGTGCGACATTTCGCGCCTGAAAGCGATCGGGGTGACGCCCAGGGATGCGGCCATGGTGATGGCCGAGCTGCTGGCTCAACCGGGTTTTCAGATCGTCTAGGCCGCCTTTGCGGCTCTCGACTGTGCGACGGCACCTTCGATCATGCTGAAGAAATCTGTCGCAAACTGCCGCGTCTGACCTAAGGGCGACTGTTTGAGCATCTCGCGCAGGTCGGTGCGAAGCTTGGTGCGCCGAGGCGCGTCGGCGGCCAGACCAAGGGCCTTCTCAACATATTCCCGTTCAGAAAACGCGCAGAGGTCTCCCAGACCAGCATTGTTCAAGATGGAATAGCTGAGCCGCTCAAATACGGCAGGTCCCACCAAGGTGATCACGGGAACGCCCATAAACAGGGATTCACAGGTTGTGGTGCCGCCGGTCTGTGGGAAGGTGTCGAGGGAAATGTCGATCTCGTTATAGAAGGGCATGTGGGCGCCGCGAATGCTCTCAAAGCGCACCCGATCCTTGCTGACCCCTTCACCCTCAAAAATCGCCTCGATATTGGTGCGGAAGGTGGGCGAGCCGGCTTCAGGGCGGACGAATAGAAATTGGGCGTTTGGCGTCGCTGCAACAATCCGGGCCCAGGTTTGCACCATGGCTTTGGAATATTTGTAGGGATTGTTTGCCGTCCCGTAGGTGAGGAAGCCCTTCCGTGATTCTGGGGTACCCGGCGTGATCGGGCGTTCAGGGAAGGCCAGCTCGCCCATAGCGATCCAGCTTTTCGGCATGAGCAATGGCTCTTCGATCACCAGGCTCCTGTCCTCAGGCACCACATAGGGGTCGAGAATAAAGCGGTCGATCGAGGTCAGACCCGCAGAATGCGGATAGCCAAGCCAACTGGCCTGCAGGGGTGCGGCCTTAAATGCCATCACAGCAAGCTTGTTCATATGGGTGGTACCACCGAGCTCGATCAGCATATCCAGCTGATCATCAGCAATCATTTGCGCTGCATCGCGCTCGGTAATTTCCTTCCTCCAACGGAAACCATCCACCATTTCGGTGATGCGCTTTTGGAGGCTGTCCTCTTCCTGCAGGAAGTAGGAATAGCAATAAACTTCGAAGCGGCTCTTATCGTAATGCTCCAGCAAGGGTAGGGCAAAATAGGCCACCGGGTGGCCACGAAGATCAGATGACATAAAGCCGATGCGGATTTTTCCGTCTGCGGGTCTGGGCACCGGGAAGGTGATCGGTTGTTTGATTGCCTGCGCCTGAATCGCGTCACCCCACATTTTGTGTTGGGTCACCAACTCATGGCGGTCTGCATCTGATCGCACGCGACTAAGGTGAAGCAGTAGGGCTGTGTGCTTTCCATTGGACGCAAATTTACGACCAATTTCCTCGAAGCTCGCCAGGGAGTCAGACGCGTCATAGTCTGCAAGTCGCGTGAAGATTTCAGAGGCGACTTTGAGTTCAGACGGGTTGAGCTCCAACATGCCCTCCGCGCCCTTAAGCACGTGATAGGCCTGTTCCAGAAACTCAGACTCCTTAGGGCCCCGTGTCCGGCTAAGACTTTCTGCCAAAGCCATGCGGTAGTCCGCCTTAGTGGGGTCCAGCTCAATGGCCTTGCGCATATGTCCATGGGCGCGCTCACGGTCCCATTCGGAAATTGTCGTTCCGATCAGGTTATGCAGCCAAGGAACATCGCCATAGACCGGGATCAGACTCAGTAAATAGGCTTCCGCCTCCTTATTGCGATTAAGGCGGCGATACAGCATCGCCTTGATTTCGCAGAGTTTAGTCAGGCTGGGAGTGGCGCTCAGGGCCTGATCAATTATCGGGATGACGTTGAGTGGGTCTAAAGAATCTGTCGTCAGATTGACGAGATCAATCCACGCATCTTCATAGTCAGGCTTCAATTTAACGGCCAAACGGAACCGCATTTCGGCCTTATCCGGCTCTCCGGAATACATCAAGCCGCGGCCGAGGCTGCGCTGAAATTCAGCATTGGTAGGGGCACTTCGGACCAGTTTGGTCCAGGTGTCTACAGATCGCCGACCATCCTTCATATCATTGTAGACATTGCCCATATTGATGGGAGCCGAGTTCGACTTCGGATCTAATTTCTGGCTTTGGCGAAGGGCCGCCAGCGCCTCTTCATAACGGGCGAGACGGCGCCATGAGACACCAAGATTGTTCCAGAGCGTCGCATCCCGGGGGTAGACTTCCGTCCCCTGGCGCGACCATTGCGCACCGTCTTCGTAACGCTTCGATCGGATCAGCATGGCGCTGAAATTGCGATAGACCTGAATAGGGGCCTTTGGATCCAGGGTCAGTTGCTCCACCATAAGGCGGATGGCTTCGTCCCTTTGCCCCCGAGCCATAGCAGCTTCGGCTTCGGCGAACCTCTCCAAGGACATAGGCATTTCCCGTAGACTTAAAATCAGGCGACCAAGACTTTAATCGACCCAGGGCCTGTTTGTGACGTGGCAGGACCCTGGCGCGACTGAGCGCCGCGGAACAACTTAATGCTTAGGCGACCCGGTGCCAATGTCGGACCGTCAGTCATTTCACCCTAAGCGCAGTTCAGCGTACCGAGAATCAGGGTCTTGTCATTCAATTGTCACCGGACTGTAGCGTGGTTAGCTGCAGCCATTGGAGATTCGGCTTGCCGACCTCGTCTCGATTCAGCCTCCCGATTTGGACTGCTCTGGCGAGCGCCGTCAGCGCAGCACTGGTGCTTGGGGCCATGACCCTCATGCATCGCCTGGATTTAGAGGCTGCCTTTGCGGGGGCGACCTTGGTCGTCGCCGCCAGCACTCTCATTGGATGGATTGGCGCCTCCAGCATCCGGCAATATGAAGATGCGACCTCGCCTCGGCGCACTGATGAGCACAACCGTGAGCCCCCCTATGCCGCGATGGTCGACGCCTTGCCAGATCCAGTTCTCCTGGTCACTGGGCTTGAGCCCGATGATCCGACCGGGCGGCGATATGTGCTGGCCAACCAAGCCGCCAGAGAGGTTCTAAATCTTACGCAGGAGACAGGCATGTTGGTCACGGCGATCCGTGACCCTGATGTGCTCGAAGCGGTGGATGAGGCCCTGTTCGGTCAGGTGGCAGCAACAGCCTTGTACGACCTGGGCGGGACACAGGGGCGGGTGCTGAAAGCCTTTGCCCAGCCCCTTGGCGGCGGGGATGGTGAGCTCCGAACAGCTGTCCTGGTTCTACGGGACGAGACGGATATTCGTAGGGCAGAACGGACGCGGGCTGACTTTCTGGCCAATGCCAGCCATGAATTGCGCACGCCCCTGGCCTCTTTATCTGGCTTTATCGAAACGCTTCGTGGCCATGCACGGACCGACGATGCAGCGCGGGAGAAGTTTCTCGGCATTATGCAGACCCAGGCTGAGCGCATGAGCCGCTTAATCGATGATCTTTTGTCTCTCAGCCGGATCGAATTGAACGAACACATCGCCCCGGCGGGGGCAATGGACCTTGCCCTGGCTGTGATGGATGTCTTGGATTCCCTTGGGCCATTGGCCCGCGAAGGCGGCGTGACCCTTAAATCAGATATTCCTGCCATCGGTCAGGCGATCACGATCGGTGATCGGGATCAGCTGGTTCAGGTTATCCAGAACCTCGTGGACAATGCCCTGAAATACACCCCGCCAGAGGGTGTCGTCACCATAAGTCTGCGCATGGATTTGAGTGCGGTCGAAGCGGTGGTTCCCGCCATGGAGGATAGTGCCCGCCTCTCTCTGCTAACACCTGATCATGGCACCACCCGGTATCTGGTTCTGCAGGTGACCGATTCTGGCCCGGGCTTGGCCCGAGAGCACCTTCCACGACTGACAGAGCGCTTCTACCGGGTCGAAGGTCAAAAAAGCGGTGCCCGACCCGGGACGGGCCTTGGACTGGCCATCGTAAAACACATCATAAATCGTCACCGTGGTGGCCTGGCCGTAGAGAGTGTAGAGGGCCGGGGTGCTAGGTTTACCGCCTATGTTCCTATGGCTTCCCAGCCGGCTCTTCCGGTTTTGTGACAAAACCGTCGCAAAAATGTCGTACAGCCTCTGCACCGACACGATAGCCACGGGCGCATCGGAGTTGTCTGGCCCAGCTCAGGCTCAAGAAAGTTTGGATCAAATTACGAAATGCTGACTTGGGTTGCCCTCCTTGCCCTCGCCTTGTTTTCAGGCGCGACGTTCTTTGCGGCGCGTGGCAAGGCCTTGGCTGCGGTCGGCGGGCGTCCGCTTGGGCTGCATTCTCTTCCGGGTTATTATGGCGGCTATGTCGCCCTTTGGGTTGCTGTTCCTGCCGCCTTGATCTTGCTGCTCGCCGCAGGTTTTGGTGGAAGCCTTGAGGCGGGGCTACTGAGATCGGCTGAGTCCTCGGCGATCCATGCGATGGATGCCCAGCAGAAGGACGTATTCTACAACGACGCCATCACCCTCTCTCAGGGCGGTCAGCCCAGCGAGACCATTTACGAGGGACCACAGAAGCAAGCCCTGGTCGCGGCAGTTTCCAAGGCTGAACATCTTCGCCGCCAGATCACATATGGTGCCCTTGCCGCTGCGGTCGCTCTGGCCTTGGCCGGCGTAGCCTTTGCCTATCCGAAAATCCGACCCGATTTTCGCGCGCGCAACCAGGTGGAAACCTGGATCGCTGGGCTTTTTATCCTTTGCTCGGTGACCGCCGTCCTCACCACCATTGGTATTGTCGGGTCATTGGTTTGGGAAAGCTGGCGCTTCTTCCAGTCGGTTTCGCCCATCGACTTCCTGTTTGGGCTGGATTGGAACCCGCAGATTGCCATGCGGTCAGATCAGTATGCCTCAAGCGGAGCGTTCGGCGCAGTGCCGCTGTTTATCGGCACATTCCTGATCATGATCATTGCCATGATGGTGGCGGCCCCGGTCGGCCTGTTTTCGGCCATCTATCTTTCGGAATACGCCAGCCCCTTGGCTCGTTCTGTGGTCAAGCCGCTTCTTGAAATTCTGGCTGGCGTGCCAACCGTTGTCTACGGGTTCTTCGCCGCATTGACCGTGGGGCCGCTGTTTCGCGAATTCTTCAATGGCATAGGTGGTTTGCTAATTGGCGGCGGCCTTGACGGTCTAGGCCAGTATCTGAGTCAGGTTCAGAACCAGATGGCTCTGGTGGCCGGTGCCGTCATGGGCGTCATGCTGATCCCCTTTGTCTCATCCCTATCCGACGACATCATCAACGCTGTGCCTCAGTCCCTTCGGGATGGCAGCCTGGCAATGGGCGCAACCCGATCTGAGACGGTCAAAAAGGTTGTTCTGCCCGCGGCCTTGCCCGGGATTATGGCCGCTCTGCTCCTGGCGGTGTCCCGTGCTGTGGGTGAAACCATGATTGTCACCATGGCCGCGGGTCTGCAGGCCAAGGCAACCATCAATCCCCTCGATACGGTCACGACGGTGACAGTTCAGATTGTTACCCTGCTGACTGGCGATCAGGAGTTTGACAGTCCCAAGACCCTTGCGGCCTTCGGCCTGGGTCTGACCCTGTTCCTGGTCACCCTGATCCTGAACATTATCGCCCTGCGCATCGTCCAGAAGTACCGTGAACAGTATGACTGACGCCTCTATGTCCACCTCGGCCACTTTGCGCCAGAGGGTCGAAGCTCGGCTGAAGGTGCGCCACGCCCAAGAGCGGCGCTTCCGCGCCTATGGTCTTGCGGCAATCTTTGTCGCCTTAGCCTTTTTGACTGTGCTCTTGGGCCGCATC
This sequence comes from uncultured Alphaproteobacteria bacterium, assembly GCA_903892305.1. GTDB lineage: Bacteria > Pseudomonadota > Alphaproteobacteria > Caulobacterales > Caulobacteraceae > Phenylobacterium. The sequence continues at coordinate 13,569 of CAITHQ010000120.1, forward strand.
GTCTCCCAGGGCTATACGACCTTCGTGGAATACAGCCTTACCGTCCCGGTTTATGTGGATCCGGCTCGGGTCGACCGTACCGATATCAGTGGTGCGAATTTCGATCTGTTGATCGCCGATCAAGTTCTGGCGCAAATGGGTATCAAGGACGACGACTTTGGAACCCAGTCGTCCAAGATGATGGACATATTGTCCAACGACCTCGGCTTTCAGCTCTTGCAGAAGGTCAAGGGCAACCCGACCCTTATCGGCAAGACGGTATCGGTGACCGGCCCGGTCCGGGCAGACGGCGCGCTCTACTATAAGGGTGAGATCAAGACGTCGACGCCCGAGGACGAGCGAAAGCTGGACAACACGCAACTCCAGTGGCTCGACAAAATGAAGTCCACAGGCATGGTTTCATCCGGGTTCAACATTGGATTTTTGACCAAGTCTGACTCGACCGAGCCTGAACAGGCTGGCGTCTGGGGCGCCATTGTCGGCTCGACTATGATGTTGATTGTCACCGCGCTTCTGGCTGTGCCGATCGGCGTCCTGGCGGCCACATATCTCGAGGAATTCGCAGCCAAGAACCGCTGGACGGACATTATCGAGGTCAACATCAATAACCTCGCCGCGGTGCCCTCCATCGTCTACGGCCTGCTGGGCTTGGCCGTGTTTATCAACTGGTTGCACGTGCCCAGGTCTTCGCCCTTGCTGGGCGGCCTTGTCCTGGCGCTGATGGCCCTGCCCACCGTCATTATCGCGACCCGGTCGGCCTTAAAGGCTGTTCCGCCTTCCATCCGGGAGGCCGCCTTAGGCGTCGGGGCCTCCAAAACCCAGACCGTCTTTCATCATGTCCTTCCCCTCGCCATGCCCGGGGTGATGACTGGTGCCATTCTGTCCATGGCCCACGCCCTGGGCGAAACCGCGCCTCTGCTGATGATCGGTATGGTGTCCTTCGTTCCCGGGGTTCCGGAAGGCTTTACGGGCGCAGCGACGGTCCTGCCTGTTCAGGTGTTTATTTGGGAAAACGCTTCGGAGCGTGCCTTCCACGAGCGGACGGCCGGAGCGATCATGGTCCTTTTGGTCTTTATGATCGTCATGAATCTGGCCGCTATTCTGCTCCGTCGCCGCTTTGAGCGCCGGTGGTGATCCCGATGATCTCTTATTTTTCCAGACCACAGCGCCGCACAACGCCATGAGACAAGACATGACCCAACAACGCGACGAGGCCCTGGAACCGGTCGTGGGCACGGCATTGCCCAGCGATCAGGTCAAGATCCGCGCCCGGGACATCAATGTGTTCTATGGTGCCAAGCAGGCTCTGTTCGATGTGTCCCTCGACGTGGCTGAAAAGTCTGTCACGGCCCTGATCGGTCCGTCAGGCTGCGGCAAGTCGACTTTCCTGCGCTGCATCAACCGGATGAATGACACCATTGCAGGTGCCCGTGTCCAGGGTCGGATCGAATTGGACGGCGAGGATGTGAATGATCGCGGGATCGATCCTGTGGTCCTGCGCGC
>CAITHQ010000121.1 GCA_903892305.1 uncultured Alphaproteobacteria bacterium
GGTCGGATTGGAGTTTGAGCTCGTCGCTGGCGTGGTCGTGAAGGTTACCACCGCGTCACCAGACGTATTTGCTGCCTGAACAGTCGCGACGATGGGGGCGACCAAAGCCACCAATGCCGTATTACCGGCTGTCGACGCTTCGGCCTGGACGGTCTGCATGGTGCTGACAACGTCAGCCTTGGTCAGACCCGCAGCAGCAGCGGCGTTCAAGGCCGCGACGACCTGGGCCTTGGTGGTCGCGCCAGCAAGGGCAACCTTCAGATCCGCTATGGCCTTGGCCTTGGCTTCAGGGGTCAAGGTCGCGGCCATGGCGACATTGGCGGTGGCAACCCCTCCACCGATCACGGCGGTCGCGACGAGGGCGCGAACTGTGGCGCTCAAAAAGGCATTCTTGATCATTTCATTGCTCCGGTATCGGTCAGGCGCAAGGAACGCCTTTAGGTTTAGTTTATACACTGTCTGCAGACATCAGCGCAACCCGGCACCCGCAATCAGGGAATATTTAGTGGTCGTTAACTAATTTTATGCTGCATATGTTACCACATGGTGACAGTTTTGGCGGCACATCAGCGATTAATGCGCAATTTGACCGCGTCCAATAACAACCATCTCTACACGGAAACTGCCCAGGTGGGGGGCCATCACAGATTGGCGCGCATGAAGACTCAAGGCAGTCCGATTAGAGGGCTACCGGGATTCAAAGACGATCGACCACTATTGTTAGTGGCGATGTTTTGGCTATGGGGAAAAAGCAAGGGCCAGCCGTTATCGACGGCCTCTATTTGATACTTTTTTGGGTTCGTAGAATACCAAGTCTAGAAGCCTCTACTGGCGTCAACTCGCTTCAATCAACCAAATAGCGGCGAGCATCTGGCCGTCTTCGCTGCGAACGCTGGCCAAGGTATTGCGCATGTCTGCCACCTGACTGCCTGATCTTACAAAGGCGACGGCTTCGGTGTGGACAGCATTTCGGGTGGACGGGGACAGGTCGCCCCAGTGGTCAAGGGCAAACCGAACCCGCCAAGACGCCGCAAAGGGATCATAGGGCGCGAGGTCATAGGACAGGGCCAGTTCGCGCTCGCCGACGGCGGTCAAGGTCCCATGCTCTTTGACATCGATATAGGCCAGTCGCAGGCGGGCATAGGTGTTGTAGGCGGAGATCGACAGGGCTGATCGGTCGAGCTGTTTGGCCTTGGCATAGTCCTGGGTCTTCAGAGCCAGATTGACCGCCGCCTTGGCCTGACCGTCTTCTGAGGTGTCGAACACAAACAGCACAGGGGGTCGGGCCGCTGCGGTTTCCCGGGAGAGTTCATAGAGGCCCAGACCTGCGCCGCCTATGCCGAAGGCCCCAAGCGCTAGGGCCGCAATCAAATGGGTGAGCTTGCTCATCTGGCGCTGCTGCCCTGAGAGAGACTGAAGGTCAGGCCCAGCAGATAGGCCCACATCATGGCGAAGGAATAGGTTTGCAGGTCGAAATCGCTAATGCCGTGGACCAGTATGACAATGTGGGCCGCGAAGGCCGCAAACAGGAGGCTCGTCATCCGTGTCCGGTTTAGGGTGCGGCGGAAGGCGGTGGCCAGAGCCAGGCCAATCGCCAGGAAGATGGGCCCTGCGCCCAGCACACCCGCCTCTTCCAGCCACTGCAGATAAACATTGTGGACCGCCCGTATGCTCCAAAGGTCGGTGAAGCTGGTGGCGGTTATCACGCTGCGATTAATGGCGTCGAAGGTCCCGAGCCCATAGCCCATCCAGGGCGCGGCTAAGAAGGCATGCCAGTGGATTTCCCCCATATGTGCCCGGGCCTCAGAGTTGGCACTGCCTTCGAGGGCCCGGTTGATCAGGAGATCCCCGGCCACCAGTATGGCCGCGACCACAAAAAGTCCGGCGAGCACACTATAGACCAGGGCTCGGGTGAACCGGATGCGCCCGGCAAAGAACAGCAGCAGTATATAGGCGCCGAAACCGGCGGCGGCCGATATGGCACCGCCCCGCGACCCAGTCATCAGGAGGCAGATCAGGGCTATGGCCAGGGCCACCGCGTAAGGGGTGAGTTCAGACCACCGATTGCGCCGTCCTGTCCGGAGGGTGGCGGTGATAGGACCCAGGGCCATCAGGGCTAAGACAGCGAAAAAGCCGCCGGCGGTGTTGGGGGCCAGGAAGTGCGCCTCAAGGCGCGGGCCCCCGTGACCCGTGCCCCCAGAGACATGCAGCAGAAAGGCCCAAAGGCCAAACAGGCCGCCTGCGATGACAAAACCACTGATGGCGGTTCTGGCGCGGTTATCCGATACCCCTGAAATCCCGCCGATCAGGAACATGGCCCCAAGCCCTAGGAGCTTGATAAGCTCTAGAATGGTGGCGGTCTTATTGATGGTTGTGACGCCGGGATGGACGCCGGTATAGGCCCAGACCGGCGACGGCCCCCCAGGTCCAAAGGGGGTCAAGGACAAGAGACCAAAGACCAGGGTCGCCGCAAACAAGACCGATAGGGGCCCAAGACCCAGGATCTTGCCAAAATCTCGCCTCAGGCCCGGATGGGCAAGGAGGCCTAGCAGGACGAGACAGGCGGCCAGGCAAAGGGTCAGGGCGCTGTTTGCGGTCAAGCCACCGTAAAAATAATGGCCGCCATAGACGAGGGCCAGGCCCAGCAGGGTGACGCCCAAGCCCTCCGGCAGCCTAAAGCCTACAGCCTCGTCTTGGCCCCGCGTCGAAGAATTTTGCGACCCTGTCGCCATGTGCCGCCAGCCCACATTTCTGATGGACGGCAAACAATACCATTAGAGCGAGATGAGCAAGACTGCGGCCTTGCCGTCAGCGGTCCGCTTGACAATTTGAGGGGCGCTCAAGGAGGCCCAGTGTTCCGTTGACCCGGCCACCTGGCGCTCTTCCCAATGATAATCGGTCTTGGCCCACGGCAGGATCCAGGGGGTAAGGCTGTCGAGCACATAGTCACCCCGGTCGGTGGAAATTAGAAGCACAGCGTGACTGACGCCCCGGTAGGTGGTGACCACGGCAATAGAGAGGGCAGATTGGGGAACCCCGGCCTCCAACAAGGCGCGGCGCTTTTCCAGGACAAAGTCTTCACAGTCGCCAGCATTGACCCCCGCTTCCAAGGGTAAGGTCCAATTCTCGTCGACGCCATATAGCTCCCGATCCGAGCGCTTGAGGATGGCGCGATTAATGCGATCGTTCACAGTGCGGACTTCATTCCAAAGGTCCTGGGTCAGGACCAGGGGGCCTGATGCTAATTGCGTGGAACCGCTGGCCGTGACTTGCCCTGCGGCACGATAGGCCTGCAAACGCCCCATGGCCGCATCGATACCCACGCGCCGGGTCATCCAAGACCCCGAGGACAGAGATAGGGTCGATACCGGCTCTGCCGGGGTCAGCGTTAAGCTATAGGTAGAGGCAAATTGGACGTGCAGGTTGGGAGCCTCACGATTGGCCCAAGACAGGCGGCGATCCCCCGATACCGGCACGGATGCCGTGCCAAAATCGTCAGCCATGTCGGCCGTCAGTGTCGCTTGGCGACCACCTGCGGGCTGCAGATAGGGGGTTTCGAGGCTCTCAAAGACAACGGGCTCAATCCTTTCAAGCCCCGTCCCGTCGTCGACGTCAGGGCTGGCACCCCAGACGGGGTAGGTTTGAAAACCTGCAGGGGTGAGGTCATTGGACATCTCAAATCTAACTGTGTTGGCTTGGGCAATCCAAGCAAACGCGCCAGGCTGGCCCTGATCTGCGAAGGCTTCGTCACCGGTTGCCGCCGTTGGGGCTTGGCCGACAGAACCCTGATCAAGCGTGTCCGTGGCGCTGGCCATTCGCACGTCGAAACGGGGAGACCCACGCTCGCACTCCAGGCGGTCCTTGGCACAAAATTGCAGCCACCCTGCAGGGGCCGCCGCAGGGGCGCCCAGCGGCATTGGCGTAGAAGGCTCTGGCATACCCGCAAAAACTGCGGCCGGCGCAGCTAAACTAAGTATTAAAGCCTTGAATATGGTAGACGTTAGAGTAGACACCCAACACACCTTTATGGTTTTGTTAGGTGCGTTTGTAGACGTCAGCGATCAAGAAACGCTGTATTGATATAGTTAGTTCACGTTAATGCATAAAGTTTACTTTTCTTTATTATTAATTGATTGTGAATTAAGGATTATATCATTCTTAACCTCTGATAACCGTCGTTAACTCATTGCCCCCCATCGGCAGCAGGCACGCAGGACGGTTTTTGGCGCGTTGGATGCTGCTTGGAGTTTCATCCGTCATCGCTTTGAGGTAGAGAGACGGTCGAGGGATACCCCGTCAGCGAAGCGAGTAGGTTTTATGACGAAATGGTTTGGTTTGGCTGTGGCCGGTTTGGTGTTTGCTCTGACACTTGGTGCCTGTGAGGCACGGGCGGCAGACGCAACGGCGGCCCCGAAAAGAGAGGTTCCCGCCTATCGGTTGGGGCCTGGGGATAAGGTGCGCGTAACGACGTTTGGCGAAACGTCCCTCAGCGGGGAGTTTTTCGTCGGGGCGTCTGGGAAGATCTCAGTGCCCCTGGTGGGAGAATTGCCCGCAGTTGGCTTGACCGGTCGGGAATTCCAAACCTCCTTCGAAGAGGCCCTGAAGGATGGATATCTGAAGGAGCCTAAGGTCAGCGTTGAGGTCCTTAGCTATCGCCCCTTCTATATTCTGGGCGAAGTGACCAAGCCCGGCACCTACCCCTACACCTCAGACCTGAGCGTGTTGAATGCGGTGGCGACCGCCGGCGGCTTTACTTATCGCGCCAATAAGAAGCGGGTCTTCATCAAGCGTCAGGATAGCGACAAGGAAGAGTCCTTTGATCTGGAGCCCACCACGGAAGTGGCGCCGGGGGATACAATCCGGATCGAAGAACGCCTGTTCTAATTTCCAAGGTCGGCAAGCTCTAAACCTCTGAACGCCTTACGGCTGGGGACGTCATGCAAACAGTCTTGGTTTCTGGGGGTGCGGGCTATGTGGGCTCGCACACCTGCCTGCGCCTAGCCGGGGCTGGGTTGCAGCCTGTGGTTTATGACAACCTCTCCAACGGCCACGCGGAGTTCGTGCAATGGGGCCCACTGGAGATTGGCGACATTGCCGATCCTGGGCGACTGGACGAGGTCTTTGCCAAGTATCAGCCGGTCGCTGTCCTGCACTTCGCGGCCCTTATCGAGGTTGGGGAGTCGGTAAAATTCCCCGGGCGTTTCTATGAGAACAATGTCGCCGGGGCTCTGACACTCATCGAAGCCACGCGGCGAGCGGGGGTTAAGGCCTTCGTCTTCTCGTCGACCTGCGCGACCTATGGCGATCCCTTAAAGCTGCCAATGGATGAAACCCACCCGCAGGCAC
>CAITHQ010000122.1 GCA_903892305.1 uncultured Alphaproteobacteria bacterium
CCGCGCATTGAGATCCGCGCCCCTCGCGCCGAGCGGGCCCGCTATCTGGTTACCGCCTATCGCGACATTATCGAGGACCGCCAGGCCCTGGATGCCGCCTTCGACCGACTGCCTGTCTATCCTGGACAGAAACGCCTCACCGACTGGCGTGCGCTTGCCGATGAAGGTGCCTTCGAAGACCTGGCCGAAGCCCTGATGGAGCACCACTACGACCCAGCCTACGACCGCTCGGCCCGCAAGGACGAAAGGCCCCTAGCCGGGGTGGTGGAGTTAGGCGAGATGACGGCGGAAGGGCTCGAGGCGGCAGCGGGGGCGGTTGCGGGACTGGTCGGCGGAATTGACTGACTGTCCCCGCCCTTGACGCCGACCGCCGTCGGCGCGAGTTTAGGCCCAAACACGGTTCGGAACATCCAAGGGAGGCTTCTTATGGCCGACGGTTCACACGCAGGCGTTATCTCGCTTAAGGGCAAGGTTAGTGCTGAGGAATGGCAAGCACGGGTTGATCTCGCCGCCCTCTATCGTCTGGTCGCCCTGCATGGGTGGGATGATATGATCTACACCCACATTTCCGCACGCATTCCGGGCCCAGAACACCACTTCCTGATCAACCCCTATGGCATGCTGTTCGAGGAGATCACGGCGTCGTCCCTGGTGAAGATCGACCTGGACGGCAACATCCTCCAGGATACGCCCTATTTTATCAATCCGGCGGGCTTCACCATCCACTCGGCGATCCATAATGCCCGGGAAGACGCGCATTATGTCATGCACCTGCATTCGGACCAGGGCGTGGCCGTGGCCTCGCAGAAGGAGGGGCTGCTGCCCCTGTCCCAGCATGCCCTGATCGTCATGCCCATGCTGGCCTATCATGACTATGAAGGTATCGCCCTCAACCTCGACGAGCGGGAACGCTTGGTCGCCGACATTGGTGACAAGACCGTCATGCTGCTTCGCAATCACGGAACCCTCTCAGTGGGTGAGAGCGCAGCTGACTGCTGGACCCGGATGTTCTTCCTCGAGCGGGCCTGCAAGCAGCAGGTCATGGCCCTGTCGGCCGGCCGCGAGAACGTCCTGTTCGCGCCGGAAGAGGCGCAGAACGAAGTGCGCAGCCAAATGTCAAAGGGCATTGGCGGCAAGCTGGGCTGGGCAGGCAATCTGCGCAAGCTGGATCGGGCGCTTCCGGGCTACGACGCTTAACGCGTTCCGATTTCTAGGCCTGATCTGCACGGGCGCTCCGAAAGGGGCGCCCTTTTCCTATGCGGATGTCGAATATTTTGGGTTCGAAATATTTCGCCATCCAACGGACACTGGACGTCCCTAGTTTCAGGGCCCAAACACCTGTCCGAGTTTGCTGAAGAGACGGGCCCGGATGGCGGACCCCTGGAGCTTAATAACCTTGTTGCGACGTCACTTTTTCCTTGCAGGCGCAATTTTGGCGCTGGTCCTGATGATTGTCGCCGGTGCCGTGAAAGTGTTGGTTCCCGCCAAGGGGCCGGGTGCCGCGGGCGGTGGCGCTGGAGGGGCGAGCGCAGGAGGCTCCGGCGGAGGACGTGGGGGTCGTGGCATGCCCAGTCAGGTCACACTGACACGCGTTCAATCCCATGTCTTCACCGACACCCTCGATGTGCTCGGGGTGGCAAAGGGGCGGCAATCGGTGACCCTGTCAGCAGCGACCACACAGTTGGTCAGCAAGGTCCTGTTTTCTCCGGGCCAGCATGTGGCCAAGGGCCAGGTCCTCGTCGAACTTAAGGCTACTGAACAAGACGCAGGCCTGGCGCAGAGCCAGGCCAAGCTGATCCAAGCCGAACGGGCCTTTCAGAGGTGGAAGCTGTTGGGCGAAAAGGGCTTCGCTTCAAAGGCTGCCATCGATCAATACGAAGCCAACTGGTTGTCGGCCAAGGCTGACGTCACCGCCGCTCAGGCCCGGCAGGGAGACCGGCTGATCCGTGCGCCCTTCGCTGGTGTGGTCGGCCTGTCAGACATCGCCCCGGGTGCTGTGATCAATCCAGGGGCGGCGATCGTCACCTTGGACGACCTCAGCGGTATTCGGGTAGATTTCCAGATTCCAGACCGTTTCCTGTCATCTGTGCACCAAGGTCAGCCTGTGACGGCCACGGTGGACTCCTATCCCGGCCTTGAGGTCCATGGGGTAATCGCTCGACTGGATACCCGAATTGACGAGCGCACGCGCGCGCTGACGGCCCGGGCGGAATTCGCCAATCCGTCCCTTACCTTAAAGCCCGGCATGATGCTGCATGTTGGTATTTCCAAGGGCGAGCGGACCGGACTGGCAGCTCCCGAAACCGCCGTATCGGTCCAGGGCGATAATGCTTTCGTTTATGCGGCTCTCAAGGTCGGCAAGAAGATGATCGCAGACCAACGGGTCGTTGTCACAGGCGTCCGCCAGGAAGGTCTTGTGGAGATCAAGGAAGGCGTGTCAGCCGGTGACATGATCATTGCCGATGGCCTCAACAAGGTTCAGCCCGGCCAGCCGATCCGGCCGGTGGGCAAGGGCGGCGGTAAGCCTGGTGGCCCGGCGCGCGGGTTCGGTACAGGACCAAGGGCGGGATCTCCGGCCCAATGACCCTTTCTGACCTTTCTGTCCGGCGGCCTGTTTTTGCAGCCGTTGCGGCAATTATCCTCTGTGTGGTCGGCATTGCCGCCTTCACCACCCTGTCGGTCCGTGAACTTCCCAGCGTTGATCCGCCGGTGGTCAGCGTTTCGACTATCTATCGCGGGGCTTCGGCCGAAGTGGTGGAAGAGCGCATCACCCAGGTGATCGAGCGTCAGGTTGCCGGTATTCAGGGCATTGACCGGGTCAACTCCACGTCCCGGGACGGGGTCAGCCGGGTCAATGTGTCCTTTAGCCTGAACCGTAATCTTGATGCGGCGGCCAACGATGTTCGCGACGCCGTCAGCCGGGTTTCATCTCAGTTGCCCAATCAGGCAGACCCGCCGCAGATCGCAAAGGCGAATGCCGATGCGTCGCCGATCATGTTCCTGAGTTTTTCCTCGCGGACGCAAAACCGGCTCCAGCTTTCCGACTATGCAAACCGCTATCTGGTCGAGCGGCTGTCGACAGTCCCGGGGGTTGCAACGGTGAATCTGGGTGGTGGCCAGATCTATGCCATGCGCATCTGGCTTGACCCCAAGGCCATGGCCGCCCGCGGAATTACCGTGGACGACGTAGAGTCGGCCCTGAACGCGCAGAACCTAGAGCTTCCTGCCGGTGCGCTTGAGGCCCCCACCAAAGACTTCACCATCCGAGTCGCCCGGGGCTATTCAACCCCCGAGCAATTCGCCCGGCTTCCGGTGACTGCGGGCGGGACGACGCGTGCGACCTCGACATCCGTTACCGGATCCAATGGCGTGCTGGGGACCACGGCCCAGGCGAGCGGCGCGGCCAATGCTGCGTCATCTGCCACGGTGAGTGCCTCGAACCTCAATGCCTATGTCACGCGACTGGGAGACATTGCCAGGATCGAAGAAGGCCCTGACGAACGTCGTCGCCTGTTCCGGTCCAACGGTTTGGACATGGTTGGCATTGCGGTGACACGGCAATCCCAGGCCAATGACCTGGATATTTCACGGGGCGTTCGCGCTGTTGTCGACGACGTCAATAAGACCCTGCCCAAGGGTACCCAGCTTAAGATCGCTACAGACTTCACGGTTTTTACGGCCCACGCCATCCAGGAAGTCTGGATCACCATGTCCATGTCCTTGGTGCTGGTGGCCCTGGTGAACTTCCTGTTTCTAGGTACGTGGCGGGCAGCTTTGATCCCGTCCATCGTTGCGCCAATCTGTATCCTATCGACCTTCATTGTCCTGGCTCCTCTTGGGTTCTCAATCAATCTGCTGACCCTGTTGGCCTTGGTCCTGGCGATTGGTCTGGTGGTGGATGACGCCATTGTTGTGGTCGAGAATATTCAAAGACGGGTGGACGATGGCGAGCCTCCAATCATTGCTGCTGAAAGGGGAGCCCGTCAGGTTTTCTTTGCTGTAGTGGCGACAACCGTCGTGCTGATCGCGGTCTTCGCACCGCTGATGTTCCTGCCAGGCTTTATTGGACGTCTGTTCGTGGAGCTGGCGGTTGCCATTTCAGCGGCGGTCGGATTCTCTGCCCTCTTGGCCCTCAGCCTCTCACCCATGCTGGCGTCCAAGCTTCTGCGGAAGTCCGAGAACGAGGGCTGGCTGGCTCGCAGCGTCAACCATGGCATGGGGCGCTTGCGCGGCTCTTACAATGCCTCGCTTGACGCCTTGCTTGGGCGGACGACGGCGACGGCGGGCGCGATTATCCTAGTCCTCAGTCTGGCCATTTGTGCGGGAGGCCTTTTTGTCTTTCTGCCAAAGGAGCTTGTGCCCAACGAAGACCGCGGCCGCGTTGATGTCTCGATCCAGGGCCCAGAAGGTGCGGGCTTTGACTACATGCTGCCTGCTGGTGTGCAGGTTCAAAAGATTCTTCAGTCCTACGTAAACGACGGGACTGCAGAGCTTTACACCTTCAGCATGCCGCGCTTTGGCCAGAGCCAGTTCAATACCGGGAACGGCAACCTGTCTCTGCCTGACAGCGGTAAACACAAGGTGGCATCGCCAGATCTGGCGGCGGACATGAACAAGAAGTTCGGGGCCATTACCAGCGTCCGCGCCATCGCTTCAGTCCGCCCAAGCCTTCAGCGTGGGGGTGGCGGTGGTGGCGGTGGCGGCGGGGGGGGTTGACGTCATCATCCTCGGAGATGAATACCCTGATATTGAGAAGGTCATCCGACCGCTTATGGCTGCAGCCTTGGCCAATCCTGGTATGGCCCGACCCCGCCTGGATTATGAACCGACCTCGCCCCGCCTGTTGGTGGCGCTGGACCGCGATAAGGCCGCACAGTTGGGCGTCCCTGCCCAGTCTATCGGCCGCGCACTTGAGACCATGTTCGGCTCTCGCAAGGCCACTACCTATGTGAAGACGGGCCAGGAATACGATGTGATCCTGCAAACCGATCGCGCAAACCGGATGAATGAGAGTGACCTGGACAATCTCTACGTCCGAACCGCAAATGGTGCGCCCTTGCCTTTGTCATCGGTCGTCACCACCCATGTCCGCGGCGATACCCCCAGTCGGGAGCGCGTGGACCGCTTGCGGGCAATCACCCTCTCGGTACAGCTCAATCCAGGTTACACAGTTGGGCAGGCTGTCGGCTTCTTTCAGGCCGAATTGGCAAAATCTCCTGGTGTCAATTACAAGTGGGGAGGTTCAGCCCGTGACTTCCTGGAAGCCAATGGCGCTGTCGGCTTGGCCTTTGCTATGGCCCTTGTCCTGGTCTTCCTGGTTCTGGCAGCCCAGTTCGAAAGCTGGATACACCCCATTGTCATCATGCTCACCGTGCCGGTGGCAGCGCTGGGGGGGCTGTTTGGCCTATTGATCGCCGGATCTACCCTAAATACCTATAGCCAGATCGGGTTGATCATCCTGGTGGGGATCGCTGCCAAGAACGGCATTCTGATCGTCGAATTTGCCAATCAATTGCGAGATGAGGGGCGGACCATACGGGAGGCCGTGATTGAGAGCGCGTCGCTAAGGCTACGTCCGATCATCATGACATCAATCTCAGCCGCAGCCGGAGCCCTGCCGCTGATCCTTTGGGGCGGGGCAGGGGGCGAAAGCCGCAAGACCATTGGTGTGGTGATCTTCTTTGGGGCTATTTTCTCAACCCTGCTGACCCTGTTTATCGTGCCGGTCTTCTACAACCTGCTGGCTCGGTACACCAAGTCGCCGGGCTCCATATCCCGGAGCATTGAGGCCTATGAAGGCGGCGAGCCTGCGCCCGCCGCCGAGGAGAGCGTGTTTCGATAGGTGGGCACCCCTTATCGGGCCAAAACGCGCCCTAACTTTTGAACGAGGGCCTATTTTGGCGCGCTGGTTTCGCTCTTCATATAGGCGATGACATCAATGCGGTCCTTGGCATCCTTCATGCCTGCATAGGTCATCTTGGTGCCTTCGATCATGGCCGAGGGCTTCTCGATCCACTTGTCGAGCTGTGCTGCGTCCCAAGTGAAGGCCGCTGCCTTCATGCCGTCTGAATAATTAAAGCCTGCAACCGAGCCTGCTTTGCGGCCAAACACGCCCCAAAGGTTGGGCCCCGTCATGTTAGCACCGCCCTGGACCAGGGTGTGGCAGGCCTTACAGACCGCGAAGAGCTGTTTGCCGTGGGCGATGTCACCACCATTGTAGGGTGCAGGCAATTCAGCCACCAGGGCAGCCTTTTGCGCGTCGGTGAGTTCGACGGGCTCTGCAGCTTCAGTGGTTTCAGAAGCGGAAGCCGGTTCGCTGGACTGACCCTCATCGGAAGGTTTTCCGCAGCTGGCCAGGGTCAAGCCCAGTATGGCAACGGCGATGGGAAGGGCGCGCATGAGTCTCTCCGGAAAATCAGTGTCTGACAGCCGTCACTACCCCAACTCGGCGAGCTGGCAAATCACCGGATTCCGCGTTTACGCCGTTCTTTTTGAATCATTTCGTCCAGGGCCTGGAGGAAGCGGGATCGGTCATTCCGATCAAAGGGTTTGGGCCCGCCGGTGAACTCCCCGGTCGAGCGCAACTGCTCCATCAAGGCCCGCTGGGCAATGGCCTGGCCAATCGAGTTTTCCGTAAAGGGTCGGCCCGTCGCCGATAGGGCATGCCCCCCAGCCTGAAGAACCCGCTCGGCCAAGGGGATATCATTGGTGATCGCCACGTCCCCGGGCGCAATGGTCTCAGCGATCCAGTCGTCGGCCACATCAGGTCCGGCGTCGACAATCATCCTAACGATCATCGGCGACTGCGGGATCTGCATGAAGGCGTTGGAGACCACCCAGGTCTTAAGGCCATAGCGCCCGGCCACCTTGTAGACCTCATCCTTTACCGGACAGGCATCGGCATCGATGAAGACCTCGATGGGTTTATGCTCCACGTGTCGAAAAGGGCCTAAATGAAGCCGAGGTACTTCGGAGAGAAGTATTGCAGATTCGGGAATATGGTGGCGAGGTTGGCGTCGGAGACCCCAAACCATTTGCCGATTGTGGCCCCATACTGATCGACCGAGGTGGTCGGTACCAAGGCTGAGCCCGTCATGTCGGGGTTTTTGAAGGTGCCAAGATCGACTCCCAAGGTGGGATACTGGCCGTAGATATTCTTCCCGTTGACGGCACCGCCCATTACGAAATGGTGACCACCCCAGGCGTGGTCCGTGCCATCGCCATTGGATGTGAAGGTTCTGGAAAAATCAGACGCGGTAAACGTCGTGACGTTTGACCGCAAATTTAGGCCGCCAATATTACCCAAAACGCCGTCGAAATAGTTCATGGCGTGAGCCAGCTTGCCAAGCAGATTGGGCTGGTTGGTGTTTTGATAGTCATGGGTGTCAAAGCTGCCAATGCTGACAAAGAACACTTGGCGTTTCATGCCCAAGGCGGCATTGGCGGCAATCATGCGCGCGACTGATTGCAACTGCGTCGCCAGGGTGTTGGCCTCAACCCGACCAGTTACAATATTGGTGTAGGCTGCGGGGGCAGGAACGGCGGTAACGGCCGACTGGGTGAAGGCCTGATTGAGCGCCGTCGCCGAATTCATCGATCGGCCAACCACGGTGGCGTAATCTGCTGAAAACAGGTTTGCGTTTGTCGTGTCCTGAATATCGTCCCGAATGCGCGAGGGTGCCAGGCTGGACCCAAACAGGCTTGTGCCATTGGCGGCTGTAACGGTCAGTGCCGGCTGGGTTGCCGTGGTCATCTGGTATTGGGTTATATTCCGTCCAGACAAGAAGACAGCGTTGCCGGCGACTGACATGGCGGTGAAGAGACTGTTGGTGCCATTCATACTGGCCAACAGATCCCCGAACTGACCACCCCAGCCAACGCGAGCACCCTCTGCGGCCCCGGCCTGCCAGGTTGAGACTTGGTCATTGTGGGAGAAGAGATTGCGCGGAACTGCCACGGATTTGGCGACATACTGAGCCTTGGTTATAGGCTGAACCAGGGTCCCGACATTGGCGACAACCGCCAATCTGCCTGCATTGAAAAGGGTCTGTAAGGGACCAAGAACCGGATGCAGAGCAAAGGTTCGGCTTGAGGCGTTGGTGCCAGGTGGGACTGGGTTGGCGGTGATGGGTGAAATGGGCAGGACCCCGCCCCAGGCTTCCGTCGATTTTAAGGTGACCGTGCGCCCCGTGACGGGAGATACAGACCCCACCGCTGCCGCAGCGGTTCCGACGGGCATGAGCGCGATAGGTTCTTCGCCAATATTGCGAGTGGTATAATACCGCTGCCAAGTATCAGTGTCGGTGGCCAGGACGGTGTTGTGCGCGTCATTGCCCCCCTGAAGGAAGATACAGACAATTGCCTTATAGTCTGGGGCGCTCTGGCCCGCGGCGGAACCTGCCGCTGCGAGTTGCAAGGCAAAGGACCCCCCTGCGCCCAGGATGGACATGGCCCCACCAACCCGGAGCAGATGACGACGATCTACTGACATTTTGGTCATGGTCGCCCCTCCTAACGCTGCACGATGTATTCGGGTGAGGCCATGGCCATAAACACAGCAAGTTTGGACCTATTCAGCAGGGCCGCATCAATTTGCGCCTGGGTCACCGTCGCGCCGCTTGGCACAGCTATGGCGTTCACAGACTCGACAATCCGGCTGCGTAGGGTCGATGACATCTGCTCGTTCATCACCATGCGATTGACCCTGTCGACCAAAGCCGTGGCATCACTGGCGATGGCGACCTCCCGGGCATAGGACGCCTTAATGTCAGAGCTGGACCCCACACCATTGCCAACGGCACCTTGCAAGGTGTTGAGGTAGCCGGCCACGGTAACCTCATCAACGATCTGCATTTCCGGCGCAGTAAGGCTCTGCGCACCCAGCCTTGTTCCCGGTGGAACATAGCCCGGTCGATAAAAATTGAAGACGGTGGGCGACGTCAGTGGCGACTGGCCAAGGGACGTGCTGGCGCTGGTGGATCCAAGCAGGAATGACCCCGTTGACGACGTGGCCCCAAAGGCTCGCATCCAGTTCCCAAGCCGGACGATGGGTTCACGAATCTTGCCATAGGTTGGGCTCGTCGTGACGCTGATGTCTCTGGCCTCAGAGTCGGTCAGGATGGCACGGATCACAGCTGCCATGTCTCCACGAATCCCGGACCCATTATTGTTGAAGACACTGGCGACCCGGCCAACATAGGCTGGCGTCGGATTGCTGGTGACCAGTTGCTGGATCAGTCGCTTTGCCATGAAGGGCCCGACATTGGGGTGATTGAAGATCGTGTCCAACGCGATTTTGATGTCACCCGCGGGGTCGGCTGTGGTCGAAGCCGGAATGGTTGTCCCGAGAAATGTCTTCTCAGATATTGAATGGTAGGCCGGATAAAGGACCATCGGAGTCACGCTAGCGTTGGGGTCCTTGTTGCGGCCAAAATAAGTGTTGGCATTCGGCGCGGGCGAGTACCAACTCATGCCAGTCAAAACCTTGGC
Source organism: uncultured Alphaproteobacteria bacterium (assembly GCA_903892305.1). Lineage (GTDB taxonomy): Bacteria > Pseudomonadota > Alphaproteobacteria > Caulobacterales > Caulobacteraceae > Phenylobacterium. Next base: position 9,490 of record CAITHQ010000122.1, read on the forward strand.
CAGTCCAGAAATGTCTTCAGGTGTGTAGCTCGAGATGGGATTGCCCGAAGCATCAAGCTGATTGGTCCCGTCATTGTTCAGTTTGAACACGCCAATGCTCATCAACTGCATGACTTCGCGGGCATAGTTTTCGTCGGGATGGCGGCCTGTGGCGAGGTCTTCTTTCTGGTTCGAGAGACTGGTCAGATAGAGCCCCATCATCGGGTTTAGGGTCACCTTCTCGAGCAGGGTCCGGTAATTGCCAAAGGCGTTAGCGCCTAGCATGTCGTAGTAGGCTGCAGCGCCGCGGGTATCGACATTGGTGTCGGCCAGGGACACCACAAAGATCTGAGACAGGGCGAACTTTACTCGCTGCCGCAA
>CAITHQ010000123.1 GCA_903892305.1 uncultured Alphaproteobacteria bacterium
AGGCCTCGACGACAAGAGTATGTTTAGGGTCGACGCCCTGGCTTTGGCGTTCCACAGCCAGGGCGGTTTAATGGATCAAGCCGCAGTCCCGATGGGCAGGGTTTCGCGAAGCTCACGCTTCAGGAACTTGCCGCTCGCATTGCGGGGCAGGGGCTCCGTCCGGATCCAGATGTAGCGAGGTGCCTTGTGCTTGGCGATCAGGACCACGCAATGCGCGCGGAGCTCATCAGCCGTGGCGCTCATGCCTGGACGGAAGACAACAGCGACGCCGACTTCCTCCCCGAGACGGTCGTCAGGGACGCCGAAGACCGTACATTCCGCAACGGCTGGATGTCGGTAGAGGGTTGCCTCGACCTCTGCGCAATAGATGTTTTCACCGCCACGCAGAACCATGTCCTTCTTACGATCGACGATATAGATGAAACCATCCTCATCGATCCGGGCCACGTCGCCGGTATGCAGCCAGCCATCCGTAATCGATTCAGCCGTTGCGTCTGCACGGTTGATATAGCCCTTGATCACCGATGAGCCTCGGACCCAGAGTTCGCCCACGGAACCGGGCGCGACGGTCGCTCCGGCGTCATCCACGCACTTGGCTTCAAAGCTCGGCATGGCCGGGCCGCAGCTGTCGGGGCGGTCAACGAAAAAGTCTGCAGAGATCGAGGTGATGATCCCGCAGGTTTCGGTCATGCCATAGCCAGTATTGGGGCGTGCTGTGGCCACCTGACTGTCGATCTTGGCCACAAGATCTGGGGGCAGTTGCGCACCGCCCCCGCCAAGGCTGAGCAGGCTAGAGGTGTCACGGGTCGCGAAGTCAGGATGTGTGATCACTTCTCGCGCCATAACCGGCACGCCACTCATGGCGGTACACTTTTCGCTCTCAATGAGCTTCAGCGCTTCGCCGGCATCCCATCGGTACATAAGCACCATGGTTCCACCTGCCGCCGTGGTGGCATAAGCGCCACAATTATTGGCGGTGACGTGGAAGAGCGGGGTGGTGACGAGAGCCACTGGGATGGGCGGTGCCACAGTGGGGTCAGGAACAACCCCCGTGCCCCTCTGGGTCGCCAGTGCGGTTGCCTGACCAGAGAACATCATATTGAACAGATTGGCGACGCAGCCCCTATGGGTCAGTTGCGCACCCTTCGGAAAGCCAGTCGTGCCAGAGGTGTAGAAGATGCAGGCGTCAGCGTCTGGATCGATCTCTGCAGGCGGCATGACACCGCCGGTCGCCAGAACGTCTGACCAGGGCAGAATGTCGTCAGCTGGCTTGCAGCGCACGCCAACCAGGGTAATGCCTTCCGCCATGGACGGGTTTTCACGGATCCTGGCCATACGCTCTTCATCGCAGAAGGCGACCTTCGGCGCAGAATCTTTCAGGGCATAGTTCAGCTCATCGGCTGTCCACCAAGCGTTCACGCCGACCACAGCCACGCCGATGGAAACGCAGGCCCAGTAAAGCAGCATCCATTCAGGATAGTTGCGCATGGCGATGGCGACGCGATCCCCGGACTTTACGCCATTGGCCAGCAGCCAGTTACACACCGAGGCGGTAATCTTATGGGCCTCGCCATAGGTGACCCTCTCGCCTTCATAGACAATATAGGTCCGCTCGGCGAATGCCGCCGTCGAGAGCCATAGGGCGCGGATATTGGGCGGGGCGTTTTTGTAACAGCGCAGCGGATTTCCGCGCACGGTCTCAGTGACAATTTCAAAGGGCGCGCCGGGCGCCGTGAGTTCCGCCCAAGCCGATTTTAGTTCCTGATAGTGCAATCCGAACGCTCCCTAATGCTATCTTCCGCCAGCCGCCTTGCTCTTGGCGGGGTCGGGTTCCAAAAACTATCCCAATCTCGTGGCGGTATCCATCCCGGGGCTACCGAAAGGCAAGTCCTGATTACGGTCTTGCGTTTGGCGTCTGGTCTAATGCGCGCACCCTGGGCTATCCTGCATGCAATCAGGTGTTGGGAGGAGGCTATCCATGGACAAATCAATCGCTGCTGAGGAATCCTATGACGTCGTCATCGTTGGCGCGGGTTTTTCTGGCCTCTACCTGTTGCACAAGCTTCGTGGGTTGGGGCTGACCGCCAAGATTTTTGAGGCTGGCGATGGCGTCGGCGGTACTTGGTACTGGAATCGCTATCCTGGGGCCCGGGTGGATATTGAGAGCCAGGAATATTCGTATTCCTTCTCGCCTGAGCTCGAAAATGAGTGGGCCTGGAGCGAGCGCTACGCCACCCAGCCAGAATTGCTGAAATATGTGAACCATGTGGCCGACCGGTTTGACCTGCGCCGGGACATCAAGTTCGAAACCCGCGTGACCTCTGCCCATTTCGACGAGACTGCCCATCGCTGGCAGGTGCAGACCAGTGCCGGGGATCATGTGGTCGCTAAATATTGCGTCATGGCCACGGGATGTCTCTCGGTAACCAATGATCCGCGGTTCCCCGGTGTGGAAACCTTTGAGGGCAAGTCCTACCACACCGGTCGCTGGCCCCACGAAGGGGTGGATTTCACCGGAAAACGCGTCGCCGTGATCGGCACGGGCTCCTCTGCCATCCAGTCCATCCCCCAGATCGCGGCCCAGGCTGCCCATCTGCACGTGTTTCAGCGCACGCCAAACTTCAGCGTGCCAGCGCACAATGGTCCGCAGAACCCAGAGAAGATCGCAGACTGGACAGCCAATCGCGACGCCTATCGTCAGCTTGCCCGGGAGTCAGGGGCTGGCATTGTCGCCGTTGAGGCATCCGAGGCTTCGGCCCTTGAGGCGACCCCGGAAGAGCGCGAGGCAGTGTTCAACAAGCGTTGGGCCCGGGGTGGCTTTGCACTTGGCGGATCCTTCATCGATGTCATGGTCAATCTGGACGCCAACGACCTCGCCGCCGA
>CAITHQ010000124.1 GCA_903892305.1 uncultured Alphaproteobacteria bacterium
AATGGCCGCCCGGCGGTCGCCGCTCCCGATAATGGCCGCGTACTGGCGCAGGAAGCCGACCGGATAGAAGGACCGCTCGAAGTTGTCCCGGATGATCTGGCGCTGGGCGTCCTCATCAATGGGATTTCCGGCACCGGCCATGACCTTAGCGCCTGCGATGCCATGCGCAATGAAGGCCTCGAGGTCTTCCCGGGGATCGGGACCGCGTTCGGTCAGCCGGGCCATGGCTTCCGGCTTGGCAGGCGGTAGGTCGCGGTTGCCGGTGGTGGACATTATGGAGGTCAGGGACAGGACCTTGTGCGGATGTTCGGCTGCCAGCATCTGGGCGATCATGCCGCCCATGGAGGCCCCGACAATGTGCGCCTTGTCCCAGCCCAGGGCATCCACCACGCCTGCCGCATCGGCCGCCATATCGGAGAGCAAGTAGGGCACGGGGGGTTTCTGGCCAGACATCAGGGCCTTGAAGACCTCGGTCATGTCGGGTGCGCCGTGTTCCTCGAACTTGTGCGACAGGCCCACATCGCGGTTGTCGTATCGTGCTACCCGATAGCCCCGAGCGGTGAGGTCGTGGACAAAGTCCATGGGCCAGGCGGTCATCTGGGCCCCTAGGCCCATGATCAGCAATATCGGTTCCCCGGTCTCAGGGCCATGAATGTCGTATTCGAAGGCGATACCGTTGGCGGTGATCTGGGGCATGTGGCGGTCCTATGCGACGGGTTTCTAGTACTCTGAGCCACCCTTATCGCTGGAGCAAGGTCAGGCCTTTTCGATGAAGCTGTCTAAGACCTTTTTCTCGCCTGCCTTATCGAAGGCGACGGTGAGCTTATTGCCCTCGACCCCTTTGACCGCCCCATAGCCGAACTTCTGGTGGAAGACGCGATCGCCCCGGGCATAGGCGCTGGAGTGGGCTGTGTCAGAGGTTGCGATCAGTCGACCTTCGCCCTCGATCACAGTCTGTCTTGCGGGATGGCTGCCGCGATAGTCCTTGGCCTGGGCCCTACGCCAGCCCGGTGAGTCATAGCCTGAGCCAAAGCTGGGGGTTTCGTCCCAGCGGCTGCCGTGCTGTTGCATGCCAGGACCACCGCCGTAATAGCCCGTCTCTGAACTGGCCTCTACATTGGCCAGGGGCAGTTCATCCACGAACCGGCTGGGTAGTTGGCTGGTCCAGCGGCCATAGACCTGACGATTGGCGACGAAGGAGATCCGCGCCTCCTCCCGGGCCCGGGTAATGCCCACATAGGCCAGGCGGCGCTCTTCCTCGAGGCCCTTTTCGCCGCTCTCATCCATGCTGCGCTGGGAGGGGAAGACCCCTTCTTCCCAACCCGGCAAGAAGACCAGGGGAAACTCCAGCCCCTTTGCCGAGTGCAGGGTCATGATCTGCACAGCATCGGCCTGGGGGCCGCGATCCATGTCCATAACCAGGGAGACATGTTCGAGATAGGCCTGCAGGGTGTCAAAGGCGCCCATGGACTGAACCAGTTCTTTCAGATTTTCCAGCCGGGTCTGGGCGGTCGGCGTCTTGTCGAGGCGAAGGGCGTCAGTATAGCCGCTCTCCTCCAGCACCTGCTCCATCAGCCGGGCGTGGGCGACGGTCTGGGCCTGGGCCCGCCAGCGGTCCAAGTCTCGAATGAAGTTCGACAGAGAGGTTCGGGTTCTTGCGGGCAGTTCATCTGTGGCCGCCGCGTCTCGCGCAGCCGTCATCACCGACACCCCGCCCAGCCGGGCGATCTGCAGCAGCTTCTGAACCGAGGATTCGCCAATGCCCCGCTTGGGCGTGTTGATGATCCGCTCGAAAGCGAGGTCATCGTCCGGTGACTGGATCAGACGCAGATAGGCGTGGGCGTCGCGAATTTCCGCCCGCTCGAAGAACCGGGGCCCGCCGACCACGGTGTAGGGAATGGAGAGCAGGACGAACCGTTCTTCAAAGGCCCGCATCTGGAAGGAGGCCCGCACCAGAATGGCCATGTCGCGATACTTCCGCGGGTCTTTTTCGGTGGTTCCCTTGCGGGCGCGCTCGATCTCATCGGCGATAAGACGGCTTTCTGCCTCGCCGTCCCAGACTCCCCGGACAATGACCTTTTCGCCGCCATCCTGTTCGGTCCACAGGGTCTTGCCTAGCCGGCCCTTATTGGCGCTGATCAGGCCCGAGGCCGCCGCCAGGATATGGCTGGTGGAGCGGTAGTTCCGCTCAAGTCGGATGACTGTCGCGCCTGGAAAGTCTCGCTCGAACCGCAGGATGTTGTCCACCTCTGCCCCCCGCCAGCCATAGATGGACTGGTCGTCGTCTCCCACGCAGCAGACATTCTGACTGGCCTGACCCAGCAGCCGCAGCCAAAGGTACTGGGCGACATTGGTGTCCTGGTATTCGTCCACCAGGATATAGCGGAAACGCCGGTGGAACTCGGCCAGGACATCCGGCTTGGTCATGAAGATAGTCAGGTTGTGCAGCAGCAGGTCGCCGAAGTCGCAGGCATTCAGGACCCGCAGGCGCTCCTGATACAGCCGATAAAGGGTCTGGCCCTTATTGTTGGCGAACTGTGCCCCTTCGGCTGGCGGTAGCTTGTCCGGCGTCCAGCCCCGGTTCTTCCAGTGGTCAATGAGCCCGGCCAGGGTCTTGGGCGTCCAACGCTTATGGTCGACTCCTTCAGCCTCCATCACCTGCTTGAGCAGGCGTTCCTGATCGTCGGTGTCCAGTATGGTGTAATTTGACTTTAGGCCCACCAATTCGGCATGTCGGCGCAATATCTGGGCAGCGACAGAGTGAAAGGTACCAAGCCACCTCAGTCCCTCGGCCTCGGGGCCGATAATGTGCGTGATCCGGTCGCGCATCTCCCGAGCGGCCTTGTTGGTGAAGGTCACCACCAGCAATTCCCAGGGCTTGGCCTTTCCGGTCGAGAGAATATGAGCCAGTCGGGTGGTCAGAACCCGCGTCTTGCCCGTGCCAGCACCCGCCAGGACAAGGACAGGGCCTTCGGTCGCTTCGACGGCGGCTCTCTGCTCCGGGTTCAGCCCCTCCAGGTAATCTGGGCCGCGGACTCGCGCCAGATCGCTGATACGGGGCGAGGGCAGGGGTGATTCAGAAGCAGACATAGGAACATATGTAGCACAAACCCCGCCCGGCTTAAGAGGGCGACTTGCCGCCTGAAATTTAAGACCTATCGTTTCGAGGCGAAGGCCAGGGCAGCGACCCTGCAGGCCGAGGCAAGGGGGCTGTCAGCCCGGGCCCGGTCGATGGTTCCAATCAGCGCAGACATGCTCAGGCTCTCAGCCTTGGCCATGTCTTCGAGGACGGCCCAGAACTCAGGTTCCAAGGCCATGGAGGTCGCATGACCGGCGAGAAGAATCGAACGTTTACGGAGTCTAGGCATGTCGGACGCACACGCCTTAATTGCGGTCAGAAGGCAAGCCCTATTTTAACGGGTTCACCGAGCTGCAATTTCACTTGCTTAAAAGTGACGCTCGCGTCATCTTCTGCTGGCATCGCATTCAGGGTCCTCTCGCTAATGACCGCAGACATCATTTCTATGACTCCAGCCAAATCGATGGCAACACCAGCCCCTAAACTGGAATGGGGCAAGGCCTTGGCCGCCCTTCGTCGCCTGCTGGCCGACAAGGAGGATACCACCGCGGTCTTCGAGATCATGCGGGCGCTCAACGGCGACTCTATCAAAAAGGGCTATGATCGTCTGCTCGCCGTCCATGATGGCGGTCGTATGGCTTACGAGGCGACAGAACTGGCGCCCAAACTTATGAACGACGCTTGGCTCGACTCTTTTGCCCCTGGCACGGTGGGTGCGGCCTATCGTGATTTCATCCGTTCACAACATCTCTCCGCGGAGGGGCTGGCCGAAGTCAGCCGCTCAGTGGGTGACGATATCGAAGTCAAGCATCCCTATGCTTGGTTTGGTCGCCGTAACCGCGACGTCCATGACCTTTGGCACATCCTAAGTGGATATCATCGCGACGCCTTGGGCGAGGCCTGTCTGGTGGCCTTTTCCTATGCTCAGACCAAGGGGCTGGGTTGGGCCCTGATCGCCGTCGGTGCCGCCCTCAGTTCGCGTAAGGGTGACTATCCCTATTCCAAGGCCATCTGGCAGGGCTATCAACGGGGCAAGGCCGCCGCTTGGCTCCTGGGTGAAGACTATGAGCGCCTGATGGCAGAGCCCCTTGAAGACGCCCGCAGGCGACTGAACATCACCCCGGCCACCCTCTATAACGCCATTCCCCCTGAGGCGCGGGATACCGTCCTGCCCGAAACCAAACTGGCTGCCTAGGGATCGCATCGATCAGTGGCAGCCGTTTCGTGGATTGAAACGGAATCTGACCGGCTGGAAAGTCGGCTTCAGTCTGTGCGCTTGGCACCGTCCAGCAGCTCTCGGGCCTTTTGTGCTATGGATTTGACCAGGGTCTTTTCACCCTTGGTTTGACCATGTTTGGCGCGGTTGGCGGCGGCCAGGGCCTTGGCGTTAGCCGCCTCCCTGGCCTTTTTAGCCTTGTTGAAGTTGATGACCGTCACGGCCCGCCTACTTCACCGAAGCGCAGAACCGCTGGATCCGGCCGCAGGCGTCTTCCAGCACGGTGTTGGAGGTCGCATAGCTGATGCGGAAGAAAGGCGAGAGACCAAAGGCCTCGCCAAACACCACCGCCACGCCCTCAGCGTCCAGCAGCTCATTAGCGAAATCCTTGTCCGAGCTGATCAACCTGCCGGACGGAGCGGTCTTGCCAATCAGGCCTTCGCATGACGGATAAACATAGAAAGCCCCTTCCGGGGTCGGGCACTTCAGGCCGGTGGCCTGATTCAGCATGGAGACCACCAGATCCCGGCGTTGCTGGAACAACCGGGCATTGGGCTTGATGAAGTCCTGCGGGCCGTTCAGGGCCTCTACCGCCGCATATTGCGAGATGGAGGAGGGGTTGGAGGTGGACTGGCTCATAACCTTGGCCATCAGCTTGATCAGGGGCTCGGGGCCGGCCGCATAGCCGATCCGCCAGCCGGTCATGGCATAGGCCTTGGACACGCCGTTCATGGTCAGGGTGCGATCATAGAGGGCCGGTTCCACCTGGGCGATGGTCCAGAACTCCATGTCATCGAACAGCAGGTGCTCGTACATGTCGTCGGTTAGGATCCACACATGGGGATGGCGCAGCATGACGTCGGCAAGGGCCCGTAACTCAGCCTTGGTGTAGGCCGCACCGGACGGGTTGGACGGCGAGTTGAGCAGCAGCCATCTGGTCTTGGGCGTAATGGCCCTTTCCAGATCGCCCGGCCGCAGCTTGAAGCCCGTTTCGGCAGTGGTCGGCGCAAACACCGGCGTGCCGCCAGCCAGCAGGACCATGTCGGGATAGCTGACCCAATAGGGGGTCGGCACCACAACCTCGTCGCCAGGATTTAGGGTCGCCATCATGGCGTTGAAGATCACCGGCTTGCCACCGGGCGACACGTTCACCTGGCTGGTCTTGTAGGTCAGGCCGTTCTCGCGGGCGAACTTGTCGACAATGGCCTGTTTTAGCTCAGGAATGCCGTCGACCGTGGTGTACTTGGTCTTGCCGTCGCGAATGGCCTTGATCGCCGCCTCTTTAATATTATCCGGCGTGTCGAAGTCAGGCTCTCCCGCGCCAAGGCTGATGACGTCCTTGCCCTGGGCTTTCAGTTCGCGGGCCTTTTGATCGGTGGCCATAGTGGCCGAAGGCTTCACGCGGGCGAGCGTAGACGACTCAAGTGACATGACGGGCAGACTCCCGGTCGGAGGTGAAAGGAAACGGGGCGGGGTTTAGCTGAAGCTGACGTTCAGGCATAGGGGCACCTTGACCACTGGCCCTCAAAAGGCGACGCAGGCCCATGCGCAGGCTAATGACCTTCCTGACCACCATGGACCGCCAAGCTTGGCGGAGCCTGGCCGTGTCCTTTGTCCTGTTCGGCGGGGTTGGGATTGTCTTTCTGTTTGGTGCTCAGGTGCTGGGCTTCAATGGCGAGGCGACGGTGGAGCGCTGGCTAGGATCGGCAAGCGGGCCGTGGGCCCTGCCGGCCGCAGTGGGGGCCTTTGCGGGTCTGGCCTTTCTGGGGGTGCCGCAGTTTGTGCTGATCGCCGCCGCCGTGGTGGCCTTTGGGCCCTGGGACGGATTTGCCTATAGCTGGATCGGCACCCTCGTCTCGTCCTTGGTAGGTTTCTATCTGGGCCGCACCGCTGGGGCCAAACCGCTCAAGGCCCTATCAGGGGAGAGCATGACTCGGTTTATGGACCTGGTGGGCCGCAATGGATTTCTGGCCAGCCTGATTGTCCGCCTGGTCCCTTCAGCCCCCTTCATCGTCATCAATATGGCCGCCGGCGTCACCCCCATGCGGGTCATCGACTTTGCGGCCGGCACCGCCATCGGCATTGTGCCCAAGATCGCCCTGACCGCCTTCGCCGGAAACTCTATCGTTAAGGCCATGAGGGGCGGTGGCGTAGAAAGCCTGCTTACCCTTGCGCTTGGCCTCGCCGTCTGGATCGGCATAGGCTGGTTCGCCCGCAAATGGCTGCGCGCCCGGGAGGCCGCTGACCAAAAGGAGACCTGACCTGATGAAACTCTATTACCACCCCGCCACGATCTCCTTCGCCGTCCAGGTCGCCCTGGAGGATGCCGGCGCGACATCCGAGTCCGAATTCGTGGACTTCCGCACCAATGCCCAGAGGTCGCCGGAATTCCTGGCCATCAATCCCAAGAGCCGGGTGCCGGCCCTGGTCACCGACCGGGGCGTCCTGACCGAGACCCCGGCCATCATGGAATACATCGCCCGCACCTATCCGGCGGCGAACCTGGCCCCCCTGGACGATCCGTTTGCTATGGCCCAGGTCAACGCTTTCAACATCTATCTCTGCAGCACGGTCCATGTCGCCATGGCCCACCGCTATCGCGGCTATCGTTGGGCCGACGACCCCGAGGCCATCAAGGCCATGGCCGCCAAGTCTCCCGAAGTGGTGGCCGACTGCTTCCGGGTGATCGAAGAGGAATACTTTAGGGGCCCCTTCGTGATGGGGGACGCCTACACCATCTGCGACCCCTATCTCTACGTCCTCTCCGGCTGGCTCGACCGCGACGGCATTGACCGCACGCAATTCCCCAAGGTGGACGTGCACTTCCACATGATGCGGGATCGGGAGACCGTGAAGAAGGTGTCGGCGGACTGGGGG
>CAITHQ010000125.1 GCA_903892305.1 uncultured Alphaproteobacteria bacterium
CCCACCCTGCGCCAGAATGGCCGCGGTCAAGGTCAGTTGGGGCGCAAACCCTGCATCGACCACTTTCTCACTGGGCGGCGTTCCCGTCTTGTAATCCAGTATGTGGCTTAAGCCCTCGGGGTCAATTTCGATCCGGTCGGACTTGGCGGTGAGGGTGAAATCCCCGCCCGGCCAAGCCAGGGTCAGTTGCCCTGAAAGCTCCACATGGATGGCGCGACCGTCTGCCCGCCGCGCCTGCTCAAACCCGGACACCCACTTAGCCATTTCCTGGGCCAGGGCGTGTTCGCGAACCATGGCGTCTTCTGGCATGCCCTGATCCACCAGGGCCCGGATGTAGAAGGCTTCGAACTGGGCCACAGCATCTTCAGGAAGGGCGGCTGGGAACTTGCGCACAAAGTCTTCGAAGGCTTTGTGAATGGCCGTGCCCCGGGCGCGGACGTCTACGGCCTCGTCCGGCCGTTCCAGCGGATAGAGCCGCAGAATATCCCGGGCCCAGACGGAGTAGGGATCACGTGTCAGGGCTTCAACCCGAGTGACCGCCATGCGCCGAGGCCGGTCCTTGACCGGCGGAACAGGGGCTGGCCGCGGAGCTGGCTTATAGTCGCCTGGGGCATCCAGGGCGCGGGCCAAGGCCAGGACGTCGGGACGTCCGGCAATGTCGAGGCCAGCACCCTTGGCGAGGGTTTCCAAGCGCCAAAGCCAGCGAGATTTGATGGAGGGTGCGCCCTCCCGGCGTTCGGTATGCAGCAGGACCACATCAGGAGCGCTGGCCGCCTGGGCGAAGTCGTGGGCGGCCAGACCGATCCGCCGCTCTGGCGGCGGTAGACCTAGTGTCTGGCGCATGGGTCGCGAGAGGAAGGGGTCCACTGGGGCTCCTTGGGGCCAGACGCCCTCTTCAAGGCCAGCGACAATCAGTCGGTCGGCACGCACCAGGCGCGCCTCAATGGCACCGAGTATGCGCAGGCGAGGATGGCTGGCACCGCCGGCGCGTACCGTTTCGCCAGCCACCAGCTTGCGAAACAATTCCACAAAGCTGCGGGCTGTAACGATGGGCAGGGCGTCGGAGTCCTCGATCAGACCCGCCAAGAGGCGAGACAGGGCTTCTCCTCCAAGACCCGCCCAAAGGTGGTCTGATGATCCCTCTAGGTCGCGGGCTAGGGTTTCCAAGGTGATGGCCACAAGGCGGGCCAGTTCAGAGGCCGTGTGATCGTCCAAGGTGGCTACTGGCAAGGCCAAGCGCAGGCGATCTAGCAGGTCGATCGCGGCTGCGGGGTCTTGCTGCACCTTACGCATTTGTGCCGATAGCTTGGCAGAGAGGTGGTCCCAACTGGCCGGCCGCGCGCCTCTGAGGCCATAGCGTTCGAGGGCGTCACGCGCTGCACCTAAGGCGCTTGTGTCCAGGTCCAAGCGGACCAGGGGATGCTTGAGAATGGCCAGCAGACGCACGGGGTCTAAGGGATCAATCAGGGACTGAACCACCAGGTCGGCAAGGACGCCGATGGGGCAACTTGCCAGGCTCAATCCGGCCGAGGAGTCTGCCGACACACCCCATCGGGCCAATTTGGCACTGACCCGTCGGGCCAGGACCTGGTCTGGGGACACCAGGGCTGCGGTCTGACCTGGGGTTTCCAGGGCCTCCCTCAGTAAGAGCGCCACCACGGTGGCCGCTTCGTCTTCGGTCCGCGCAGAAATCAAGGACAGGCCGGCAAGACCCTTGGCGATGGGATCAATGCCCTTGGCCTCCTTCTGACCGCGAATATCGCCAATGGCTGTGAGCCAGTCTGCGGTCTCTTCGGCGGGTCGGAGAGCCTCATTGATGACCCGGCGTCGCCAGTGACCCAAGCCGAAATCTGCTGACGAGGCCTGCCAGTTAAGCACATCCTTTCGGTTGAGGCCGGAGTCAGTGAGTAAGCGCTTCATGGCACCCTGGGGATGCTGTTCGCCAATACCCCCCCAGGCCTTGTCGGAAAGGTCATGATCGAGGCCCGGCAGGACCACGGCACCCTGCGGCGCTCTCGCTATAACTCTCAGCAAGGCGGCTGTGGCCTTGGCTGTGCCCGTGGACCCCGCCGCCACCAGCACGCCCCCTGGGGGATCGCGATCCCATTTTTCCGCCAGGGCATGGAGCAAGGCCACGCGCCGAGCGCTAATGTCCATCAGGCCCATGTCTGCCAGGCGCCTAGGCCAGGCTTCCAGGGCCATTTCCAGAAACTCCCGGGAAATACGCCAGTGCTCGGCCATGTCGGCAGTCACCAATTCGGCCAAGCCCTTGGTCGCTGAGACCTCTTCGATCTGAAGGCTATCAAGAAAGCTGCCCAGCGCATCTGCAAACTCTAGGGCGGTGGGCGCATCGAGTTGGCGTCCGAGGGCCGCCTCGTGGCGCTTGACCAAGCCCACCAGTTCAAAGCGCCGTCTCAAGCTACCAATTGACGCGGGCAGGTCTAGGGCGAGATCGCCCGGCTCAAATGGCGCTTCGCCTTCGTCTAAGTCCCCCAAGGGCCGGATTTGGGGTGGGAGTATGGCACGGCCGCCGGCCACCGTCACAAAAGCATCTGCCAAGGCCCGAGCCCCCCGCCGCGTCGGCGTCAGGACCACGGCCTGGGACAGGGCCTCAGGACCCAGGGGGCTCAAATAGTCGTAGAGCCCTTTAGCCAAATCCAAGACAAAGGGGCGGTGGGACGGGATAGAATACCAACCTGAGCCGGTGAAGGGACTGGTCACGCGAGTTTGGCTTCCGCCGCCGCCTTGGCCAAGGGATCGCCAACATGGAGCCAGAAGGCATCCATGGCGACGCCGAAGATTCGGCCCTCATCCTGCAGTCGCCACCAGACTGGCAGTATGGAAAAAGCACCTTCAGGCGAAACCTCTAAAATATCGGGCTTCATAATTTGGAAGCCTACATTGGCGAAGGGGGCTGGGTGGGTTTCATCAGCGGAATGGGTGATGTGGCCTTCCGGATCGAGAAAGAAGCCCCGTGGTCCTTCAAACCCGATGCCACGCCCCTTCTCCACGAGAAGCACCAGCAGATCCATGGTCTCCGGGGCCCAGGCTGCCTTCATGACTTCGAGAGGCGGGACGCCCTCATCAATCCAGAGCGAGTCGATATTGGCAACAAAGAAGGGATCTTTCCCAAGCAGTGGCAGGGCGTTCTTGATCCCACCGCCGGAGTCCAGCAGGCCCGCGCTTTCGTCGACGATCTTGATCTGCGGATGGCTCCGCTGGGCCAGGTGAGCGGTCATCTGGTCTGCGAAATGATGGATATTGACGACGGCGGTCTCGACCCCTGCCGCGGCCAAACGGTCGAGGACGTGATCGATAAGGGCCTTGCCCCCAACTTCAACCAAGGCCTTTGGCCGATCATTGGTCAGGGGTCGCATGCGCGACCCAATGCCGGCCGCCAGCACCATGGCCGTCTTGATGACCGTCATTGGCGTGCGTCTTGCGGGATATAGGTGTCGAACCACGTCTTCAATTCGCCTAGGGCGGGGTCGGCTAGGCACCGGTCTAGATAGCCCCAAAGCCTTGGCATGAACTGGGCATATCGCGGCTTGCCGTCCCGGGTCACCAGTCGTGCAAAGATCCCGAGAATACGGCTGATATTGAGGGCACCCAAGGCGCGGAAGTCGGCGAAATAGGCCTCGCGATCCACAAGAGGACGAAGCTGGCAATATCGCTCGAGCACCCAGGTCTCGAGCTCAGGTGAAATGTCCCGACGGGCGTCGTGCAGCAGCATGGACATATCCCAGGCCGGGTGTGCGCGAACCGCATCCTGGAAATCAATCAGACCCGCTCGCCCCGCCCCCCGCCGGTCGGGCAGCCAGATCAGGTTTTCAGCGTGATAGTCCCGGTGACAAAAGACGTTGGCCCCAGCAGCTGCGCTGATGCGGATTGGCCTCCAAATAGCCTCCCACGACATCTGGGCCTCGAGCCCAATCCGTATCTGTGGCCGCAGCTTGGGCAGCCATTCCGGCAGAAGATCGCCAGCCGTCTTGAGGGCTATGTCGTCATAGTCCAACAGGGGCCAGGCTATTCCATCCTCAACCTTCAGTAGGCGCGGGGCTGTTGCGTCATGCATCCGTGCCAGGGCGTTGATGGCAGACTCATAGAGGGGTTTTTCCACCTGACCTCGAGCGATCATTGTGGCGAACAGATCATCTCCTAGGTCTTCCAGCACCGCTAGGCCAGAGGCCGCATCGAACGTCATGACCTCAGGTGCCGATAAGCCTTGCGCCCTCAGCCAATTGGCCACGGCAACAAAGGCATCGACCCGGCCTGCCGCCAAGCGGGCCATGGCGTTATACCCTAGAGCTTCCCGCTCTTGGGGTGTGGCATCGGGCGGGCAGGGTGAGGTCTCTGTCGACGGTGGCTGATCCATGAAGATCAGGCGCGTGCCCGTTTCCAGGTGCAGACGTTCATAGCGTCGCGTCGAGGCGTCGCCGCTGAGGGCCTCCCGCCGCGCCTGACCAAATCCGTTCGCGTCCAGAAACTCGACCTTTAACGCCTCACGATCCAAGCTCGCGATCCTTCCAACTACCATGGGCGGTCAATCGCGCCCGACGCGCATCACCCTCTAAAAATAAGTCTATATC
>CAITHQ010000126.1 GCA_903892305.1 uncultured Alphaproteobacteria bacterium
AATTCTGCCCATGGCGTGACTGATCTACGCAATATCTATCCCGTCCTGGAGGCCATGCAGCGGATCGGCATGCCCCTGCTTCTGCACGGCGAAGTCACAGATCGCCATGTGGATATTTTTGATCGGGAAGCGGTCTTCATCGAAACCCTGCTGCTGGGGCTGATTGCAGATTTTCCAGAGCTAAAAGTGGTGTTCGAACACATCACGACGTCGGAAGCTGTGGCATTTGTCGAAGCCGGTGGGCCAAACCTAGCGGCGACGATTACGCCGCATCACCTGACGATCAATCGCAACGCCATGTTCGAGGGCGGGATTCGGCCGCACTTTTACTGCTTGCCCATCGCGAAGCGGGAACCTCACCGGCTGGCCCTGCGTCGGGCCGCCACCTCAGGGTCTGCGAAGTTCTTCCTCGGCACAGACTCCGCGCCCCATCCGATAGGCGACAAGGAAGCCGCCTGTGGGTGCGCTGGTGTCTTCAACGCCCCCTTCGCACTGGAAAGCTATGCGACGGTCTTTGATGAGGAAGGTGCCCTCGGCCAACTTGAGGCCTTCGCCTCTGAGAACGGGCCGCGATTTTATGGCCTACCCCTGAACGAGGACTCCGTTGTCTTGGAGCGGGCTCAGAATAACGTCCCGGATAAGCTTGAATTGGCGGCGGCCGATCTGGTTCCCTTCCATGGCGGCCAGGCCCTGCCTTGGACACTCGCTACCTGATCCGCCGGGACCAAGTCATCCGTCTTCAAAGGCCTTTCCGTGGACACTCACTTCCTTGACCTTCGGGCCACGCACAATTCTCACCGTTGGTATCTACCGGTGACGCCGGAGGTCACAGTAGGACCTGCCGGGAAAGAATTTCTATTTGGCGGGGCGGGTATGTCCGCTGCGGTCCGCGCCATGGAAGCGACCTGCAAGAGGCCCGTGATTTGGGCGACGGCTCAGTACCTCTCCTATGCCCGGGCCGGCAATATCGTGGATTTTGACGTGCATGAAGTGACCGTGGGCAACAGCATAAGTCAGGTTCGTGTCACAGCCCATATTGGCGATCAGGAAATTCTCACGGTCAACGCGGCCCTGGGCAAACGTGATGGGGTTTCAGATCAATGGCGAAAGGCACCGGCTGTGCCACCGCCCGAAGACTGCACATCGGTCAAGCACTGGCGAGGTGGAGAGGGTGGCCTTCATACCCGCTTCGAAACCCGGGTCGCCGCAGGTCGCTATCCCAGCCAAAAAATTGAAGGCGGCCGCAGTGAAGACGGCAGACTCGTGACGTGGGTTCGCTCTCGGGAGGGCTTAACCGCCACGGCTGAACTTCTGGCCGTGATCGCCGACTTTGTACCCCAGGCGACGGCCCATGCCATTGGCTATAATGCTGGCGGCAATAGCCTCGATAATACCGTTCGGTATGGTCATATCACCCCGACTGACTGGGTCCTCTGTGACATTCGTATCGAGGCGATTGAACACGGCGTCACGCACGGATCTATCCACATGTTCTCCCCAGACGGAGTACTCATGGCAACCTGCAGTCAGTCACTGATCATGCGCGTCCACGCCGCGCCGAGGGACTAGGCTGAGCCTGGATCAAACCCTGTCGCGAAGGGCGCTCAAGTCCGGCAACTCCCGCAGCCCGTAGTAAACTTTTATTCAGCATCACCACGTAAGGTAGCATTGTTATCTCCGGAGTGTGGATATGGCCTCAAAGCGCCAGACAAAGTTGACGACTCTGGTCCCCAGACCTCAGCCAGATCATGCCGGACAGGGAAAGTCGGCAAACGGTCAGGTCATAGCGAAGAGCACTATCGCGAGAGTTTTCTTCGCCCTTGTGGTGTGTCTTGCCGCCATGCCAATGGCCGGCGTCAGCAGTGCCTTGATCTGGTTCGCAGTGACCCTATTGTTTATCGGCGGCGAACAGAGGTGGTTCCTGCCGCCTGGTCCTTTAGAAGTTCGCGCGCAGCGGTATAGCGGCATTTTTTCATGGCTCTTGAGCGCGGGCTACGCCTGCGTAGCGCTCTATTTCTTGTATTATCATACAGGGGTCGGGCAGACCTTTGGCGTGACCCTGTTAGGCGTCATCATGTTCAAGGTTTTGGTGGCCGACCATGCCAATCCAAAACGCCTCTTCCTGAACCTGACACCTCCGACCTTGGCACTCGCCTTCGTTCAAATATCAGGAGCTATATGGCGCATTCAACAAGGACAGCCGCTCGAAGTCATTACACTGCTGGCCTGTCCCCTTGTGGTCTTCCTCGTCTTCAGATCCGTCCAGAACGACCTTACCGAAAGCCGCAGTCAGCTGACCGCCAGTGAAGCCCGCTTCCGGATGCTTGCCGACCATTCCAAGGACATTGTGGTCTGGATGCAGATGGACGGAAAAATCCTATACGCCTCGCCCTCGGTAGCATGCCTCGGCTATTCGCCTACAGATGTATTGGGCCGCAAAACCACCGATTTCGTCCATCCTGATGACGTGGGACACGCGATCCGAGTCACCTGGAGCCAGATTCAGGGCACACCACTCGATCCATCCACGCGGCGGGAGTACAGATTCCTCACAGCGTTTGGAGACTTTGTCTGGATGGAAGGAAGTCCCACCATTGTCCGCGACGCGAACGGCCAGCCGACGTCAATTGTAAACAGCTATCGCGATGTCTCGATCCGCCGTCAGCTGGAAAATGACCTGATTGAGTCCAAGATCCGCGCGGAGTCGGCTTCCGAAGCCAAGGCCGCCTTCCTTGCCAATATGAGCCATGAAATCCGTACGCCCCTCACAGGCATTATCGGGTTCTCAGCGCTATTAAACGCGACAGAGGGCCTTCCTGGGCTTGCCTCAACCTATGCGCGGCGCATTGGAGCCAGCGGCCATGCTCTCCTCACCGTCGTCAATGATATTTTGGACTTCTCCAAACTCGACGCAAAGCAGGTGTCCCTAGACCCCCAGCCCTTTGACGTGCGCACCTTCTTTGAAGACACCGTGGCCGTTGCGGCGGGTCAGGCGGCTGAAAAGGGTTTGGATCTTGACCTGGGTATCGCCGACAATATGCCGAGTGCATTACTCGCCGACAGCTCACGGCTGCGCCAAATCATTCTAAACTTGGTCAATAATGCTGTGAAGTTTACCGATCAGGGATGGGTGCAAGTCACCGCAGGCTATGATGCCGACGACGGTCGCCTTCATGTGGGTGTGACCGATACGGGCCCAGGCATCCCAAAGGACGGTATAGGCCGCCTTTTCCAGCGGTTTTCACAGGTCGATGAGTCGGTCAGTCGCCGTCATGGGGGGACCGGGCTGGGCCTGTCGATATCCAAAAATCTCGTCGAACTTATGGGCGGGGAGATCAAAGTCGTTTCCACTGAACATATCGGCTCAACATTCAGCTTCTGGATCAAGGCCACGCAATGTGACATGGCGTTGGAGGATCTAAGCCCCTCGCTCGCCTTAGATAGCGACGACTTACAGCCCGCCCATGTCTTGGTGGTCGATGACCTAGATATAAATCGGGAACTCATCCGCGCGGTTCTGCAGGCTGCCGGTCATAGGGTCGCAGATGCTGCAAGTGGATCAGCCGCCTTAGAGGCCGCGCGCCAAACGCAATTCGATGTCATTCTCATGGATCTCCAAATGCCGGGGATGGATGGTGCCACCGCTGCCAGAACGATCCGGAATATGGACTCGCTCAATCGGGCGACGCCGATCATTGCCGTGAGCGCCAATGTCCTGCCAGAACACCGAAAGGTCAGCGCTGAAGCCGGAATGAATGACCATTTCGGAAAGCCCATCATACCCGCGGAATTGTTGGGGGGTATTGCACGCTGGCAAGGCGTTCGCTGCGACACCAGAATTGACCCTGCTTTCGCTGCAAGGCACTGAATTTTTCAAACTCAGGGTTAATACGAGCAGGCCATTCAGGACTCACCATACCGCCATCGCCTGCCGCCGAGCCCTTCCCTTCGGAAAAACGCTGGAACACGCAAAAGGCACCTTGGGGGGAAAGGCAAGGTTAGCATTGATATCACATTGCCGAGCCGTCGGACTTGCGTCTCTGGCAAGAACCCATTCACCATAGACTTAGATCGAGGTGGAATCGGCCTCCGGGAGACAAATGTGCGTTCTAGACTTTTGATGACGGCCGCGGCTTCTGCGCTCGCCGTCCTGATCAGCTCCCAGGTGACGGCCAACCCGATTACGCCTAGCGACATCGCCAAAATTAGATCGGTGAGGGCTCCCCAGGTTGATCCAAAGGGCGAATGGGTGGCCTACGTGGTTGGAACGACCGACCTCCAGGCCGATAAGAGGGTCAGCCATATCTGGATGAGCCGTTGGGATGGCGGAGACTCAGTCCAACTGACGAACCGCCCCAATGAGTCCGAAACGACCCCGCGATGGAGCCCCGACGGCAAGAGCCTCGCCTTCCTGTCGTCTCGAACTGACGCCAACGAAGACACCCAGGTCTGGGTCTTGCCCCGCAGCGGCGGAGAGGCGGCAAAGATGCCGGGGGTTAAAGGCAGCGTCGAAGACTTTGTCTGGTCGCCGGATTCAAGGTTTCTGGCATTGATCGTTCATGATCCTGACCCCGATCTTGCCGAGGGGGCTGAGAAGCCAAAGGGCGAGCCTAAGCCGAAACCCATCGTCATCAGCCGCTTTAAGTTCAAAGAGGACATTGCGGGCTATCAACGAACAGATCGCAGCCGACTCTACCTTTATGATCTGGCCTCCCAAAGGGTGACGCGACTGACAAAGGGTGAATTTGACGAGGCCCTCCCGTCATTCTCGCCAGACGGCAAAACCTTGGCGTTTGTCTCCAACCGCGGCGCAGATCCTGACCGGACCTACGATCACAATATCTATTTAGTCTCCACCAGCGCTGTACCAGCAGAGCCCACGGCGCTGACAACCTATCTCGGAGAAGATCTGAATCCGGACTGGGAGAGCTATCCAGCCTGGAGCCCAGACGGCAAGGATATTGCCTATATTCAGGGCGGGCCGGTTGAGCTGTTCTCCTATGGGGTTCGCAAGCTCGCGGTCTTGTCCTCCGGGGGCGGAACGCCTCGTATCTTGACGCAGACCCTCGATCGGAATGTCGGCCAGCCCAGCTGGTCTGCCGACGGCACCAAGATCACCTTCACCATAGAGGACGATGGGGCCCAATGGGTTGGTGCAATATCGCCAAAGGGGGGGAAGATCACGCCCCTGGTTGCTGGTCGACGGATCTTCAGCGATCTCACCACCGGTGCCAAGGGCCATTCAGCCTTGCTGATGGGTCAACCGGATCGTCCGAACGAAGTCTATGCCCTGGAGAATGGCAAGCTGCGGCCCGTGTCAAAACAGAATGACCCCTGGCTGGCCACGGTCGATATTGCGCCGACCCTGGAGACAAGGTTTCTCAGTCAGGATGGAACTGAAATCCATGGTTTCCAGGTCGCCCCCCCGAACGTCAAGCCCGGGGTGAAGCTTCCGACCATGCTCTATAACCATGGGGGGCCTCAGGCACAGTTCGACGCTGAGTTCGATATGAACCGGCAGATTTTTGCGGCCCGTGGCTATCTGGTGGTGTCATCAAATCCCCGAGGCAGCACAGGCCGCGGCGAGGCCTTTGCAAAGGCAATCTACGCCGATTGGGGCCACAAAGATGTGCAAGACGCCTTGGCCGCAGTGGACGACGCGGTGGCAAGTGGACTGGCGGATCCAGACCGTCTCGCCATCGGCGGCTGGAGCTATGGTGGCATGCTGACCAATTATGTAATGGCCAGCGACAGCCGGTTTAAGGTCGCCATGAGTGGTGCTAGCATTTCGAACATTATGGCCGGTTACGGTACCGACCAATACATCCGTGACTACGAAATAGAGCTCGGAAAGCCCTGGGAGCATCCAGAGGTCTGGGCAAGGGTCAGCTATCCCTTCCTCCACAATGAGCGGATCACCACGCCAACCTTGTTCATGGTCGGCGACAAGGACATGAATGTTCCCTTGCTCAATTCTGAGCAAATGTATCAGGCGCTACGCAGCCGGGGGGTGGAAACGGGCCTAGTGATTTATCCGGGCGAGTTCCACGGCCTGCGTCGACCCAGCTTCCTGAAGGATCGCGTGGAGCGGTGGTTAGCCTGGTATGATTCCCACCTGAAACCATAGGATCACGGGGAAAACGCCCGCGGCGGGCCCAGGAGGAAGCACCTTTATGCGGCAGCTAGCTCCCCAGCCCTGGCCGTTTTCCTGCCCAGCCGAGAAGCAAGGTGCAAGCTAGGCCGATGGCCACAAGCGGCAGCATGGCTTGCAGCACGTCTGCAGGACTGCGTCCGCCGACCAGCAGTTGGGCCGCCACGATAGGACCCGCAATGGATCCAAATCGGCCGGCGCTAACAGCGGTCCCGACCCCCTGCCCTCGAACCGCGGTGGGATAACAATCGGGTGCCACGGCGTAGAGAATGCTCTGTGAAGCCAGGGCTGCAGCACCCAACAAACCACCGATCAACAGGGCCGAACCCTGTGATGTCGGTACGGAGATCAGCAGAACTAGGCCTGAACCCAAGGCCAAGAAGGTGGCTATGATTCCTGGCAGGCGGAAGCGGGTATCGATGACCCAGCCAGCGCCCATGGCTGCAAAGGCACCAACAAGATTGAAGACCAGCTGCACCTTGGCTGCTTCGGGCTTGGTGAGCCCCCGGGATATCAGCAGGGTCGGCAGCCAGTTGAGCAGGAGGTAGAGCACCAACAGGGTGCAGAAGAAGCTGGCCCAAAGGAAGATGGTGGGGGCTAAGCGACCCTCATGAAACAGCGCTGAGACAAAGTTCGACGGGGACAAGCTGGTCTCCCGCGTCTCCAAGAACTGACGTGATTCCGGTAGGAATAGGATCAAGAGCGGAACCACCATCAAGGGGGATATTCCTGCAATATAGAAGACCGACGTCCACGTGGTTCCAAAAGCTGAAACCAGGGTCACAAGACTGACCAGGGCACCCCCCAGGGGCATGCCAGAATACATTATCGAGACGGCCAGGTTCTTCTGCCGGGGATCCGTGCCTTCCGCCACCAGGGCGATCATATTGGGCAGGGCACCGCCAAGGCCGAGACCTGTGACGAAACGCGTTGCGAGCAGAATGGGAAAGGTCGACGACATGGCCGTCGCGAGGGTCATTAGGCCAAAGACCGCAACCGAAACTATCAGGATCCGCTTGCGTCCAAAATGGTCGGCCAGACGACCGCCGATGATAGCGCCGATCAAAAGGCCAGCCGTACTAGCGCTGAAGAACCAGCCCAAGGGCCCGGGCCCAAGATGGAAGGCGGGCGCGAGCTTGGCGGCCACAACCCCGGCGGCCTGAAGATCCATCCCTTCACAGAGG
>CAITHQ010000127.1 GCA_903892305.1 uncultured Alphaproteobacteria bacterium
CGGGTGACGATCACGTCCTTGCCCTCTCGAGCCAGCAGGTTGCGGATGATCGTGTTGGGCTTCGGGGTGGTGGTGGCGATGATGCGGGGGTGATCGCCCAGACGCATCCCGAACATCAGGAGGTCGAAGGCCTCGTCAGCGCGCTGCCACGCAGCGAGCTCATCGAGCCACCCGCCATGGAACTGAGGCCCACGGAAGCGCTCGGGCTTCTCGGCTGTGATCCCTTTGATGGTCGAGCCGTTGATCATCTTGATCTCGACCTCGGAGCGATTGTAGGTCTCGATCAGGGACGGCGGGATGCAATTGATTAGGCCCGACTCGCCCTCGAAGCAGACGCCTGTGAGATCGCCGTAGGTGGGCGCTGAGACGAGCCACCGGGTTCCGGGGCGCAGGGTTGCCCACTGGCCGAGCACCTCGGCGGCCGTGCGGGTCTTGCCTGCGCCACGCCCTGCCAGCAGCAGCCAGATGGTCCAGTCGAGGCCCTTCGGGGGGACCTGATGGGGCAAGCGCTTAACCATCCAGTGCATTTGCCAGTCGGCGATCGCTCGCTCGACCGGCGTCAGCTTTATATATGCGGCCTGAAGGTCATCCACCCTTCTGGGCCTCCACCGCCGCTAGGAACGCCATCAGGGCCTCGCTGGTTGCCCCTGTCGTCTCTATCTTGGCGTCGATCTCGATCTTGTCGCCCCACTTCCTCGGAGCGACACGAGCGGCGTACCACTTGCGCGCATCCATCATGTTTCGGGCTTTCGCGCTGTCTTTCTCAGTGTCGGCGATGTTGATCACGTCCGCCGCAAAGACCTCCTGCTGACGCTCGCGCGCGTGTGCGTAGAGCCGCGCGAAGTCAGGATTCTTGTCGAGCCACTGATAAACAGTCCGCTCACCCGGAGCCCAATCCTCTTTGCAGATCATGTGCAGGTGCTTACCAGACGCAAGTTCTTCGCAAATTCTGTCAGCCATTTCAGGCCTGTAGTCAGACGGTCTACCCATGTCCGGCTCCTTTTCGATCAGGAACATAACATGGGGGCAAATTATTTTCAAAATAATGGAGAAAAGGAGAAAATAGTTCTTGCGAATCAAAAATCAGGAGAATAAGATCAATTCATCGAAACAGACCAACGCAACGGAGCCCAACATGACCAACACCCTTCGCGCCCAGATCGCTCAAGCCCAGACCCTCCTCGCCAAGAACGGTTGGACCAAAGCTTGCAGCATCATGCATGATGGCGGTGCCACTGGGAACTTCGGCATCGTCTACAGGAAAAACGGCGAAACAATTTACCTCAACTTCAAAACTGTTGAGGCCATCCTCGCACAGTAACCACCACGGGGGCTCCGGCCCCCTACTACCAAAATGTCCCCCTGATCGGAGCCCAGCCATGAACACCACATCAATCAAGAATGCCCTCTCCTACCCCAAGGCCAAGCGCGGCGACGTTGTCGTCATCGAACTGACCAGCAGCTACACCACCGCCAAGTTCAAGACCGAGCGCAGCACCTCCTACTACTTCGCCAAGGCCCAGAAGGTCTCTCAGGGGCGCGTAGTGGACTATGTGAAGGCCAACGGCGCTCGGGGCATCGTGGACAGCCGCCACCGGGTGATGGTCATCAGCGAGGCTGATAAGCAGGCTGCTGTGCGTGACCTGTTCGGCACCGAGCTGGGGGCGATGGATTTCGACAACCTTGATCAGGTGAAGGCTGCGATCCTCGACCGAGTGGAGGCCCTGAGATAAAATAGTTATCCACAGGGAGAAAATAGTTCTTGTATCAAATCAACCCATGTGGTCTAAGTGGATTGTCGAAACAAACCAGACCAAGGAGCCCAACATGACCAAGCTGATCAACGCCTACCGCGCCTTCCCCACCCCCACCAACCGCAACAAACTCCAGACCTACCTTAACAAGCACATGATGGCCGTTTGCTTGGCCACCGCCGACGAAGTCGCCTTCCTCCGCGCCAATGAGTTCAGCATCTAACCGGGGGCTTCGGCCCCCTACTACCAAAATGTCCCCCTGATCGGAGCCCATCCCATGTTC
>CAITHQ010000128.1 GCA_903892305.1 uncultured Alphaproteobacteria bacterium
AGGCACCACTTTGTTCATCGTCATGCTATGACCATGTGTTCATGCTCGTCGAGGCGATGAAAAAGGCTGGTACCGTGGATGATGTTGGAAAAGTTAAGACAGCGCTTATGTCCTTCACGTATAACGGTATTTGGAATATCCGCTACGACAAAACCGGTGAGGCCGTTTTCGACTTTGATGTGCTTCATATGAAAAAGGGCGGCAAGATCAGTTCGACGCATATCGAACCCAAATAAATGGGCCAACTGATCCTTGGACAATTGCTCAACGGAGCAATTCTCGGAACCCTTTACGGCATTATTGCTCTAGGGGTCACTCTCACCTTTGGTATTACCGGCATTGTAAATTTTGCGCTCGGTGCATTCATGATGCTGGGATGTTATATGGCCTGGTACTTTACCGATGGCCTTGGCATGCACTACGCTGTCGCAGTCCTGTGCGCCGTGTTAGTGACGTCCTTTGCCGGGCTTATCGCTGACCAGACGCTGTTCCGGTTCACGCGCAACAACCTCGTCAACGGGTTGCTAGTTTCGATCGGTTTGATCTCGGTGATGGAAGGTGCCGCTCTCCTGATCTGGACTTCGACACCAAAAAACATGGAATATGTGCTGCCTGGGGTGTTCAGCTTCTTTGGTCTCGTGGTGCCGAAGATGAAGGCAGTAGTTTTCTTGGTGCTGCTCGGCGTCATCCTCGCTACTTATGCGGCCCTGACCCGAACTTGGATCGGGCGTGCGGCCTATGCCTATGCCCAGAACCCGGAAGCAGCTGAACTCATGGGTGTGCGCACCAAAATTTTGCAGTCTGGTGTGGTGGTCTACTCCACCGGGCTAGCTGGTCTGGGCGGCGCACTTTACGCAAGCCTATATTCAATTGACCCGACCCTCGGTGCAGTCTACATTCTGAAAGCAGTTGAGGCTGCAATCCTTGCCGGCATTGGTAGCGTGATCGGCTCACTCTTCGGCGGCATCCTGCTTGGCATCACTGAGGGTGTTGGCTCGATTTACTTGCCGATTGCTTTCCGTGACGCCTACGGACTGATTTTCCTTATCGCCATTCTGCTGTTCAAGCCAGCTGGCCTCTTTGCGGGGCGCAAATGACTGCAGGGCTCAGACTGATGTTGGCCGCGCTGGCTTTAGCCTTGCTACCGCTACTCATCAAGAGTGATTTCGCACTGACGATCTTGGTGTTCTCATTTCTGCTTGGCATGCTGGCTGTAAGCTTTAACCTCATTTTTGGCTACACCGGACAATTGTCGATGTTCCATGCAGCAGCCTTCGGCATCTCGGCTTATGCGACACATCTGTCGATGAGCCTTTTAGGAACTTCGTTTTGGATCGGCTTGGTGCTGGCAGCCCTGCTGGTGTTATTTCTGTCGGTCATCGTAGGCACCATCTGCTTTCGCTTTCGCCTGAAGGAGTTTTACTTCGCGGTTGTGACGCTGGCTTTTTCCGAGATGGCGCGACTTATCATTCTTAACTGGAACAGCGTCACCAATGGCACGCTCGGCATCATTCTTCAGGAAAAGCCACGCATCTGGTTGCCAGGTCAAGGCATCGTCAAGCTTGATGGCACACTGATGTGGTACTACGTGAGCCTAATTGGTTTGGCGTTAACCCTTTTGGTCTGCTGGCGGCTTGTGAACTCGTGGATGGGCCGCAGTTTCGCAGCCATTCGGCTCAACGATGAACTCGGCGATACGCTCGGCATCAA
Organism: uncultured Alphaproteobacteria bacterium; assembly: GCA_903892305.1. Taxonomy (GTDB): domain Bacteria; phylum Pseudomonadota; class Alphaproteobacteria; order Caulobacterales; family Caulobacteraceae; genus Phenylobacterium. The sequence goes on from CAITHQ010000128.1 coordinate 1,711, forward strand.
CGTCTTTCGTTACAAATTAGCTGCATTCTCAGTGGGCAACATGATCGCTGCGATTGCTGGTGGGCTTTACTCCTTCTTCCTAGGGTCCATTGAGCCGGGCTTCCTGTCCATCGATCAATCACTGGCGATTGTCGCGATGGTGCTTCTCGGTGGACGCGGCGCGGTCGCGGCGCCTTTTATCGGCGCGCTGGTCTTGACCACCTTGCCTCATGTGATCCATCTCGGCGCTGAGTTGCGGACGATTGTTTACGGTTCGATTCTGATTTTTACCATTCTGGTGATGCCTCAGGGCATCTACGGCAGCATCGCGGCGCTCACACGTCGACCCCCTCATGCTATTTGAAATTTCAGGCCTGACCAAGCGTTTCGACGGACTCACCGCCGTCTCAGATGTGTCTTTCTCAATTGCCCAGGGCGATATCGTTGGCATCTTCGGACCGAATGGATCGGGCAAGACAACACTGCTTAGTCTTATCGCTGGCATGCTGACCCCCTCGACCGGTCGTATTGTCTGGAAGGGTAAAGAAATCCAGGGACACAAGCCACATGACATAGCCGCAGCGGGCGTGGTTAAGACCTTCCAGAATCCGCAACTTTTCAGTGAACTGACTGTCTTCGAGCATCTGATGATCGCCGGGCATTTGATGCTCAAACGCAGACTCGGCTGGCGCAGGATCGCCACCTTGTTTAACACCGACACCGGCCAAGCGGGTGGCGATCTAGAAGCCCGTGCCCGCGAGGTTCTACGACTTTGTCGACTCGAGGGCTCACGCGATCAGACTGCAGGTGTACTTTCATATGGCGAGGAGAAGATGCTCGGGGTTGCTATGGCACTGATGTGCGAGCCGCAGTTGCTGTTACTAGATGAACCAGCTTCCGGTCTCGGACAGAGCGAGATTGATAGCCTCGAAATTGTGCTGCGCGACCTACGTGCCCATGGTATGACCCTGTGCATCATCGATCACAAGGTTGGCTTCCTCGGAAAGCTAGCTGATCGCGCCATCAGTCTGCACCATGGCGCGAAGATTGCGGAGGGAACGCCCGCCGAGGTACTCAGCAATGAGCACGTCATTGCTGCCTACTTGGGGCGATAGCGACTAATTAATATGATGGAATGCAACAGGCCCTAAGATGATTGAGTTTGACCACGTTAATGTTCACTACGGAAAGAACCACGTGCTGCACGACCTTACCGCCAAGATCGAGGCCGGTGAGGTGGTTGCCCTGATCGGCGCAAACGCTGCGGGCAAGACTACAGCCCTTCGCACGGCCCTTGGCTTGAAAAATTTAAGCTCAGGCAGCTTGCGCTTTGCTGGTGAAGATGTTTCCTCTTTATCGACCCATGAGCGCGTGGAGCGCGGGTTGATCCTCGTGCCAGAAGGCAGGCAAGTTTTCGTGAAGTTTACGGTGACTGAAAATCTGTTGATGGGGGCCTATCACCGCAAAGACCGTAACAAGGTACAAGTTGAACTTGACTATGTTTACGATCTATTTCCTCGCTTGCTTGAGCGCAAATCGCAGAAGGCCGGCTCCATGTCTGGTGGCGAACAGCAGATGCTGGCGATCGGCCGCGGACTCATGGCAAAACCGAAATGCCTTTTGCTCGACGAACCGACAATGGGGTTGGCGCCAATCATCGTGCAAGAAATTTTGACCATCTTAGGCAAGCTGGCCGCCAACGGCATGACGATCCTCTTAGCTGAGCAAAACGCCTCTATGGCCCTTGATTGCGCAAGTCGTGCCTATGTGATCGAGTCGGGACATATCTCGCTTGAGGGTTCGTCGGAGTCGCTTCGCGAATCTGCCACCATCAAGAGCTTGTACCTAGGCCACTAAAGCGCGGCCAGGCTTTAGTAGGCATTGCAAGTTGCGCGGCCTCAGGCTCGGAACTCGGTTTTGTCGGTACCTTGATAAAGTGCCTTGATTTGCCTAGACATAGACTCGGTATGGGCTGCGAGTGCCGCGCTGTCGAGGTCAGCTTTGGGGCGAGGCTCATAGTCGAAATTTTTGTATTGATCTTGTCCACGAACCAGCATTGCAGCGTCGCGAACTTTTGTCTGACGCACGTAAGTTGGGATGTATCGAATCGCCAACCCGATTCTTCGGTCGTTGCTGCGATTCGCGTCTGAACCATGCACAGTCTTGATGTGGTGCAAGGAAATTTCTCCGGCACTCAGGGCGATGCCGACTGCCTTTGATTTATCGACTTCGACCGAGATCTCCTGTCCGCGCGACAAAAGATTGTCCTTGTGAAAGGTGTCCAGGTGCGGCAACTGATCGATCTTGTGGCTGCCTGGAATCATTTGCATATAGCCGTTCTCTGGTGTTACCTCGGTCAGTGCAATCCAGGCGGTAATGACGTCGTCCGGATCAAGCCCCCAATATGTTGAGTCCTGATGCCAGGAGACAAAGC
>CAITHQ010000129.1 GCA_903892305.1 uncultured Alphaproteobacteria bacterium
ATCCAGCTTGCCCCCCTGGCGATCATTTGGGGATTTCGCACCACCCCGGAATTGGGTGGTTTGCGTCGGTTTCTGGCCCTGGTGTTTGTCGCCATGGCGATCCTAACCGTCCTGACCAAGCACCTGATCTTCAAGGGCCTGGTCAATGACTTCAATGTTGGCTGGTGGGAGCGGGCCTTCGCCTTTGTCTTGGTCGGATGGACGGGTGTTGCTGCCTATATCCTCGAGCGGCGCCTTCTGGCCCTTGCCCACGAAAATACCCCTTCCGCGTGATCTGCAGGCTGACGCATTCAGCGTCTTTTTGGCCAACCTCTCGATTTTGTGATCGTTTTTCGGCTCACGCCCATCAATCAGGCGCCATCCCTACCTTGTGCCCAAATTCTACTCGAACCCCCCGAATTTATTAATTTTTGTCGGACTGCAAGAGAGGGCTTGATTGTTCCCCTCGCAATGCAGCATAACGCTTTTGTGATCGAAAAGTGATCGCACGGGCGGACGGGCAATATGGACGCGTTGAGCACCCATAGCATTGACGTGATGGACAAGGGCTTTGGTCAGGCTGACCCAGAGTCCCGTACCTGGATGCCGAGTCACGCGCCGCTCGACATGCCGCGCCAATCCTTTGAAACCCCCCTGGGCGACTTCCGGCCCAGCACCAGCCCTAGCGATATTGTCCTGCGCCGGACGGTGATTTTCGCCTCGACGCTACTGCTGGCTTTCCTGGCCTTCCTAACGCCAGCCAAGATTTACGCCGAAGATGGGTTCAGCACCTTAGAAATTCTGGCCCTTGTCCTCTTCGGGGCCCTGACCATTCCCATTTCTTGCTGGTTTGTCAGCGCCATGGCGGGCTTCATTCTGCAGCATGTGCGCGGATCCCACGACGATCTGGACTTCCGGCCCGTCGCCCGCAGGCCCCAGACCCGCACCGCCCTGCTCATGCCCCTCTATAACGAAGACGCGACCGCGGCCTTTGGTCGCTTGAGCGGGATTGAGAGGTCATTGGCCAAGCTGGACGCTGCCAGCGCCTTTGACATTTTTGTTCTGTCGGACTCGACCCAGGATGACGCCGCGACCGCAGAATGGGTCGCCTTCCAGTCCTTCCGGGTGACCTCCCACTGCCGGGCCTTTTATCGGCGTCGGGACAAGAACACCGAGCGTAAGGCCGGCAATATTGCCGACTGGGTGCAAAATTACGGTGCCGCCTACGAGACCATGGTGATCCTGGACGCCGACAGCACCATGTCGGGCGAAACCCTGATGCATCTCGTCGACGCCATGGAGCGCAAGACCGATATCGGCCTGATCCAGACCACGCCTTCGATCGTCGCGGGCCAAACCCTCTATCAGCGCACGCAACAGTTTGGCGTGCGGCTCTACGGCCGGGTCGCCGGTGCGGGTCTGGCCTGGTGGTCTGGATCTGAATCCAGCTATTGGGGCCATAACGCCATTGTCCGTACGGCCGCCTTCGCCCAGTGCTGCGGCCTGCCGGTTCTGCCAGGGCGCAAGCCCTTCGGCGGTCACGTGATGAGCCACGATGTTGTCGAGGCCTCGCTTCTGCGCCGCGCCGGTTGGGGTGTGCACCTGACGGCCGCCCTCGGTGGGACCTTCGAAGAGTCGCCGCCCTCCCTTCAGGCCTTCATGTCCCGGGACCGTCGCTGGTGCCAGGGCAATATGCAGCACTTGCAGTTGCTGACCGCGCCGGGCCTGACGGCCATGAGCCGTCTGCAAATGGTCATCGGGGTCATGGCCTATTGGGCCTCGCCCCTTTGGTTCCTCTCCCTGCTCACCGCCCTGCTGATCCAATTCCAAACGGCACCCAAGCTCGAAGAAATTGCCACCCTGGCCGGTTGGCGGACCATCGTCCTGCCCCGCCATGACGGTTATGCCCTCATCTGGATGACCGCCCTGACCTGGATGCTGCTCTTTGGTCCCAAGCTGCTGGGGTCCATCCTGGTCATGTCCCGGGAGAACGAGCGGGCGGCATTCGGAGGCTCGGCATCGATCCTCAAGGGTGCCGCCATGGAAATGTTCATGTCCATGGTGATGGCTCCGATCATGATGGTCAGCCACACCCGCATGCTGATTGAAATCTTCAGCGGCAAGGACTCTGGTTGGCGGACCCAGCAGCGCGAAGCCGATAAGATCACCTGGGCGGAGGCCTGCCGCTTCCATGCCTGGGAGCTGCGCGCCGGCATGGTGTTCGCCGCCGCCCTGATGGCCCGCCCAGACCTTTGCCTAGTGTTTTCGCCGATCGTCCTGCCCCTGCTGTTTGCCCCGGCCCTCTCCATCCTGACATCCCGTCCTGATGTTGGCCAAAGCCTGCGCTTCCGAGGCATCATGTTGACGCCGGAGGAACTGGGTTTTGAGGTTGCTCAGCCCCGCGCCCGGCGTCAGGCCTTCACGCCGGTTGCGGTACCGTCTCACGTCACCCTTGATGAACGCCCGGCGTCCCTGGATCTGGAAGCCGCCTAGGGCCTTGGCCTGACCAGCACAGCATCGCTATAGGTTTCGATCACCAGACTAAAGGCCATCCCCTCGGCATTCACCAGCACTGCCCTATGTTGCAGAACGTCCTTGGGGACTGCCAACTCGCCTCGATACACCTGGATGGGCCTTGGGGTTTCCTCCCAGTTTCCCGGCAGGGGGCGGAATAGATAGGTGGTCGATAGGGTCCTGCGTCGGAAGTTCAGCGGACGCACCACCACGCCAAACGGGGTTTCTGTCTCTTCTAGTGCCCTCTTCATCTCGGGGCTAAGGAGGCCCGGACGGTACCAATTGTCGGCCTCGGACAGGACAAGGTCGCCGCAGGTTAACTGAACCCGGCGGTAGGCTAGGGGCTCATCTGGACCAACGCCTAGGGCCTTTCGATCCTCTGGGCTGGCGTCCTTGAGCCCAGTGCGTATGCGACGGGCCAAAATCCTCTGTCCCTGGCCATGCAGATCGCACCAAGCTTGCAGGGTCGCCGTGGCGCTGTCGTGACTCAGCAGGTCCGCATTGAGTTGAGCAAGTTGCGACCAGGCTTCCAACCGCCCGACATAGCTGGCGGGCCAGGGCACCACGAGGGCGAGGATCACGGCTTAATTGCCTTGGGCCGGACAAGATGCCCGAGGGCCAGAAATTCGAAGGGAATCAGCAAGGTCGCGGCGACAGCCCACTTGGGATCGCCAAACCGCAAGATGAGCAGACTGACGATGAAGGCCAGTCCGGGCAGGGCACCTCTGAGCACCCTGTAGATCCTTTCGCGCAATTCTACATTACCACCTACCAGATGTCCGGCCCCGCGGGTGATGATGAGTGACATGGTGACCATAACGCCTGAGGTGAAAATTTGATTCCAGCAATAGAGTTCCCAGGCCAGCCCAGACACGCCGCTATGGGCAATCATACTGGTGCAAAAGGGAATGAGGCACACGGTCAGCAGAAACATCAGGTTGAGGCCTGCCA
>CAITHQ010000130.1 GCA_903892305.1 uncultured Alphaproteobacteria bacterium
GATCACCTGGCCCACATCGGCCTTTCGCAGGCCAAGTCGACCTTCAGCGCATCTGACTACCTGCGACTGCGGGCGTCGCCCATCTATGACCCCACCCTCGACCTCTTGGTGGAGACCTCGGACGCTCGCCTTGTGGCGAACTGCATTTGTTGGTCGGACACTCGCTGCCGGATCGGCACGTTTGAGCCTGTAGGCACTCATGTGGATTTCCGGCAACTCGGCATAGCCCGCGCCGTGACACTTGAAGGGCTTGGTCGATTGAAGGCCGCTGGAATGTCGTGGGCGAGAATTGGCACTGCGCACTTCAATGCGCCTGCCATTGCGACCTACCTTTCATCCGGGTTCGAGATTACAGACCATTCCTATTGGTGGTCGAAGGCTGCGAACCCCTAGCTTATCTTCGCCAGTTCATAGAGCATGTCCACATAGCCCATGGCGCTGTCGATCATGCCGAGCACCTTGGGATTGCTGGAGTCGATCACGAAGAATTCGTTGGGAGCATGGGCGCCGGCGCCATAGCCGAGACCGAAGGAGCCGGCGGGCACGGAAACAGGCGGCTGGGTGAAGACCGAGCCCGGCCAAGACCCCGCCGACCTGGGCGAAATGGTCACCTCTGATCCTGCACGGGCATAGACTGCCTTTTCGGCGCGGACCAGACGGCTGTCCTCAGGCGTCTCGGTAGGATCATAGCCGCCGCTGACATTCACCTCGATATCGCCAAAGCCGCGCTTGATCAGGTGGGCGCGAAGCTTAGCCTCGGCCTCCTTGAAGGTCTGATTGGGCACCAGCCGGGCCTCCAGCTTAGCCTCCGCGCGGCCAGGCAGGACGGTCTTGCCGCCCGGGCCGGTATAGCCCGCCACAAGGCCCTGGATGTTCACCGTCGGCTGAGAGGCTAGGCGCTGCAGGGCCACCGGCCAGGGCTCGTCATTGATCCAGGTCTTGATACCGAAGGCCTTCTTCATGTCGGCCTCGCTCTGCTTGGTGCTGGCCTCGATGATCAGGGCCTTTTCATGGTCGGTCAGGGCTCGGACATTGTCGAACCAGCCGTCAATGATCGGGGTATGGCCATCTGGTCCCACCAGGGTGTTGAGGGCCTGAACCAGCCGCCAGACGGGGCTGTCGACCATGGCGTGCAGGGAGGAATGGACGTCGCCCTTAGGCCCACGACCCCAGTGTTCGCCGCTAGAGATCAGCTGAAACTCCATGGGTCCCTTGGCACCTAGCTCGATCTCGACTGAGCCGCTCTCGCTCTGATTGGCGCTCGGAATGAAAATACCGTCGCACTTTTTGAGGGCAGCAACCACTTCGGGAGCATGGACCACCTGGTGGAAGTGGGGCGAAGCGATCTCTTCCTCACCCTCGGCCACCAGCACCAGGTTGACGGGCAGCTTCTTACCGGCCGCCTTGAAGGCATGGAGGGCGGCCAGGAAGGTCGCCTCGGGGCCCTTCTGGTTGACGGCACCCCGGCCAGTGATCGCCGTGCCATATCCGGGCTTGTCGATGATCGCCGCCTCAAAGGGAGGATGCGCCCACTCGGCTGGGTTCACCTGCTTCACGTCATACATGAAATAGATGCCAACACTGCGCTTGGCACCGGCGTCGAGGGTGGCGAAAATGCCAGGGCTGCCGTCGGTGGGCATTTTCTTCACCATCTGGAACCCGGCGTCCCGCAAAAGGCCCATGGTGAAGTCGCAGCTTTCATCCACCCGCCACTTTTCAGCAGCGATGCCGGGGTGACGGATCCACGCCTGTAGGCGGGAAATGGTATCAGCCTTGCCGGCCTCAAGAGCCTTGCGGATGGCGATGGCGTCAGCCTTGGGGGTGGCCGCCTCAGAGGCCTGGGGCAGCAGCAAGGCCGCGCCCGTGGCGGCAGCTGAAGCCAGCAAGGCGCGGCGGTCGAGGTGTTGGTTTTCCATGGCGATCTGTCCCCTTGAAGTCGAAGGATTAAAGGCCGCCCCGCACGACCTGTCCAGCGGTCTTGAGCTAGGTGATTTGCCTGAAACAAAACACAAACATTAAGCGGCGCACTGGTCGCGGTGGTTTGGTTATGTTACATGTAACGAAATGAGAAGGGAAATGATCATGCCTGAGCCTGTCCATCAGCGGGTCCAAAAGCGTCGAGACGCCCTGCGGGCATCCGGTCTCCGGCCCATCCAAATCTGGGTACCCGACACGCGGCAAGCTGGTTTTGCGGAGGAGTGCAGTCGTCAGTCGCAGATCGTCGCGCTGGCTGATTTGGCAGATATGGAACTTATGTCTTTTACGGATGCTGCCTTGGTCGAATTAGAGGCTGAGGGCGAGGCGTGAAGCGCGGCGATCTGGTCACCATCGCCCTGCCCGGCGACTTCGGCAAACCGCGCCCTGCACTCATCATTCAGGCAGATCAATTTGAACAAACCGGAACCGTTACAGTGCTTCTGGTAACCGGGTCCCTGGTGGACGCACCCCTGATCCGACAGACGATCGATCCGACTCCAGAAAACGGCCTCCGTAAAAACTCCCAGGTCATGGTCGACAAGGCCATGTCTGTGAGACGTGACAGAGTCGGATCTGTGATCGGAAGGGTGGATAGCGCCAGCATGCTGGCCGTAACTCGCGCTTTAGCGGTGTTTGTCGGGATCGCCTGAGGGGAAATGCTTCAGGCGTCTTCGTCCCAAAATCCCAAAACCTGCGCCGCTGCCGAAACGGCGATCATTTCCGGTGCCTTGCCCTTCAGGCCGGGTATGCCAACCGGGCAGTGGAGTTTCGCGATGATCTCTTCGCTGAAGCCCTCCGCCGTCAAACGCGCAATCATGCCGTCCCGCTTACCCCGCGAGCCAACCATGCCCACAAACCGCGCCCGCCCCGCCTTCAGAATGGCGGCGGCGACCCCGTAGTCCACGTCATGGCTGTGGGTGGCAATGAGGGCGTAGTCGCCGTCTTCCAGGCAGGAGGCGGCCTCGACCATTTCGGCGTCCGTCAGGATCACCGCATGTTCGGAAAGATTAAGCCGAGCGTCATAGGCCTCGACCTGAAAGGGCAAAAGGGCGAACTGAGCCGCAAAGGCCTGACCAATGGGGCCCGCGCCGAACAACACCAATCTCGGTTTGCGCGGCGCGAGGTCCATGTCGACTATTCCGCCGCGACCGGCCTGGCGGCCTCAAGGCGACTGACCAGGCTATCGTACTGATCCCAGAGAGCCTTGGGCATACGGTCGCCGAAGACCTCATAGGCGGCGGGGATCAGGGCGGCTTCTTCCCTCCAAACCGCCGGATCGACGGTGAGCAGGAGGTTCATCTGGTCGTTCGTCAAGGTGAGGCCCGAGGTGTCGAGGCTCTCGTGGGTGGGGACGCGGCCAATGGGGGTGTCCTTGGCAGCGGCCTCGCCGTTCAGGCGCTCGAAGATCCATTTCAGGACCCGGGCGTTTTCCCCATAGCCCGGCCAAACGAACTTGCCGTCAGAGCCCTTACGGAACCAGTTGACGAAGTAGATGCGAGGCAGCTTGGCGGCGTCTGCCTTGGCACCCATGGCCAACCAATGGCTGAAATAGTCGCCCATATTGTAGCCGCAGAACGGCAGCATGGCGAAGGGATCGCGGCGCAGCTCACCGATCTTGTTCTCGGCTGCCGCTGTGCCTTCTGAGGCCACGTTGGAGGCCAGGAAGACACCGTGGGCCCAGTCAAAGGCCTCGGTGACCAGAGGCACGGCGCTTGCCCGGCGACCGCCGAACAGAATGGCCGAGATCGGCACGCCCTTGGGATCTTCCCATTCTGGCGCGATGACGGGGCACTGGGAGGCCGGCACGGTGAAGCGAGCATTGGGATGGGCCGCAGGCTCGCTGCTTTCCGGAGTCCAGGGACGGCCCTTCCAGTCAGTGAGGTTGGCGGGAGGCGTCTTGGTCAGGCCTTCCCACCAGACATCGCCGTCTGGGGTCAGGGCCACATTGGTGAAGACGCTGTTGGCATAGAGGGCATCGACGGCGTTCTTATTGGTCTCGATTCCTGTGCCAGGAGCGACGCCGAAGAAGCCGGCTTCGGGATTGATCGCGTAGAGCTGGCCATCATCGCCGAAGCGCATCCAGTAAATGTCATCGCCGATGGTCTCGGCCTTCCAGCCCTTCAAGGTCGGCTGGAGCATGGCCATATTGGTCTTGCCGCAGGCGCTGGGGAAGGCGGCGGCCACATAGCGCGACTGGCCCTCAGGCGAGGTCAGCTTCAGGATCAGCATGTGCTCGGCAAACCAGCCCTCATCCCGGGCCATCACCGAGGCGATGCGCAGGGCGAAACACTTCTTGCCCAGAAGGGCGTTGCCGCCATAGCCCGAGCCGTAGGACCAAATCTCCCGGCTTTCCGGGAAGTGGACAATGTATTTGATGTCGTTACAGGGCCAGGGCACGTCGGCCTGACCTTCAGCCAGGGGCATGCCGACGGAATGCAGAGCCGGCACGAAGAAGCCGTCCTCACCCAGCTCTTCTAGGGCACCCTTGCCCATGCGCGTCATGACTCGCATGGAAATCGCCACATAGGCGCTGTCGGTGATTTCGACGCCCAGCTGGCTGATCTTCGAGCCCAAGGGCCCCATGCTGAAGGGGCAGACATACATAGTCCGTCCGGCCATGCAGCCCTTGAATAGGCCCTGCAGATCCTCGCGCATTTCGACAGGATCGAGCCAGTTATTGGTCGGGCCAGCGTCGACGGGGTCCTTGGAACAGATAAAGGTGCGGCTCTCGACCCGGGCCACATCCTTAGGGTCAGACGCCGCCCAGAACGAATTCGGGCGCTTCTCTGGGTTGAGGCGCTTTAGCGTGCCGCTATTGACCAGCTCAGAGGTCAGAGTTTCCCATTCTTCCTGCGACCCATCACACCAGTGGACCTTAGCCGGCTGGGTCAGAGCAGCGACCTCAGCAACCCATGCAATCAGTTTGGGGTGCTTGGTCGGGGCGGGATTTAAGCCCGGAATCGTTGTCGTCGGCATAGATGCTTAAAGCTCCCAACAGGTTGCGGAAGATAGCTCTTCACGGAACCCGTGTTTCTTAATGACACAATTCGTAAAAACTGGGCTTGCCATAGCAATCCTCACGCCGGATTCCGACCACCTAATTTGATGTAGGTGGGGATATTTCGAACAAAACCCGGCACGCCGCTAAGATATGATACAGTGACGTTGCGGGAGCTGCTTCATCGATGAACGTGCCGTCCAGCCGCATCTTGTCTCGCCATGCCCCTAAGGCCGGGGTTTCAAGGTATGATTTTAGACAATTGGCCGCCCCAAGGGCTTCTTCTGGCTCGCCAAACACCAGCGCCGCCTTCAGGTGCTCCGTCTGTGGCCAAAGCCGCGCTTGCGTATCGCGGGGGCTCAAATCATCCCAAAGGGCGTTGATGGCGCAGCCCCGCGCCGAATCAATGCCGACCCTGCCTGCCTCATAGAGGGCCCGAGCTGCGATCTGACCGTCTGAGCGGCCGCGCTGGCGTCCCCAGCGATCCAGCAGGACCGCCCATTCGAACTGATGGCCAGGCTCCACAAGGCGACCGTCATCCCCGGGGGCCTTCTCCCAGTTTTCGTCGAAGAATTCCGTGAGCACGCCCCGGTGGTCGATGAAGGCTCCGAGGGCCAATTGCGCAATCTCATCGGAAAACGGAACCCAGCTGAGGTCTCCGGCCTCTTCCCAAGCCAGCGACGCCTCCAGCAGGTGCATGTGGCAATTGGCTTGGAAGGGGTGGGCTCCCGACTCCCGGAACCCGCCGGCGGGGTGACGCATTTTCACAAGGCCCTGTCGTATCCGCAACGCAAGTTTGGGCAGATCTATCCAGTCAGGGTCGACCCCATGAAGCGTGGCCATACCCAGCAAGGCAAAGGCTTGGTCATAAAGCGCCGGAGTCGAATCCAGAGGCTCACCGGTCTCAGACAACAGGGCCCGGACAAGGCCATCCTGCCGCGCGAACTTTTCCAACATGAAGTCCAGGCCATGGCGGGCCGCCTGTCGCCAGGGACCCTGCCATCCTAGATGGCCGGCCAGGGCGTAGGAAAAAATCATCCGCCCAGGAACCCGCCCGCGACGGCTCAATCTGACAGGTCGCCCGTCTGCGCTCAGGGCATCCAGGAAGCCACCAACTTCGTGATCGCCACCAAGAGTCCACCACAGGGGCCAGGCGGCGGTACGCAGCCATTGATCATACCAAGCGCTGGCCTCGGCCAGACTGGTGAAACCTGGTGCTGGGCGGGCCTTGATCAGGTCATAGCCGGCCTTCACCGACTGAGAGGAGCCTAGGTCACAGACCAGCACCTTGCCCCCCTCTGCGATAATGGCGAGGTCGGTGACGCCCAGGGCCATGACTTGAACACCCGCAGCGGCGCGGATCAGACTTCCCGCGGTATCCAGGGCCACCACATCGCCCTGCAGGCTATTACCGTCATCGTCCCGTGGCGAGAGGCCAAGGACCGCATCCCATGCCCCTACATCAGCCCAGGTGAAGTCTACAGGCAGGACCAGGGCCCTGGCCGTGCGCTCCATGACCGCATAGTCGATGGAAATCTTCGGTGCGTTCAGGAAGGGAGCGCCGAGGACAAAGGCCTTGCCCACCACGTGTCCGGCATCCACTGCGGCCTCGACCGCCGCCAGGACCTCAGGGGCAAAGCGCTTCAGTTCATCCACCAGGGTCTGGGCAGGGACAACGAAATTGCCGCTATTCCAAAGATAGCCAGCCTTCACATAGTCAGCGGCCCGCGCCTCATCGGGCTTTTCCACAAAGGCCTGGACAGCGTGGACCCCAGGGCCTGGCGCGGCTTGAATATAGCCATAAGCTGTCGAGGGTCCGGTAGGCCGGACACCCAAGGTAACAATGCGGCCAATCTTGGCAGCCTCTACCGCCTCGGTCACGGCCGCGCGAAAGGCCTCCGCGTCGGGCACGTAATGGTCAGCCGAGACCACCACCATGACGCCATCGGGATCATCCCGCAGCACCGCCACCGCGGCGGCTGCCATGGCCGCAGCAGAGTCTCTCGGCGCGGGCTCAAGGATAACGTGGCCATCAATCTCCAGGCCCGCCATCTGGCTCTCAATCAAGGGACCATGGGATAGGCCGCCCACCACAAGACAAGGGCCCAAGGCCGCAACTCGGGCGACCGTATCCTGAAAACTTGACACCTCGCCCACCAGCTTAGCAAACGGCTTAGGCCGGTCGGGACGGGAGGTTGGCCAAAGCCTGACCCCAGCACCACCGCACATAATGACTGGATAGACCGCCAAGATAGTCTCCTATTGCTAACGGCCTTAGGCCGCGACGACCTCTTTCGCCCCTGGAATTCCCGCCTGGGTCAGAGCCTCGATTAGTTCCGACACGGTCCCTGCCAATTCATCTGCATCGCGCCCGCGCAGCACCAGGTTGGAGCCATACAGACCTTCCGTGAAGAATGGATAGCTACCCAGGCTCATGGCCGGATGGGCCTTGGCGACGGCCTCAAGCGGGGCGGCAATCGCCCCCTCACCCGTGCCCTCGACCCGCACGGTCCGCGACAGCACAACGGCCCCCGTCCGCAGGCGAGGCCCGACATCTTCCAGCATTCCCCGCATGATCACAGGCACTCCGGCCAGGACAAAGACATTGCCGATGGTAAAGCCGGGCGGTCCCTGGACCGGGTTCTTCACCAAATCACCCCCCACCGGCACCCTGGCCATGCGGCGGCGCGCGACGTTCAGCTCCGGGCCCCAGCGGGCGGTCATCATAGCCAGTATGTCGGGATGCTCTTCCAGCTCAACGCCAAAGGCGGCGGCCACAGCGTCGGCGGTGATGTCGTCATGGGTGGGGCCAATTCCCCCCGTGGTGATCACATAGTCATATCGCTCACGCAGGGCGTTCAGGGCGGCGATGATCTCTTCCATAATGTCGGGCACCGTCCGCGCCTCGCAGAGGTCCACCCCGTGAACTCCCAGGTATTTGGCGATGTCGCGCATATTGGTGTCTTGGGTCCGACCCGACAGGATCTCATCGCCAATGATCAGGACCGCCGCCGTCACCAGTGTTGGCCCGCTCATTATCCTGCTCCGTCATCATCAAAGCCTGTAATTTAGCCTGCGCCTTGCGTCTTGCCTATCCCGCGCGACCTCATACGGCCCCAGTGCTGGGCTAACGACCTTGAAGGTAAGGTGATTTTGCATTACCATTGCTGCGTAGTTTGGAGTCTGTCCATGACGCAACTGACCGTAACCGCTCGCGGCCAAGTGACCTTCCGCAAGGACGTTCTAAGGCACCTCGGCGTTCAGCCCGGCGAGAAGATCGAGGTGGACAAGCTTCCCGACGGGCGTCTCGCCCTTCGCGCGGCCCGCCCCACGGCCGGTCTCGACAGCTTTGTCGGCCTGTTGGCTGGAAAGACCGCCAGGGTCGTCTCCCTCGAAGACATTGAAAAGGCCGCCTCGGACGGATGGGCCGATAGGTCGTGAAGATCACTGC
>CAITHQ010000131.1 GCA_903892305.1 uncultured Alphaproteobacteria bacterium
GCCACCATGCCGCCGAAGGATACCCCGACCACCTTAGCGTCGGGCCAGCCCAGATGATCCATCAGCCCAGCCGCATCGTCAGCATAGTCAGCCATGGTGTATAGCACGTCGGGCTTGTCGGAGCGCCCTAGGCCCCTCTGGTCATAGGAGACCATGTCAAAGCCCTTGGGCAGGGGGCCATCCATCTGGTTGGGCTTGTTGCGCAGGTCTGCGCCGGTACCAGAGATAAATAGGAGGCGCTCGCCCGCCCCGGCGCGCTCGTAATAGAGCTTCAGTCCATTGACCTGAGCGTAAGACATAGAGCGTCTCCCATTTGGTAGCCTGTCCCGAGCAATGGGCCGCAGGGGCAGACTTGGGTCAAGGGTAGGCCTGAAAAAGAAAAAGCCGCCGGGGCGGGGGCCCGGGCGGCTTAGGTTCCAGCTTGGGACTAAAACGGGGAGGTCAACGTCCCGGGACTGGTCTTGAGATGGACATTGCCGGCACCCTTGCGGGTACCGGCAGAAATCCTAGTACTTCACGCGCAGTTCAACGCCGTAGGTGCGGGGCGGATTGAAGTTGGCGTAGTCGCCAATCGTGCCGCGGTTGGCGGCCGAGATGCGGTAGATGTGCTCTTCATTCAGCAGGTTGCGGCTCCACAGGGACAGGGAGGCGGTGGTGTCGCCATTGCCCATATTGATGTCGGCCAGGGTCAAATTGCCGTTGACCACAAAGCTGGAGTCCGTCTTCACCGCCACTTGCTTGACCAGCTTGCCGGTCGGCGAGATGTCAGCGAATTCAGCCTGGAAGGCGTACTGGGCGTCGGCATAGTTGGCGTCCAGGTGGGCCTTGAAGGTCAGCTTGCCCACAGGGGCGGTGTAATCCACATAGGCCGAGGCGGCCGATGGCGGGGTGAAGACCACGTTCACCGGGAAAGGCGAGCCCTGCGGCACGTCTGGGTTACCCGTGAAGGGGAAGGGGGCGGCGGGGATCTTGACGCTGGTATAGGCGTAAGAGAAGCCAGCCTTCAGGTTATCAGAGATGACGGCCGTGATGTCAGCTTCGATGCCCTTGATCTTCGACGTGCCGGGAGAGTTCCGGGTGTCCTCGGTGTGAGCGCCCTGTGTTGGGCTGCCGGGGGTGGTGTCGACATTGTCGAAGTCGGTTTGGGTGTTGTCGCGGTCCATGGCGTAGGCCGCCAGGTTGACGCGCAGGCGACGGTCCAGAAGGTCCATCTTCGCGCCGATTTCGTAAGCCTTCACTTCTTCAGCATCGAAAGCCTGGAAGTTGGACGAACGCGCATTGGCACCGCCGGCGCGATAGCCGGTGGAGTACTTGGCGTAGACGTTGATGTCGTCATTCACGTCATAGGCCAGGTTCACCATCGGGTCGAAGCGGCTCTTCGAATAGTTGAAGGTGAAGTTCGTCGCCTTGCCGTTGACGGTATAGAGCTTGCCGCTCCGCTCATCCTTCGTGAGGCGGCCGCCCACGGTCAGATGGAGGTTTTCCATCGAGGTCGGGGTGTAGGTGCCGTTGAAGAAGGCGGCGTAGCTGATGGCTTCAGCCCGGCTGGCGCGGGTGATGAACCGGGTGCCGTACTGCCAGCCGCCGTTGGCGGCGTTATTGTAGGGCGCAACACCGTAGGCGGAACGGATGGTGTAGGCAGTGCCGTCAGCGTTCCACAGGTTGGTGAAGGGCGTCGCAGCCGATTCTTTGGCGTGTTCCTTGAAGTAGTAAAGGCCCGCGGCGTACTTGAAGTTGTCGCCGAACCGGCCAACCGCCTGGAATTCCTGGCTGATCTGACGCTGATAGAGGTCCGACAGGCTGTAGCGGCCGAAGTTGGCGTTGGGTGCGAAAACGTTACGGGCTTCGACGCCGGAATTATCCCACTGGTTCGTGCCAACGGCATGGAGGCCGGTGATGGAACGCAGTTCCAGGTCGGGAGAGACCTCGTACTTCAGGACGGCGGTCAGGCCACCGGTTTCGTCAACGCTGGGCTGCTGAACCGTACCGATGTCGGAAACCGTCTGACGGCTGGTGCGAACCTTCACTAGGGACGCGAGGGGGTTGATCGTGCCAGCGGGGGCGCTGGCCGCAGCCGTCACCTGAGCCAGGGTGCGGACCGTCTTGCCATAGGGGTTGTAGCTAACCAGCTGGCTGAAGAAGGGGGTGTTATCATCCTTCGCGTAGTCGACGGAAACATCAGCGCTGAAATTGTCGGTCGGCTTGTAGAGGCCGCTGACGCGAATGCCCTTGCGGTCATACTGGTTCCAGCCAGCCTGACCAGACATCGGGTTCTTCGTGGTCGCGCCTTGGTGCTGAACCAGGGCATCAACCTTCACGGCGAGGTCACCAACGGACTGGAAGTCTTGGTGAACTTCAGCGTTATAGGCACCGAAATTGCCAACGCCGAGGGTCATCCGACCGCCAAACTGGCCGGACGGGCCCTTGGTGACGATGCTGAGCGCGCCGCCTTCGGTGTTACGACCGAACAGGGTGCCTTGAGGACCGCGCAGAACTTCAACGCGCTCCAGGTCAAACAGGGCAGCGTTCAGGCCTTGGGGACGGGCGAGATAGACGCCGTCAATGTAGACGCCGACGCCCTGGTCGCGGGCGGTCTGGTTGGCGTCGAAGGGCACGATGCCGCGGATGCCGATGACCAGAGCCGACTGGCGGGCTTCGAAGGTGGCGACGCGCAGGGACGGAATGGCCCCGTCCTGGAGGCTGATCAAGCTGCCGGCGTGACGATCGACCATGGCGGCCGCAGTCATGACCGAGATGGCGATCGGGGTCTTTTGAAGGTTGGTCTCAGACTTGGTCGCGGTCACCACGACTTCTTCAAGGGTGGGGCCCGTGTCGGCGGCGGCCTCTGCGGCCATGGCAGGGCCAGCCAGAACGGCGGCGAGACAGGTCCAAGCTGCGGTCGTCATCAAATGTTTCATTGTCAGCCTCTTTTTTCTCGCCTGCTCAAATTTCGTGCATGAGTGGCCAGTGAGTGGCGCGGTTTAACCGGGTGTTAAAAGCCCATCGCCAAGTCCACGGCTTCTAGAGGGGCGAAATGACGGTTCAGCTTCATTTATGTGACAGATTTGTTGCGCTGGCAGATGTGGCGCGCGAGACACACACCTGATTCAGTTCATTCGCCTTGGGCGATAAGCGCCAAGAGTCGAAGAAGCTGATCGCGATCCAAAGGGGTCAGACGCGCCAGAAGTGCGCGGGAATTGCCCAATTGCGCCTCTCGCAGCCGGGCGACGAGCGAGATCCCTTCCTCGGTGAGCCGCACGCCCATCACCCGCCGATCCCGCTCGAGGCGGGATCTAGCGACAAGTCGCCGCGCCTCGAGCCGATCTAGAGCCGATGACACAGTAGAATCGGCGGCACCGAGGGTTTGAGCCAAAGTACGCACTGTCCAATCGTCGGCTTCGGTCAGGACGC
>CAITHQ010000132.1 GCA_903892305.1 uncultured Alphaproteobacteria bacterium
ACAGCCGAAGGATGGCTGGCGTCCATATAGACGCTGTTGACCGCCACGCGGGGTTTTTGGAAGTGGACTCCGTCCGGCTCTCCGGTGTTCGGATTGACCTCAAAGCGCGGGCTATTGGACGAGGTGATGTGCAGGGCGATCCGGTGACCCTTTTCGAAGGTAATGGCCGTTGACCAGAGCTCTAGGGTCAGGGCTTCGGGGGCATTGGGGGTCATCATTTTCACGTCATCGGGCATGCGGCCATTGCGATAACGGGTGCGGATCGGGGCATCGAGGACCAGGGCCTCATAGCCATCGGGATAGACATCCACCAGCTTGGCCATGAAGTCGGTGTCTGGGCCGTCTGTGGCGCCGAAGAGCTCGACCTTCACAGGTCCGGCAATCGACACATCCTTGGTGAGGGTCGGCGTCTGGAAACGGAGATAGTCATCACGAGCCCCAATCTGCCGCTGATCTTCCGGGCCGCGCTCAAAGGTCAGGTTGGCCCCACCAAAGGTGGCCACCGGATGGGCAGGATCGAATGTATAGCTGACCTTGGTGCCCTCAGCAGCGGGCGGGACAGGCGAGAGGGCTTTATCAGCGGTTAGGTAATAGCGGACCTCGCGATTGGCCGGGGGCCAGTTGGCCGAGGTCATCCAGCGGTTCTTGGGTGACAGGGCCCCCTTGCGGGCCCCGGCCATCATGTAGAGGCTGACCGGCGGCTCATCCATAATGCCGTTATCGACCCCCTTTAGCCAATAATCGAACCAGCGGATCTCGTTGCGGAAGGCGCCGGGCAGGGTGTCTTCCCCCGGATAGGCCAGGTCACCGGATAGGGGGCCATGGCCAAAGGGGCCCATCATCAGCTTTTGATTGCCCTTAGCGCCCTTGGCACCCTGGTTCTGCAGGTAGGTGAAGTTAGAGGTATTGCCCTCATTGAAGATGTCGTACCAGCCACCGACATTATAGATCGGCACCTTGATGTACTTGCGATTGGTGCTCATGGCGAAGCGGTTCCAGATCACGTCGTCTGCCGACCTGGCCCGCAGGTCGTCGATCTCGGCCTGGGACACCCCCTGGCCCTTCAGCCAGCCAATGGTGTCTTTCTCCTTGATCACACCGCCCATAAAGCTCGACCGTGACCGGTCAAAGGGCGCCACCACCACATAGGCGGCCTTCAGGTGCGGCGGTGCGGCCATGGCCGCAGCGTTGGAGGTTACGCCGAGGGCCGAGGCCCCGGTAATGCCCACCTTGCCATTGGACCAGGGCTGCTTGGCCGCCCATTCCACCGTGTCATAGCCATCCTCAATGTCGTTCACATAGGCGGCATAGAAGCCCTGGCTGCGGCCCTTGCCCCGCACATCCTGCAGGACGAAGACATAGCCAGCATCGGTGTAGTGCTTGCCCTGGGCGGCCAGGGCCTCAGGGCTGCCGCGGCCATCCTTGAGGTAAGGGGTGCGCGACACCACCACGGGCCAGGGGCCTGTTCCAGACGGCTTGAAAACATTGGCCGCCAGACGGGTTCCGTCCCGCAGGGCTGCGTACTCCTCCACCGAACCCGGGGGCGGCTGGTAGCTGGCCTGGGCGGGGGCGCCGGTCTGGGTCTGGGCCATGGCTGGCATAACGCCGGGTGCCAGGAAGAGGCTGGCCGCCAGCAGGGCTGATTTGAACGTGCTCACGATGTTTCCCCCAGGGTCGTTTGAAACCGATTAGACGCCAGACTTTCCCGTCGCGCCAGAGGCTGTTTACAGGCGCGTGATACACCCACCGGTCATCCCGGCGGAGGCCGGGATCCAGGTCGTAAGGCCGTGACCTTGACCAGCATCCAAGGAGCGACCTTTCCGGACTTGCCGCGCCCTATGACCTGGACTCCGGCATTCGCCGGAGTGACCGGAGTTGTGGCTAGGAGAGTGATACACCCACAGGTCATCCCGGCGGAGGCCGGGATCCAGGTCGTAAGGCCTTGACC
>CAITHQ010000133.1 GCA_903892305.1 uncultured Alphaproteobacteria bacterium
CGGCGGTTGGCTGCGCGCGATGGCAGCCTTTTGGGCGACCGCATTGGCGATCGCCCAATCTGCATGGACCCTCGAAATCCTTAGATGGAGCCCTTGCCCAGGGCGGCATAGGTCAATTTCTGGAAGATCGGCAGGGCGGCTCGGCCACCCATGCGCTGTCCCGTGGCCAATTGGCTGGCAGCTTCAGGGCTAAGGTCCATGGAGTTCTGGATCAGATAGATCAGCACCATGTCTTCTTCAGGATCTGCCTGCCACCAGGTTCCAAAGGCACCTGGCCAGCCGAAGGATCCGTTTGAGCCTGCGCCCATCCAGGCCTGCTTTTCAGCGTCGGTGATCACCGAAACCCCAAGGCCAAAGCCCTGCCCCATCCAGAATGGAATGCCCATGAACGGGATTTCCCTCTGTTCTGGGGTCAGGCGGTTTGCCACCATTAGGTCAAAGGTCTCGGCCGAAATGAGCCGCACACCATTCAATTCGCCCTTGCCCAGCATCATTCGGGCGAAAGCAAGGTAATCATCCACGGTAGAAATCAAGCCGCCGCCGCCGCCGGTAAAGGACGGGCGATGGTCTTCGTGCGGGAAGGAGACGTCGACCATGGCGTCAATCTTTGGATCGATTTTGTAGAGGCTGGCCATGCGGCCGCGCTTTTCCGGCGGGCACCAGAAATCGGTGTCGACCATGCCTAGGGGCCCAAAGATTCGCGCCTGCAGCAGGTCGGCAAGGGGCATGCCCTCGATCCGGGCAATCATGAAGCCTAGCAGGTCAGTGGCGTGGCTGTAGTGGAACCGCTCGCCGGGCGGGTAGAGCAAGGGCAGTTCCGACAGGGCGTTTATCCAAATGTCGGGGCCATGGGGGTTGATCAAGGGCGAGCCCAGGGCCTTTTCATAGGCATGGGCGATAGGGCCAATCGAGGTGAAGCCATAAGCCAGACCCGAGCGGTGGGTCATCAGGTCTTCGACGGTAATATCCCGCGGGGAGTCAAAGACTTCGTCGATCGGACCAAGGGCGTCCTTCATGACCTTCATGCCCTTGAACTCAGGCAGCCAATTGGTGATGGGATCATCAAGCTTGAGCTTGCCCTCTTCCATCAGCATCAGGGTAGCGATGGATGTGACGGGCTTGGTCATGGAGGCGATGCGGAACATGGTATCGCGGGTCATGGGGGCCTTGGACGCCACATCGCGATGGCCCAGCAGGTTCACCTGAGCCACTTCGCCCTTGCGCCAGATCATGGTGACGAAGCCAGAAAGGTCGCCAGACTCGACCACGCCTTGCAAGGCACCGGGAATGCGATCCAGGACCGCCTTGTCGAACCCTACGCCACCTGTAGTGCCTTGATCGCCATCCATGGCTGACTCCCTCTGTCGTTCCGGTCATGTGCCGGTTGTGAAGTCACCATTGCGCCGGTTGACGTTGGGCGCGTCAAGGCTTCGATCTCCGCCAAATTGGGTCTAACCTGTTTGATGCTAGATTTAAGAGGTTCCAATGGTTCGTCGTGCGTTATCGGCCATCCTTTGCATTGCCACCCTTGCGGGGTGCGCGCCGGGTTTACCCAAAGGGGTGTCTTCGGAAAAACTAGAGGCCGCCCTGGATGACAAGGTTGGGGATCAAAACACCTGCGTCCTGATTGGCGAGGCTGGCAGTGGCAAGGTTGTCTTCCGCTATGGCAGCCATGTTGTGTGCGGTCAGGCTTGGCCGAGCTGTCAGGGCTCTGACTTAACCTCTGCAGAGGCTCAGCTTCCGGCCGTTGCAAAATCTCGCGCGGCCTCCAGCTTGAGCTGCTCAACCGGTCCTGGCGGCTCTCGGTCCGTCGGCTGGGCCTCAGGTCCGTTAGAAGGGCATGCTGATCTAGTCTATGTCGCGGTCATGGAGGGCACGACGGCACCTCCCGGCATGATCATCGCCGAGCATATCGTCAGTGCATTGCGCACGGCGGGGTTCTGAGTCCCCGCCGCACGCCAAGTTATTTGGTCAGCTCATAGACGGCGGTTGCGTCGACCCGGACGCTCAGCTCGCCAGCTGAAATCGGGCTGGAAACGTCCTTTTCCATCCGCGCCATGGCGTACATGGGGACGGGTTGGGGTGCCTGATAGCCGCCACCTTCGCTGAGCGAAACCAGCCGCGCGACCTTATAGCCCGTGGCGTTGGCATAGAGGTTGGCCTTGGCCAGCAGGGCCTTGGCCGCCTTCTGGCGAGCGGCATCTTCGGCGGCAGCTGGATCGCTGACCCCAAAGCTAATGCCATTGACCTGATTGGCACCGGCCCTCACCGTCGCATCGACCGCCTGGCCCAGTTTCTTCAAGTCACGGACAATGATGGTGACCGAATTGGATGCTTGGTAGCCTCGCAGCTTAGGTGCCTGATTATTCTCATAATTGTACTGTGCGCTCAGGCTTAGGTTCGAGGTCTGCATATCCTTGGCCGCGAGACCAGCGGCCGTCAGCGCCGCCATCACCTTGGTCATTTGCGCAGCGTTGGCGGTTAATGCCTCCGCCGCATTCAGGGCTTCCGTATTCACACCTAGGTTGATGGTCGCCATATCAGGCGTAATCTTGACCTCGCCGGCCGCCGACAAATTTAAGGTCGTCGTTCTAAAGAGGGTGTCTGCAATCGAGGCGGTTTGCGCAAAGGCAGGCTGAGAGGCCAAGCTTGCGGCCAGAAGGGCACCTGTCAGGGAGGCGCATGCAAGGGTCTTCATTTCGGGCTCCAAAGCGTTATTGAGGTTCAAAAGACATCCTGAACCTGCGGCATATTAATGGCGAGATGTCAGGCTCAAGCTCCTCTCTCGCAAATCGAATATGAACCTAGGCTTTAAGCGGCGCGCAGGTCGTGCTAACCGGCTTTTCCCGCTTCGCCGAGACGGGCCTGTAGCTCAATGGTTAGAGCCGACCGCTCATAACGGTCTGGTTGTAGGTTCGAGTCCTACCGGGCCCACCAGCGCTCCTCCGCCAAAAATGGCGCGGGCGGAGGAATTCATGCTCCGTAGGTGGGTTCACTTTGCATCCTTAACCTAACGTTTACCTGGATACCGCTTTTGGTCAGCGTCAATATGTCGCGGCGGCTAGGTTTCTAGTTTACCGGCCGCAATCGAATTGGGGAGCCAATGCAAGGCCAGACCAGCGCAGTCGATAGCAACTGCCAACGCTTTGACTCTGCGACGTTCGAGCGCGCGGTCAAGGCTCACGAGAACCTTGTTAATGGTCGCAGCGGTGGTGCCCGGCTGATTGGCCGTAACATTATTGCCCAAAATCTGCGGTGTGACCGTCGAAATCTCCAGGATTGCGACATTACCGGATCGGTTCTTGAGGGAACCACCTTTATTGGCACAAATTTCATGCGGGCAGCTCTCTTCTGCTCGGATTTGACGAGATGTGATTTTCGTGGCGCGCGACTGGATCGCGCGGATCTGAGGGGCAGCACCTTTGTTGGCGCGAAGCTGGAGGGGGCAATCCTTGATGAAGCAGATATGCGTCCTGCAAGCCTGTGTGCCGCTGACGATATCCTTGGGCTGCGCTGGCGAGCGGGTTTGGGGTTTGGCGGTGTCGGCCCTTCTAGTCCCGATAATGTGGAGGCCTTTGCGGTCAATTTCAGCAATTGCTCCATGCGCGGCGTAAGGCTGCGCAATGCAAATCTGAAGAACGCCATTTTCACCAATGCCAATTTGGATCGCGCTGATCTTCGAGGGGCGAGGCTCGAAGGGGCAAGTTTTCGTGGGGCAATCCTGACGAATGTCGAATTGGCTGATCTGCGCCTCCCGGCATCTGTCTTGGCGGAATGCATTTTGGACCCGAGCGCTGAAGCCCTTAGTCGAGCCGACGCCATTCGTCATGACCTGGACATGGCTGAGCAATGGGTGCTGAGCAATGGAGAGCGTGGCGTGCCAGCCAATCTCGACAATTATGATCTGAGAGTGGTGCCTAACAGTTTACAGTCCCGGCAGCTTATTGGGTTTTCCGCGCGCAACAGCGTGGCGATCGGCATGGATTTCTCGGGATCCAAGTTACCCGGCGCGAATTTTGATGGCGCTGATCTACGCGGCGCACTTTTCAAAGATGCTGACTTGCGCGGCGCGTCGTTTCGCGGTGCCAATCTCATGCACGCAAACTTTCTTGGCGCAGACCTTACAGCCTTACCCCTGCGAGATGGACGAAATCGGGACGTACAGTTCGAGGGTGCCTGTTTGGATGGCACTGGCGTGCTTCGTGAGCTCGCCTGATATTTTCAGGTAATTGCAGACCAGTTTGGGCAAATTTCCGGCTTCCCTTAGGGAATAGATATCTTAAGGTTGCTTTCACTGTAATTGTCTAGCTTCGGTCGTGGGGAGGTTCCGAGATTGAGCCTGAATCCGATAGAAGATGTCAGCCGCACCTTGGCGGCCCTGGCCGAGCAGGCGGTGACCCGGGTGCATGGCGGGGTACCTAGTCCTGGCTTTGCCTTGCCACAAGGCAATACCCAAGCCCAAGTGATTGCTGACCAGCCCGGCCAGTCGAAGACCCTGCGGGCCCAGGTGCTATCTCAGGCTGGTCTGGACGCTGTGGTTCGACAGGATGGTCTTGGACATCTGATGGCTGAGCTATCGGGTGCCATCAAGGGTGCCAATCTCCCTGCGGCTCTAGCCAGGCAGGTGGAGCAAGTCTTAAGCCGATTGTCTCCCTTGGATGCATCTGTGAAGGGTGCAGATATCGAAAGCGCCTTGCGCCGATCGGGCTTGATGCTGGAAGCCAATCTGACCCAGCATCCAACTAGCCCGCCCCAGGATCTCAAGTCCGCCCTCTTGCTACTTCAGCAGGCCCTAGCCTTACCACCAGGTCCGCGCCGGACCACGGGGGCTGTTCGTCCGCCGCCACCCTATTTCGGCGGGCCCGTGGCGGGACAGTCGGCCTATTCAGAACCCCTCGGATTTGAAGCTGCCGCAGATACGCACCACCAGAGACTGGCTGATGCCGTGGACGGAGCTCTGGCCCGGGTGGAACTTGAGCAGATCGCGAGCCTGCCGCAGAGGGAGTCTGACCCCTCAGTTTGGCGATTTGAGGTGCCGGTTGCCACGCCACAAGGGACGAGCATTGCCCAGTTTGAGATCCAAAGGGAGGGCCATGGGCGAACCTCTGGGGTCGCAAGCCCAGCCACCTGGCGGGTACGATTTGGACTTGATATTGCGCCCTTTGGTCCGATTAGCGCCAATCTGAATCTTACGGGGACCCACCTTGGGGTTGCCCTCTGGGTACAAAATCAAGATGCCGCTGCGGCGCTTCGCACCCAGGCCCCGGACTTGGTCCGAGGGTTACTGGATCCTGGTCTCGAGGTCGACGTCGCTGTCTATCATGGAGCTCCAAGTTCTGCCCCGACTTCGGCTGGACGGCTATTGGACACCGCCATATGAGCCAGGTCGACAGCCATCCAAAGCCCGTACTTGCCGTCGCTCTGCACTATGATGCGCCAGATGCGCCGAAGGTTGTTGCGGTCGGACGTGGGCTGATTGGCGAGAGGATAATCGCTACGGCTAAGGCCCATGGGGTTCCCTTGAGCGAGAATGCCCCGTTGGCCGAGGCCCTTTCGACTTTGGAGGTCGATACAGAAATTCCAGAGCAGCTTTATTCAGCCGTAGCTACAATCCTGGCCTTCCTGCTTAAGGCCTCGAAAGCCGCCTAGGTCAGGCGCTCGCCAGGGCGCTCTGGAATAGGATGGCCCCATCGGTGGACCCTAATTCTGCTTCGAAGGCGCGGTCAGGGTGCGGCATCAGGCCAAGAATATTGCCCTTGGCGTTGATCAAGCCAGCAATGTCTGCGGTCGATCCATTGGGGTTGTCGAGATATCTGAAGACCACTTGGCCCTCGCCTTCAAGTCGGGCCAAGGTCTCTGCATCGGCAAAGAAATTTCCCTCGCCATTGCCCACAGTCATGGTGACCTCCCGACGGGTGCCATATCCAGATGTGAAACGGTTCTGAGAATTGACCACCTTAAGGTCGACCGGCTTGCACACATATTTCAGGTGCTCATTGCGTAGCAAGGCCCCTGGGAGGAGGCCCGCCTCGCATAAAATCTGGAAGCCATTGCAGATACCTACGACCGCCACACCTCTTGCCGCGGCGGCTTTCACGTCCGTCATGACAGGGGAAAGCGCCGCCATGGCACCGCAACGCAGGTAGTCTCCGTAGGAAAATCCACCCGGCAGGACAATGAGATCCAAACCTGAGGGTAGGGTGGTTTCACCGTGCCAGACCATGTCCACACTGGCACCTGTTGATCGTTCGATAGCGACCTTGCAGTCCCGATCGCAGTTGGACCCTGGAAAAACAATGACAGCAGCTTTCATGTGGGTGTCCTAAACTGCATCGCTTGGGGTGACGAGGGGGGTGGAAAGCGATTTGCAAAATCAAAAGCACGTTCTGTAGAGCCGAAGGCAGTCAACTCGGCAAGACGCGCCTCGCCCTCTACATCTGTTGGCACATGACCTTCAGGTATCCACCAGAGCACGTAGGCAGGGCCTGGGCGCGTGCGAAACCACTCCTCACGATGTCTGACATAGAGCCTATGCTCTGTCCGATAGGCGAAGGCCGCTAGGGCTTCGGCTGACGCCCAGACCGAGAGATTTACAATATAGTAGGGGTCTTGATCCGCGGCGGGGGTTGCTGAGTCAAAGCCTTCCCCTACCGCGCGCCAGATAAAACCGGGCTGTGCTTCCCCAAGGGCGTTAATCTGATCAAGTGCGTTCCGAAAGGCGGTGCTTTCGGGGGCGTCTAGGGGGGCCTTCAGGGTCGCGACATTATATTCTGCCAAGAAGAAGCGTCCCATCGCAAAGGCTCAGCTTACTTCGACCTGATAACTTTCGATCACAGTGTTGGCCAAGAGCTTCTCGCACATCATTCTGACTTCTGCTTCTGCAGCAGCGGGGTCGTCTTGGGCGACATCAAATTCGATGGTTCTTCCCACCCGGACACCGACGACGTCAGGCCAGCCTAGGCCATGCAGGGCATTTTCAACTGCCTTGCCAGCGACATCCAACACACCTGGTTTTAAGAACACATGGACCTTGGCATGCATTAGTGGAGGCCTCCTTGAATCACGGTCGGCATTTCCTTCATGATTCCGAGCCGCCGCGCGACCTCTGTATAGTTCTCAATGACATCGCCCAAGTCTCTTCTAAAGCGATCCTTGTCCATTTTTTCCAAAGTCTGAGATTCCCAGAGTCGGCAGGTGTCGGGGCTGATTTCGTCTGCCAAGACCACCCGGGAAAAATCATTCTCCCAAAGTCGACCGAACTCCAATTTGAAATCAATCAGCGTTATGCCGACCGCCCCGAAGGCACCGCTCATGAAGTCGTTAATCCGGAGGGACAAGGCCATCATATCGTCAATCTCTTGGGTGTTAGCCCAGTTGAAGGCGGTGATGTGCTCTTCGGTGACCATAGGGTTCGAAAGCTTGTCGTCCTTCAGGTAGAACTCGATGATGGAGCGTGGCAGGGCCTGCCCCTCTGGCAGTCCGAAGCGGTTGGATAGGCTTCCGGCCGCAGCATTCCGAACCACGACCTGCAATGGAATGATTTCCAGTTCCCGGATCAATTGCTCGCGGAGGTTAAGGCGACGGATGAAGTGGTTCTGGATGCCGATCGTGTTCAGCCGCGTCATGAAATATTCGCTGATGCGATTATTGATGACCCCTTTGCCTTCGAGCACAGCCTTCTTTTCGCTATTGAAGGCTGTGGTGTCATCCTTGAAGTACTGGATCAAGGTGCCGGGCTCGGGACCCTCGAATAGGATCTTGCCCTTGCCTTCGTATATCTTTTTGCGGCGCGTGCTCATGGGCTGTCAGCGTGTATCCGATCCCAGTCCTTGGCGCAAACCGCTCGGCGCTGGAGGTAACTGAGGTTGCTGTTCGCGGCTAAAAATACAACCTTTGCGATATAATATGCTCAGGTGTGCTCAGTTGAAGCCATTGCGGCAGGGGCCGCCAGGCGATAGATAGTAGCTTGAGACTGCAACGGGGATTTTATGACCAGTTTTGACAATCGCGAGCGCGGGTTTGAGAGCAAGTTCGCCCTAGACCAAGAGCTGGAGTTCAAGGCTGGAGCACGACGCAACCGTCTTCTGGGGCAGTGGGCCGCGGGGCTTATGGGCCTGGAAGGCGACCACGCGGACGACTACGTAAAGGCCGTTGTGAAGTCCGACTTCGAACTCCCGGGCGATGACGATGTCCTGCGCAAGGTTTTTGAGGACCTCAAAGTGTCAGGCGTGACCATTTCAGAGGGTGAGGTCCGTATGAAAATGGATGAACTCTTGGCGCAAGCCCGGGACCAGGTGAAGAACGCCTAAGTCTGCGGCCCGCCGCCTGAGGTTCATCTGCAACCTAAAAAATGATGGACCGGCGCGCCCCACAAATTGGGGGCGCCATAATCCTAGCTCTTTACCTTTGGCTTAGATGCAGCCGCTGCAGCATCAGCTGCGGCCTTGGCAGCAGCAGCCTGAGCCTTCGCTGCGTCTGCGGCTTCTTCGTCCGAACGCGCGCCAGCGAGTATGCCTGGAAGCGCGTAATTTCCTTCATGACAGGCGTATTCGTAGATGACCCCCTTCAGGGGTGAAAACTCATATTCGCCGCCCCAGGCCTTATCGTAGAGGCTCGGGTCGTCGATGGTGAATTGATAGAGAACACGATCCTTTGCGGTGCGGGTGAAGCGTTCCGTAACGGTCAAATGCTCCCAAGATCCGCGGTAGGCCTGGCGCTGAGGGATATTTGTGGTCTCGACCACCAGGGTGTCGCCCTCCCAATGACCAATGGAATCGCCCATCCAGGGCCTGACACCGTCAGTCCGGTGGGTTCCGTTGAGGCGGATCACCCGGAGGTCGTGAACCATTTCCACCTGAATGACCACGGTGGTTGGGGTCTGAAGTATTTGGTAGTTGTTGTTGTAGAAGCCGTTGGGGAACATAGGCGGGCCGGCGTTGCGTCCAAAGGAGAGGATACAGCGCTCACCTAGCGACCTGTTCTCATAGTCAGCTCCAGAGCCGCGGGCTCCGCCGCCGCCGAAGAACCCACGCGGAGCCGGTGGCGCGCCCGCCTTGCGGCTTGGCACCTGACCATTGGGGGTGGTCAGAAAGGAGGTGCGTGCCTCCCCATGGACTCGCATGACGTAGTTTCCGGGATCAAGCCAGCCACGGTCATACCCGCCGACCGCGCCACCGGCGGCGGCGAATTCAGGACGAATTCCTGGGGTGGCATCCCCGCCGACCTTTGGTGCGATGTTTGGATCGATCGGCTTATTGCCATCCTCGACCTCCTTAACGACCGCGCCTTCTTGTTTTGCGACTTCTTCTGGCGTGAAGATCGCGCGATCGCCAAGGCGCGGATTGCGCGATTCAGGGGTCAGGGTCGCGTTTGACCAATAGCCAGACATGTCTGGCTGCCCAAAACCGTTTCGGGGCGCACTAAATGGAGCCAGTGCACTTTTCGCAGGCTTGGCAGCCACAGCAGCAAGCATGGGGGCTGGCGCAGCGCAGATTAAAAGGGTGCAGGTTAGGGCAAGGCGAGCGGCGCGGGTCATTTTCAACTCCCAGAACGACGGTCTTCGCCCAGGGCGTGCCGACTATTTCCAAGGTTAAGGACCCGAAGCGCGCCGGGCAATGGAAAAGTCTTCAAGACTAAGGTTGCGCCACATGCCAGGGCACGGCTTTGGCCCCTAAACGGCTGATGGTTTCAAAGTGTCGAAGTAGTATTTCCGGAAGGCGAGGGTGGCACGGTCGGTTCCGACGGAATGTTCCTGCTCAATAGGAGGAACTTCGCTAGGCCAAGAGCTTTCGACCACAGCACGGTCCTCGTCAGCGATACGAGCTGAGTTTGCCGCGAAAAGGCTCCGGAACCAGTCGGACTTTAGAAAATCACGGCTACCGACCACCATGAGTCTGGTGTGCTGTGTATCAACCGGGATGACGATGGCGTGAATTCGCAAATGCCGATGGGGAATCGGAATGTGAAGGGCCATGATATTAGGCTTGTGGAACTCCAGCCGCCCGCCACCATCCCGACCGTCCACAAGGCTGCGCGTTAAGCCGCCAAAATCTGTCTCATCCCAAGTGACGGTCATGGTGGAGTCTAAGGTCATATAGCGCCGCGTGAACTTGCCGATCGTCTTGCGATGAACAAAGGGGAGGTGCGGACTGTCGAGCATGTTCTCCATGGCCCGTGTCCAATGGCAGTTCCAAGTGCGTTCGATAAGGGTGCGGGCGAGACTGGGGTCGGTCAGGCCGTCGGGTGGGCTGGGCGCACCTGGGGCATCAAGGCCGGGTGCCGTATAAATCCAGATCAGATCGCCAATTTCCCGCGTGGGCAAAGGCGTCGCCCCCAATGTTGCCCTGCGCGCCTGCGGGTTGAACGGGATATGCTGGTTCACCCCTCTGGCGTCGAACTGCCACCCGTGAAAGGGGCATTCCAAACAGCCATTCGGCAGAACCTGTCCGAGGGATAGGGCGACCCCACGGTGCGGGCAGCGATCCAGGAGCGCCGCCGGCGCCCCTGACAAGTCTCGGAACAGAACGATCTTTTCCCCGGCCAGGGTGAACCCCAAAGGCGCCTTCTTCAGCGCCGATGAGGCAACTAGGGGCGTCCAGACCCTGGCAAACCCCTCGAACACAGACCCTAGGCCTCGCCGCGGTCAGCTCTAGCCTTGGCCATAGCTTGCGCCAGCCCAAAAGAGCCCAAGAGGTAATGGAAAGCGGCCCAGAGATAGAAGCAAAGTGAGACAATGATGCCCGAACGCGTGGCACCATTCAGGCTGGCCTTACAGCTCGCGGCCAGATCAGCCGATGCCCCGATGGGTGCCTTTCCGCCTGGACAGGCCTGAGCAAAGTTCTCGCCCCCCATATTACCACCGCCCAGCATCTTGCCGATGGAGTCGATAATTCCATGGGTACCTGGATGGTTGAAATTATACTGGGCAAAGTGATCGATGACCCAGCCTGTGAAAGGCGGTCCACCGCCAAGGGCGATAATGTTCAGGAAGAAGAGCAGCAGGGCCGCAGCTGTTGCGCGTCTGCGGGTTTCCACCATGTTCTGCACGACCCCGAAGGTCGGACCGAGATAGGTATAATGGAATATGCCAGGCACGAGCAGGATCATCGCTGCCGTCTGCCAGGAGGGCTGCAGATAGGCTGTGATATAAATCGGCGTTGCAATGGTTAGGCCGATGGCTGGCGTAAGCGAGTACCATCGCGCGCTGCGCTTGGACATAGCGTCGGTGATGAAGCCGCCCAGCAGTGTGCCAATCCCTGAGGAAAAGCCACCGACCAGACCGGTGATCAGGCCGACCTCGGCATAGTTTAGGCCGAAGGTCCGGGTGAAGTAGGGCGGAACAAACTGACCAGACCCATAGGAGCCAAAGGAGGCCAGGGTGACGCCCATAATCATATGGAAGACGGGCCACTTGCCGAACAAGGATTTTGTGACCGCCGCGAGTTCCGAAAATTCGTTGGCCAATGAGAAGGGCTTGGCACCTTCTAAAGCTGCAGCGGTTGCCGAGGGACTATCGGGCTCGGAGTGGCCACGGGCGGGTTCCTTGACCAGAACCTTGATCGCGATGGCAATCAGCACCCCTGGAACGCCCACCAGCATGAAGGCGATGCGCCACGAAAAGTTTTGGGCCAGCCAGCCGCCAATTATGGCTCCGAGCATGGTGCCCAGCGGTATGCCAAAGGCATAGACCGCCAGAGCGGAGGCCCGCTTCTTAGGTTCAAAATAGTCGCTGATCAGAGAGTGGGAGGGCGGAGAGAGGCCCGCTTCGCCAAAGCCGACCCCAAAACGGAAGGCCGCCAGGGTCGCGAAATTCGAGGCCGTTCCGCAAAGGGCGGTAAAGGCCGACCAGATGACAATGGCCCCAGAAATGATGTTTACCCGCGAAAACCGCTCGGCAAACCGGGCGATCGGAATCCCCAGCAGCGTATATAGGAGGGCGAAATACAGACCGCCCAGCAGGCCAAGTTGAGTGTCAGTAATCTTCAGGTCGACTTTTATCGCCTGGCCGATAGTGGAGATAATGGTTCGATCGATGAAATTGAAAGTATAGGCTGTGACCAAAAGGGTCAAAACCAAGGTTTTGTAATTATTGGAGTAAACGGGCTTTTCGCCCGATCCTGCTCCAGTCTCGATCGCCGCCATACGGTCCTTGCCCCCCAAGGTAAGATTGGTTCTTAGTTGCGAAAGACTTTAACGGGTCATCATCGAAGGGGAAGGGGGCATCGACGGAACAGGCAGGCCTTTTTTGATCGTGATCGTCCGTCAGGCAGGGATTTCAAGATGATCAGGTGCCAGACCTGCCCGACGTCTATCTTCCATAGCCAGATATGCCGCTTCAATGTGTCGGGCGAAAATCTTGGCCTTGAAGAGTGGCGACGCCGATCGCGCGATCGCAACCTTTGCCTTCAGACTCATGAGGTCATCAGGGTGGGTGGCGTAGTGCAGGGCCTTTGCTTCATAAGCCCCCAAGTTGGATGTGATAAGTTCAGGCAAGTCCATCGCGTTTAGCACACTTCCTGCCACACGACTTGCAAGGCCTTGCCCAAGGCAGGTCAAGACCGGGAGCCCCGCCCAAAGGGCATCACTGGCAGTGGTGTGCGCATTGCAGGGTAGGGTGTCTAGAAATAGGTCGGCATGGACGTGCCGCGCAAGGTGATCGGCTAGGGGCACCCTGCCGGCAAAGACCAGTCTGTCGCCTGCCACCCCCCGGGCTTCCGCCTCTCGTCTCAGGTTTTCGATTGCCACGGGCAACTCAGCCAGCAGCCAAAGTACGCTGCCTTCGACCTCTTTCAGCAGTCGCATCCAAATGTCGAAAACATGGGGAAAAATCTTGTACCCATTGTTGAAGCAACAGAAGACAAAGCCCTGGTCTGGAAGCCCAAGTTCTGAGCGCGTGAACACGCGATCTGAAACCCTGCGCTGGCCGTCATTCACTTGATAGGAATGCGGGAGGTAGACGACCTTCTCACTATATAATGCTCGGCTTTCCGGCGGGATGAGTGTCTCGTCGGCGATGATATAGTCGAAATATGGGGCTCCAATCGTACCCGGATATCCAAGGTAATTGACCTGGATCGGAGCGCATCCATCTGCAAAAATCCCTAGTCGCGCATCCTTGGTATAGCCCTTGAGATCAACTGCGATATCGATCTCCATAGAGCGCGCCATGGCCGCAACGTCTCGGTCATTGAGGGATGTGACATCGATAAACTGGTCAAATGCCCTTGAGGTCCGACGCCGCATTTCATCATCTTTATGGGGCCCCATGGAAAAGGCGATCAGTTCAAACCTCTCGCGGTCATGTGACTCAAACAGCTCAGCCATAAGATAGGCCGTGGCGTGGTTGTGAAAATCTGCTGAGAAATAGCCAATCTTGAGCTTTGGATGCGGTGGCCAGGGTTTGAAATCACCAAGCCCTTTGCGCTTTGGAAACTTATCAGAGACCCAGGTCTGGGCCGCTGCCTTTTGCACAACAGGAGAGTCCGTCAAGGCCAGGACTGGAAAGGGTGCAGATACCCGACGCCCTCTAAGAATGCTGTCTTTCAGTGTCGCAATACCCTCCTGCGTCCCTGGCCAATCCGCCAATGTCATTCGGGCAAGGATATAGGCACCGCTGAGGTATTCGTAGTCGGGGTCTATGGCTAGGGTCGCGGCAAAAGCTTCCATTGCTGCGATGGGCTGCTTCAACTCCTGCAGGGCATTGCCTCGGTTGCAGTGTGCATCGGCATAGTTCGGGCGCAGAGCGATGGCTTTGTCGTAACTTTCGACCGCCAGTTCGAAGTGCTTCAATTCCTGGAGCGCGTTGCCCTTGTTGGAATAAGCCTCGGCAAAGTTGGGGTTCAGGACGATTGCGGTTTCGAAATCGGTCAAGGCTTCCGTCGGACGCCGCAGGGCCTTGTAGGCCAAGCCTCGATTTGAATAGACGCCCGGATAGTTGGGATCCAATCGTATGGCGCGGTCATAGCTGTCCAGAGCCTCTTCAAAGCGTCCAAGCTCTGCCAAGGCAACGCCTCGATTTGAAAGGGCGTCCGGATTCTGAGGATTGATGGCCAAGGCCTTGTCAAAGGCCGAAACGGACTCTTCGAAGCGTCTCAGATTTTGCAAGACATTGCCGAGGTTAGAATAGGCACCGGCATGCTGATCAGACATCTGGATCGCGGATTGGAGAGCCGTTAGCGCCTCTTCAGATCTTCCCAATTGTCGCAAGACGGCACCGCGATTTACCTGGGCCTCTAAATCGCGCGGGGAGGCTGTGAGAAGGGTGTCATAGTCGGCAAGCGCGGCTTCGAACTGGCCAAGATATTGGGCCGCTAAACCCCGGTTATGACGCGCAGCGAGATTTGCGGCATCAAGCTCCAAAACGCATGTGAACCCCGCCAGGGCCTCATCGAACCGGCCAAGGTCGAGTAGAAGATCTGCCCTTTGAAACTGTCCATTTGCGTCCAATGGCGATGCTGCGACGGCGGAGTCCAAGCTCTCCAGCGCCAGATCCGTACGGCCTAGGCCTTTCAAAGCTATGCTTCTATGGATAAGCACCTCTGCCGCCTTGGGCGATCGTAGGAGGGCCTGATCGAAAAAGGCGATTGCCAGGTTCAAGTCGCCCGTCTGAAGATTCAGTATGCCAATGTGGTGCAGGGCTTCAACGTCGTCTGGGTGCTTGCTGAGAATACCGACATAGCCTTCCTGCGCGGCCTTCAGGTCACCCTTCTTATGCAGGGCGAGCGCCTGGTGAAACTTCTCGTTTCGCCGCTGGACGGACAGGCTGACCATGGATTCGGATATCTGGACTCAAAATGACCTAGTGGATCGACCGGAGTCAGGTTCCGCCGACTCAATCCTCAATATCTCTGAGATTAAGGCATACCCAAGAAAGCGCACCCCGCCAGATGGCTGGCCAGCTTAGTCCAGCAGGAACGCGGTATTCTCTGCTTTTGGCGGTGCTTCGACCAGAATGGGAGGCGCAGGTTTGCGAACAAGTCGGGCGACACGGGCCAGAAACTGCTTGTTCTCAAACGGCTTGGCCATGAAGTCGCGGACACCAAGTTCGATGCAGGTCCTAATGTCTGCGGGACTATTCCGTCCTGTAAGGATCATAGTTGGAATGCGATTGATCAGTCGCGTTTCCTGCATGCACTTAAGCATTTCGAACCCATCAAATCGCGGCATGTTGAGATCAAGGATCATGGCCGTTGCATTGATTTCCGTAAGGTTTCTAAGGGCCTGAAAACCGTCTGACGCTGTAGATGTCTTATAGCCGGCTAGCTCAAGGCGCGTGACAATCAACTCACGGATCATCGCGTCATCTTCGACGATGAGAACGTGTGGCCGAGGCAGATTCATCAATTGCACGTGTA
>CAITHQ010000134.1 GCA_903892305.1 uncultured Alphaproteobacteria bacterium
ACCCTGAGAGGCCAACCATCATCATCGGCTTGCGGCCGTATTTGTCGGAGGCCCGGGCCCAATAGGGCGATGAGAAGGCCCACAACAAAGCAGAGAGCGAAAAAATCGCTGCAACCATGGGGTCTGGAATACCGATCGACCGGCCAATAGCCGGCAGGACCGAGATCATACCGGTATTACCCATAGCCGTCGCAAAGGACACGCCGAAGATAATGGCGAAGGTGGACCGGGGCAGGCCGGTCAGGGGTGGTTTGGTTTCTGACACTCTAAGAGCAGATAATCCGCGTCGCCCGGTCCGCAAACCCACAAATCGTCACTGGGTATTAAGCATTAATGTGGATGGTGCCCTAGACTTTCGACGGGACGGACTCTCCGCATGTTTCAGATTATCGGCATTGTCTTGCTGTTTGGCTTGGTGTTCGGCAGCTACATCATGTC
Source organism: uncultured Alphaproteobacteria bacterium (assembly GCA_903892305.1). Classification (GTDB taxonomy): domain Bacteria; phylum Pseudomonadota; class Alphaproteobacteria; order Caulobacterales; family Caulobacteraceae; genus Phenylobacterium. Next base: position 439 of record CAITHQ010000134.1, read on the forward strand.
TGGCGGCAATATGGCCGTCATCATCGAGGCGGCTCCCCACGAACTCATGGCCATTGTCGGTGCCGGCATTGCCAGCTTCCTGATTTCCAACTCCATGACGGTGATCAAGGGATGCGGCGCTGGTATGAGCAAGATCTTCGGTGGCCCCAAGTGGAAGTCCAGCGACTATCGCGATCTCCTGTCCCTGCTTTTTCTCCTGACCAAGACCATGAAGTCCAAGGGTGTCATCGCTCTGGAAAGTCACATCGAAAACCCGCACGATTCGACGCTGTTTTCCCGCTATCCGAAGATCATGAAGGACCACTTCGCTACGGACTTCATCTGCGACACCCTGCGTATGATGACCATGAATCTGGAAGACCCGCACCAGGTCGAGGATGCCATGGAAAAGCAGCTTGAAAAGCATCACCATGAGGCCCTTCACCCGGCCCACGCCATTCAATCCTTGGCTGATGCCTTGCCCGCCTTGGGTATCGTCGCCGCCGTGCTCGGCGTTATCAAGACCATGGGCGCTATTTCTGAACCGCCTGAAATTCTTGGCGAAATGATCGGCGGGGCCCTTGTGGGTACCTTCCTTGGCGTGTTCTTGGCCTATGGTCTGGTTGGCCCCTTCGCCACCCGCCTGACGGGCGTGATTGAAGAAGATTCGGCCTTCTACAAGATTATCCAGTCGGTTCTCGTTGCCCACCTACATGGCAATGCCGCCCAGATCTCGGTGGAAATCGGCCGCGGCAGCGTGCCCTCGTCAGCCCAGCCGAGCTTTGCTGAGTTGGAGCAGGCCCTGGCAGATATCCCGCCTGAGGGCTAACCGGTCCACCCGAAGGCTAATCAGGCATTGGCCGATTAATGTGGCCCATCTTGCGACCCGCCTTGGCCTCACGCTTGCCGTAGAGATGTAGTCGGGCGTCGGACTCAGCGGCCAATTTCACCCAGGTCTCCACCTCATCGCCCAGCAGATTCTCCATCTCGATCTGGGTGTGGGCGCGGGTCGGGCCGAGCGGCCATCCCGCCACGGCGCGGACGTGTTGTTCGAACTGATCCACCTCACACCCGTCCTGAGTCCAGTGGCCGGTGTTGTGAACCCGGGGCGCGATCTCATTGACCAGCAAGCGGCCGCCCTCAAGCTCGAAAAGCTCGATGCCCATGACGCCCACATAGTTCAACCCGGTCAGGATTTGCGCGGCGATGCGTTCTGCCTGGTCGATAATCGCCTGGGATGCCGTAGCGGGTGCCAAGGTACGGCGAAGCACGCCATTTTCGTGATGGTTCTCGCCTATGGGATAGACCGCAATCTCTCCAGCACGACTCCGGGCCGCGATGATGGAGAGCTCGCGGACAAAGGCGGCAGGCGCCTCAATAATGACTGGACGATCTCCTAAGCGGTGGAAGACCGCTTCGGCATTGGCCAGGTGCTCGACCCAGGCCTGACCCTTGCCGTCATAGCCATCTCTGCGCGTTTTCATCAGGCAAGGGACGCCTATGCGCTTGACTGCCTCAATAGCACCAGACGCTGTGTCAGCCTCAGCGAAGGCAACGGTCGGGGCACCCACCGCGTTTAGAAAGGTTTTTTCGATGACGCGGTCCTGGGCCGTGGCCAGGGCCCGTGCCCCGGGTGCGGTCTCCGCTCCAAGCTCGGCAAGCAGGCTCAAGGCCTTGGCTGGGACGTTTTCAAATTCAAAGGTGACGACATGGGCCAACCGGGCCAGTTCGGCCAAGCCCTCTGGATCGTCATAGGCCGTGGCAATGACATGGGCGCTGACGCGGGCGGCAGGACAGTCGGGCTCAGGCTCTAGAATGACCACATCGAACCCAAGGCGGGCTGCAGCGAGGGCGAGCATTCTTCCCAGCTGACCGCCGCCAAGAATGCCTAGGGTTGAACCGGGAGGAAGCGGCGACATGGGGCGTGTCAGAGGTCTTCCACCGACTCAGCCACGCTGGCGGTCAGGGCGGCCCGAAAATCGGCGAGGCGTTGGGCTAGCGCAGGGTCTTGCAAGGCGAGAATTTGCGCCGCCAACAGCCCGGCATTCTTCGCGCCGGCTTCGCCGATCGCAAGCGTGGCTACCGGTATACCTGCAGGCATTTGGACAATGGATAATAGGCTGTCCATGCCCTTCAAGGCCTTGGACTCCACAGGTACGCCAAGCACCGGCAATTCGGTCAGTGAGGCCGTCATGCCTGGCAAGTGTGCCGCGCCGCCCGCCCCAGCTATGATCACTTTGAAACCTGCAGCCTTGGCGCCTTTGGCAAAGGCGTACATGCGATCTGGGGTGCGATGGGCTGACACCACCTTGGCTTCCCAGGCGATGCCAAGGGCTGTGAGGTTATCGGCGGCACCCTTCAGGGTCGGCCAGTCAGACCGGCTTCCCATAATGATGGCGACAGGCGCAGACGAAGCGCTCATGGCATACAGACCCCAGAAGCCCAAGATCTTCAGGCGGCCTTCGCCTGAAGAATAAGCCTTAATTCAAGATATTAGAGCATTTCTGACCCGATGGCGGGTGGCAGTTCATCGGAAAATGCTCTGGCGGAAAGCGCGGGAGTATAGGCGCCGACTTTGCGTGAGCAACCGATGAGGGTTAAGATTCGCAAAACAGCAAGACGATTGCTGATTCTGGATGAGTCGAATGAAGGTTTCTGGCGCTCGAAACGAACCGTTTTCGACGATACGCAAGCGCGCTCTGGCCCAGGCCGGTGCCTATGCGACGTCGAGCGTTGCACCACCGACAGACAAGACCGCCTTTCTGGGACTTTCAGAGGCTGACCTGACCCCTGCGGTCCAAGGCGCCATCAAGACCTTGCTGACCGAAGTGGACGACCTGCGCGGCGAGGTCTCGCGCCTTAAGACCCGGTTGGCCGAAGTTGAAGAACTGGCAGACCGCGACCCTCTGACGCCAGCGTTTAATCGTCGTGCGTTTATGCGCGAATTGGGACGAATTCGCACCTTCGCTCAGCGCTATGGGTCACCCGCTAGCCTCGTCTATTTTGACCTAGATGACTTTCGCAACGTCAATGAACGGTTCGGTCACGCGGCCGGGGATGCGGCCCTTCAAGCCGTGGCACAAAGGCTCGCGGGCAGCGTTCGCGAAAGCGACATTGTTGGTCGCATGGGTGGCGATGAATTTGCAGTGATCCTGGTGCAGGCCGATCTCGCCACGGCCGAAGTCAAGGCCAAGACCTTGGCGAACACCATTGAATCCAGCCCCATCCAGTTTGGCGACTGGTCAGCACCCCTGCACGTTGCCTATGGCGTGGTTGAAATTTCGGCGGATCTGGAACCTGAAGCGCTCTTAGCTATGGCCGATGCCGCCATGTTTGCCCGCAAGCGTGAGCGCCGCGCCGCGAGCTAGATCCTCTAAGTGAAGGAAAGCCAGTTGCCGGTTAGACTGCTGGCCTGGACCCCGACCAATACGATCTGCCCATTGCCGCCACCTGTGGTGATGATGGTGTCGCCACCGACCTGTGCCACTGTGTAGGTCGTCCCGACGTCCAGGGCGATGCTGTCGCCCTCGCTGCGGCTGAAATCCAAAATGCGATCGAGTCCAGCATCGTTGGAGCTATGGAAGGTGTCTGCTCCGGCGCCACCGAGTATGGTGTCGTCGCCGCGATCACCTGAAATCCAGTCATTGCCGGTGCTGCCTGACAGGCTGTCATTGCCCTGACCGCCGCGAATTAGGTCTGCGCCGGCTCCGCCAAGACAGGTGTCATCCCCAAGATTGCCATAGATGATGTCGTCGCCGTTTTCACCAAACAGCAGATCATTATCCTTGCCACCCAAGACCCAGTCATTGCCGTCACCGCCATAGCAGGTGTCATTACCCATATTGCCGTTAATGTCGTCAAAGCCCTGGCTGCCCTGGATGATGTCGTTACCCGCATCGCCGCGGAGATAGCTGTTCCCTTCGCTGCCATAAATGCTGTCATTGCCAGCACCGCCATAAATGGTGTCGTCGCCCAGACCGCCGTTCAGCGAATTGTTCAAGTCATTGCCCATAATGCTGTCGGCACCATAGCCGCCGATGGCATTTTCGATATCGGTCCCAATGGCAATGACGACATTGCCGGAATAGCCGCCGATATCTGAGAAGAAGCCTGGCCGCAGGTCGATCACCTGCTTGCTGACATATTCCGAGAAATCAAAGGTATCCTTACCGCCGGCATCCCAAACGGCGAATTGGGCCGGTGAGGCGTTAGAGGTCAAATTGAACCAGGGTCGATTGGCGTTGGAATTGAATCCATAGACGGTGTCGCCGGTCCGGGTCGAGGTGTTGGCCCCGTAGATTTGCTGAATGGCGGCAATATCGTCGAGCAAGGGGACAGCTGAATAGCCCGGCAAGGCCGCCCCCGTATTCGCCCCGGCGAAATAGCTCATCACGGTATATTGACGACTGTCTTCGTAATAAGAGGCGTCGGCAGCGTAGGTCGGTTGCTTGTCAGGATTGGCGTCGTAGACACTTGGATGGCCCAGGCCAATTGTGTGTCCCAATTCATGGATCAGGACCATCCCGCCATAATTACCCACGGCAGGTGCCTGATTGTAGGAGAATGTACTATTGACCCAGAGGTCCCCTGAATTTGCCGAAAAATTGAGATTGCCGGGATAGTATCCGAAAGCGGCGGCTCCGGCGGCACCCGTGGCGTAATTGCCAAACAGCATAGATGCGCTGTCGGAATAGGCAGCCTCTCCACTGGTTCCAGATCCCATCCTGACAAAACGGATATTGGCCACATCCGCCCACGCCTTGAGCGCAAGCTCCGTCTGGTCGATCTGAGCAACCGAAAATCGGGAAAATCCGCCGATGTCTGATGGATAGTTTACCGGTTCGCTGGCGCGAAAGGCGTAAGTCACGGTGTATCCCGTACCCATCACGGCATTCCAGCCGGGCTCTCCGCCGTTCAGCTTTGTAGCAGCCTGATCAATGGTCAGGCTTGGCTTTCCCGAAACCGTGGTTCCATCCCTTTGATCCGCGTTGAGATAGCTCAAAGGTCCCTGATCAAGGGTGATCAGGGAGTCCTGTCTCATGGCATAGGCGTCAAAGGCAGAGGAAGTGCTCATGGGCCTCCAGACTCCTGTGTTTAGGTAAAGAGACCAATAAAATGCAATCTGGGTAGGGTCGGGTCCCTACCTTGGCACAGCCTGGAAAATTGGCGATTCAAACTTGCCAATTATGGGGTTTGAGTGATGTTGAGGCCTTGTCTAGCTTTCTAAGGCGCTCCCATGACTGACGCGACCCAAGCCCCGCCGGCGGATGGTTGGAAACACACGGGCGTCAGGGTCGTGCCTGGCGATCAATTGGATTCAAACACACCACAGACGCCGGGCATGGACCGCGCCGCCGCCATCGATTTTGCTCGGGTCGGCGCTCAGAAGCTCTGGGCTGGGACTGTGCATATTCATCCCCATGCCAAGACCGGGGCGCATCACCATGGACCGCTGGAA
>CAITHQ010000135.1 GCA_903892305.1 uncultured Alphaproteobacteria bacterium
ACACCGGCTCAGGAAGTTCTCTGATCCTATCGGATGGTGGTTCGGGCTCCGGATCAGCCTCGGGCTCTGGTTCGGGAGGTCTCTCGGGAGGTCGCGCCAGGCCCAAAGACAAGGGTGATACCGACGCGCTGGACCTGGCTGCGGAGACGATTGCACAGCCCTCGAAGAAGGAAGATCCCAAGCAGGCCACCGGTGTGAGCGTGTTCGATGTCAACGAAGTTGACCACGCCGACCCCATGGCGCAGACCCAGGTGAACAAGTCCACCGCCTCTGACGAGGACCTGGCGCTCGAGAGCGTCGGCTCAGGCAGCGGGCTGCTGGACCTCACGCGCGAGAGCGATGACACCAGCCTGGGTGCAGAGCTTTTGGATGAAATTTACCCTGCCACTGGGGCTGAATCGGACACGAAAGTCGAGACCGTGGGCGACAGTTCCGGTGCTCTGGGCTCAGGCGCGTTGGACGCTGGCCAGACCATCGCAGCAGGTGCGACCATGGCTGCTGGTGCAGGTGCTGGTGCCACGATGGCCTCCGCTGCGACGACTGAAGGCAGCGAGTCGGCGTCATCTCTGGAGCTTGGTCCCCCGCCGTCGAGCGACCTCGAAGGCGGCGCCGCCATTACACAAGTCCAGTATGCCACAGGACCTATCGAAGCCTACGACCCCGGTGGTAGCGGCATGAGCGCCGGCTTCCTCTTTGTGGCAATGATCTCGCTGGTCGCGGGTATGGTGATCGCTATCTTCGCTGTCACCGGTGTGAAATCCGCCCTCGTTACCTTCTTGGCTGAATCCTCCAACACCGTCATGATGTACGGCGGGATCCTCCTGGGTGCAAGCATCATCGCTGGCGTGGCTGGCCTCTTTCTCGGCAAGGCCACCGCTCGCTGAACGCAAAAGCAACCAGCGACTTGCCACAATCCAAGTTCTTTCCAGTAAGCACTTTACATTCGCACCCCCGCTCCCCGGACCGGTGCATCCAGAACGACCTCAGGCATGATCCTCTCAGAATACGGCAAGCGTGAATGGCTGACCATCCTCGCCATTGGCGCCATGCTCACCGCAACTTTTCTCTACGTCGGCTTGTGGTGGATCGCCATCCTCGTGGTCATCGCCGACCTCGCCCTGCTGAGCTTTTTCCGTGACCCCGAACGCCGGACCCCCAGCCAGCGCGGCATGGTCACGTCACCAGCCGACGGTAAGATCAGCTCCATCCACGACATACAGAACTTCGAACCCCTTGGCGAAGACGCGGTCTGCGTTCGCATCTTCCTCTCCGTTGCCGATGTGCACGTCAATCGCTCGCCCCTTCACGGCATCGTCGCGTCCGTCACCCACAAGCCAGGCGATCACCTCAACGCCTTAAATCCTCAGTCCGCCGAGGTTAACGAATCCGTCATGATCGTCCTGCATCACCCCATCCGTCGCTACCCTGTCGCAGCCGTGCGCCAGGTCGCCGGCCTGATCGCTCGCACCATCGTCTGCGCCACACGCCCCGAACAAATCCTCCAGCGAGGCCAGCGCTACGGCATGATCAAAATGGGCTCGACGACGGAGCTCTATCTGCCCGTGAGCGCCAAGCCACAAATCCTTGTCCAGCAAGGACAAATGGTCAAGGGTGGCCTGACCGTCCTCGCCAAAGTCATCTCGCAGCACGACACCCCCGGAACGCCCGGCAGCTAAAGCCTCACGCATCCATCATTCGGAAGGCACCGAAAAGGGTGGCACATGGCGTCTTCGCCATGTGTTTCTGCTTACGCATGTAAATCACACGCTCAACCACATGGCGAAGACGCCATGTGCCACCCAGACTGATCCCGTCAATCCCCCGTGCTCATCGCCTGAATTTTGCGGTAATTCTCCCGGAAAAACATCGTCCACCGCAGCCTCGCCGGCAGCAGCGCATCGCCCTTGAAACCCTTGTAGCTCTTGTTCAGGCCGCCCATGAACCCATTCAGGAGCTCAACGACTTGCGCACGCCGTGGGTGATCCTTGCTATCAAGAATCTCGCGCCAGCCCTTGGCCAATTCCTCGTCGGGCCATTTCATCGTTAAATCTGCGGGCATTTCATCGAACAGCACCAGCATCGCACTCTTGGTTGACGGATTTTTCTCGCTCTCAATCGCGCGCCACGCTGCACGCAAATCATCGTGCACATCAATCGCGATCGCATGGCTCAACGGCCCCACTGCTGGAAAATAGATCGGGCTGCCCGCGGGAAATGGCTTGGCATCGCGGAAGGGATTGACCTTGTCCGTCCAGTTGGCCATC
>CAITHQ010000136.1 GCA_903892305.1 uncultured Alphaproteobacteria bacterium
CCGCACCGACCGTTTCAACAAGCTTCTGGCCGAAACCCATGACAGTCCGCACGCGGCCATCATCAATGAGGTGGTGCTACGGAGCCAGATGCAGGCCATCTATTCACCAGAGAATATCGGCCACTTCGGTTTGAACCTGGCGAAATATGCCCACTTCACATCGCCGATCCGCCGGTATGCGGACCTGATCGTCCATCGGGGCCTGATCCGGGCGCTCGGCTTCGGAGATGACGGCATCACGGACTGGGATATCGCCCACATCAAGGACACGGCCGAGCAGATCACCTTCGCTGAGCGACGGGCCATGGCCGCCGAACGCGACGCCACAGACCGCTATGTCGCCGCCTTCCTGGCGGACCGCGTGGGCGCTGAGTTCGCAGGCCGGATCACCGGCGTCACCCGATTTGGACTCTTCGTCAGGCTGGAAGAAACCGGTGCCGATGGACTGGTTCCAATCTCCCGCCTCGGGGATGAATTCTTCATCCATGACGATCGCCAGCATGCCCTGGTGGGCGAGCGCAGCGGAGCCCGCTGGATGCTGGGCACATCAGTGGTCGTCCGGTTGGTCGAAGCCACACCCGTTACCGGCGGGCTCATGTTCGAAATGCTCTCCTCACCCGCCCCTGCCGACCCGAAAGCCCCGCGCCCCCGTCTGGCCCAACGCAACCGCAAACCTGGAAGCATGGACGCCCGCAAGCGCGGTGGACCGCCAAAAGGGGTCCGGAAGGGAAAGAGACGATGATCGCCACCTGGCTGCCCTGGGCCGTGGGATCGGCGGGCTTTGCCGCCCTCACCGCCATCTTCGCCAAGATCGGGATCGAAAACATCAATTCCGACTACGCGACCATGATCCGCACGACCGTGATCCTGGCCATCACCACGGGGATCGTGGTCGCCTCTGGCCAGTGGCAGCCTCTGGGCTCGGTCAGCCGCAAGACGTGGACCTTCCTGGTTCTGTCCGGCCTGGCCACAGGCGGTTCCTGGCTGTGCTATTTCCGCGCCCTGAAGCTTGGCGACGCGGCGCAGGTGGCACCGGTAGACAAGCTTTCGGTCGTGCTTGTGGCTGTATTTGGCGTGGCCTTGCTGGGCGAGAAGCTTACCCTGCCCAACTGGTTGGGCGTGGCCCTGATCGCCGGCGGCGCTGTCCTGGTCGCCTATCGGGGCTAGCCATGCCGCGGATCGTCGTCCTGGGCTGCGCTGGAGTCGGCAAAACCGTCTTTTCGCGGGATCTCGCAGGGATCCTGGACTGCCCTCACATCTGTCTCGATGACCTCTGGAGCCGAAGGGCAGGAGAATCGCAGATGGCCGATTTCAGAGCCGTTCTTGGCGACCTTCACGCCCGCCAGCACTGGGTCAGCGACGGAAATTTCTCACAGGCGACTTTTGGGATCCGCCTGCCACGGGCGACACACATCGTCTGGATTGAAAGACCAAGGTGGCTTTGCCTTGTCAGGGCGGCGCTCCGGCCATTTGAGCCGGGGCAGGCCCATAACCTCTTCGATATTCCCAAGGTCCTGGCCTTCATCTGGAATTTCGACGCCCGCAACCGCCCGCTTATTGAGTCCCTGATCCAGGAATTCGGGCCAATCCTTCCCGTCACCCGCCTCGGCAGTGACGAAGAGGTTCGCAGCTTCCTGACGTCAGGCCTCCGGAAACTCATAGATGATCGCGTCGAACGAATCGGCGGCAAAGACATAGAGCAGCCGCAAGGGCTCTGACCCGACCCCAATGGCCCCATGCCATACACCGCCGGGAATGAAGACCGTATCCCCCGGCGCGAGATCGTAATCGACGCCGTCAATCTGCATGATCCCCCGGCCCGATAGAATGTAATAGGTCTCGTCTTCGGCGTGCCGATGGATTTTTGGCGGGCCGCCTGCGCCGTCAGGCACATCTGCCACCCCCATGGTCAGGCCCCTGGACGGGGTCCGGTCTGCGCTGAGCAGGGTGCGCCAGGTCACAATGCCTTTGACCGGATCATTCCACGCCTCAAGAGGAACCTGCGATTCCTTGAGCACAAAGGGTTTGGGGTCCATGGGAGCCTTCGAAAAACAAGAAAAGGACAAGGAGACGACATCCTTGACGTAAGGACACCGTTTCCTGGATTGAAAACCGGTCTTAGAGTTTTCTAATGACCGAGGAAACACCCCCTATCCGCCGCGCTGATGGATCCCGTATGCGCCCCGAAGGTGCACCCGCTGTAAAGCCAAGGGATGCCGCCACGCTTTTCATCATTCGCCGCGACGGCCCCAAGCCCCGGGTGCTGATGGGCAAGCGTAATGGCGGCCATGACTTCATGCCCAATCTCTGGGTGTTCCCAGGCGGCCGCATAGACAAGGCTGACTTTCGTGCGCCCTTCGCCACGGAACTTAAGCCGGAAGTCGCGGGTAAATTTCAGGCTCATCTCCCAGGAAATCGCGGTCGTGCCCTGGCGCTCGCCGCGATTCGGGAAACCTTCGAGGAAGCCGGCCTAATGCTGGCAAAATCCGCTGAGCCGCGCCCTGCAGCCGGCCCCTGGCGGGAATTCCTGGCCCAGGGGGCCCTGCCCGACCTGGAGGCCCTGTCCATCATCTACCGCGCCGTGACGCCACCGGTTCTGGCCAAGCGGTTCGATACCTGGTTCCTGATGGCCGATGCCGAACGTCTGATCAGCTTCGACCGTCAGCCCGATTGTGGGGAACTGGAAGAGATTGCCTGGTTCGAATTTGAAGAGGCCCTGGAGCTCAATCTTCCCATGGTGACCCGTTCGGTGATCAAGGAGGCGGAGGCCC
>CAITHQ010000137.1 GCA_903892305.1 uncultured Alphaproteobacteria bacterium
AGCTTCGTTTTGCGCCAGAAGCAGGATGACCGGTGTCTTAGCCCAGCGCTCCGGGGCCCTCCCGCCAATGCCTGTCACCGGCAGCAGACAGCCAATAATGGGCTGAACCCCTGCGTCCTTTGACAAAACGGAAAATTCTAGGGCACCGAACAGATTGGCCCGATCGGTCAGGGCGACTGCGGGCATATCCGCCGCCGCTGCGAGCTTGGAAATTCCCTCGGCTTTAATCGCGCCTTCTAGCAAGGAATAGGCGGACCTGACCCGAAGGTGCACAAATCCGTCTGTTCCGACCACGATCAGCCTCCGCTCAGCAAAAACCTAGGTCGCCAATTGGGCGATCTGACACACCATCCAGACAAAACTGGCAACGGACACAAAAGCCAGCGATTCCCGCGCCAAACGAACCATGTTCAAAGCCCCTTGTTGATGTTCTGTGTATGTTCCTATTCATGTTTTGTTCTATGCGCAAGCCACTTTCTAAAATGACCTAATCGAATGTCCTTGGTGCCAACTTTCCGTCCACAAGGGCCAGCACGCGGTCCATATGCCTGGCCAGTTCGAAATTGTGGGTGGCGATTAGCGCCGCGACGCCCTCTTGCCGCGCCAGAGCGTAGAGATTCTCAAAGACAGCTGCAGAGGTCGTGGGGTCCAGATTACCCGTCGGTTCATCGGCGAGAAGCAGGCGGGGCTTATTGGCCAAGGCGCGAGCTATAGCCACTCTTTGCTGCTCCCCACCTGATAGCTGGGCCGGTTGATGATGCAGGCGTTCGGCCAAGCCAAGCTGACTAAGCAACTCATCGGCCCGCGCCTGAGCGGCGCGACGGGTCTTACCGGCGATCATTTGCGGTAGGGCGACATTATCAAGCGCGCTGAACTCCGGAAGCAGATGGTGGGCCTGATACACAAACCCAATTCGCGACAGGCGAATGCGCGTCCTCTGTGCGTCGGTCAGCCCGGCACAATTGCGGTCCTCGATGAAAATCTGCCCTGCCGTCGGCTGCTCAAGCAGTCCGGCCGCATGCAATAGTGACGACTTGCCCGAGCCTGAGGGCCCGACCAGCCCGACAATTTCGCCGCGCATGATGTCCAGATCTGCGCCAGCCAGCACATGCAAAAGCCGTTCCCCAGAGCGATAGGTGCGCTCCAGCCCACGGATGGCCAGCACCCGATCACTCATAGCGAAGGGCCTCTACTGGATCGATCCGCGAGGCGCGCCAGGCCGGGATCAGGGTCGCTGTAAAGGCCATTGCCAGGGACCAACCGGTAATCGTTGCGACCTCAGTCCAATCGATCTTCGCCGGAATTCGCGACAAGAAATAGATGTCTGCCGAAAAGACCTGGGCCCCGCTCACCCATTCCACCACACGCTGGATGCCTTCGATATTGAGGCAGAACAGGACACCTAGGGCCAAACCTGCCAGGGTTCCCAACACGCCAATCGAAGCACCAACCATAAAGAAGATCCGCAGGATCGCCCCCTGCCCTGCCCCCATGGTACGCAGGATCGCAATATCGCGGCCCTTGTTTTTCACCAACATGATCAGGCCAGAAATGATGTTCATGGCCGCAATGGCCACCAGAAGCATCAGGATCAAACGCATCACATTGCGTTCAACCTGAAGGGCACCCCAGTAAGATGAGTTCTTCTGGGTCCAGTCGGTCACGATCGCGGTTGGCCCAGCGGCTTGCAAGACCTGCCCTTTGAAGTCTGGAGCCCTGTCAGGATCGGCAAGCTTCATTTCAACGAAGTCCACACCGTCGTCTCGACCGAAGAACACCTGGGCCTGGGACAGGGGCATGTAGATAAAGGCCTGATCATAGTCGCTCATACCGACGCTGAAGGTCCCCGCGACCGTGTAGGTCTTGCGCTGGGGAGTCGCGCCGAACGCGGTTGCCCCCCCGGTGGGGGAGACTAGGGTTAGGTCATCGCCGGGGGCGACCCCTAAATTTTGCGCCAATTTATCGCCTACAAGGATTAAGTCGCCGCCATAGTCGCCCTCGCCAAAGCCGCTCATACTCCCGCGGGTGATATTGCCCGAAACGATCTTCAAGGCCCGAAGATCTGCTGGACTCATACCCCGGACCACAGCGCCCGATATTTGGCCCCGTCCCAGGGCCATGGCTTGAGCTTCAATGATAGGGGCAGCCTGTATTACCCCCGGCAAGGCCCTCAACCGCGCAATCAACTGGCCCCGCTGGGGCGTCACCAAGGCTTGCCCCGTCACATAAACATGACCGTTAAAGCCCAAAATCCGCCCCATCAATTCTGAGCGAAAGCCATTCATCACACTCATCACAATGATCAACACGGCCACCGCCAGAGTGATGCCAATGAAGGAAATCGCGGTCAACAGACCGACCCCGCCCTCGCTTCGCCGCGCTCTTAAATATCGGCCGGCGACCGCGCGCTCCCACGGCCCAAAGGGCGGGGATCGTCCGTCAAGAATGATAGGGTCGGTCAAACCTAGGCCTTATGCCCGGGGAAGGCACCGATGGAGAACAGATGGAAGTGCATGACCAGCCACAGGATCAGAAACAGGAAGGCTGAAATAAGGCTGGTCAGAATGAACTTATGTTTCAGGTTAGGGTTGACCGGCGCGCCGGGATCTCCGCCATCACCCTTGTCAATCCCAGCGTCAGCATGGGTCACCGTGCCAAGGGGCAAGACAGCGAACAGCACCGTCCACCAAATTGTCAGGTAAATGGCAAAGCCTGTGAAAATAGACATCAGTGTACCCCCTGCGGCGTTTCCATGAGTTCTACCAGAACACCGCCCATATTTTTCGGATGCACGAAAATGATGGGGACGCCGTGGGCCCCAATGCGCGGCTCTCCGGTGCCAAGAATCGTCGCACCCTTTGCCCGCAGATCGTCCCGCGCGGCAATCAAATCATCAACTTCGAAGCAAAGGTGGTGTTGGCCCCCTGCCGGATTTTTCGCCAGAAAATTATGGATGGGCGAGTCGGCACCGAATGGCTCAATCAGCTCGATCTGGCTATTCGGCAAATTGACAAAACACACCCACACACCCTGTTCCGGCATGGCGAATTTCTCGCCGATCGAGGTGGCACCTAAGACGTCGCGATAGAGTTTCACCGACTCATCGATGGAGGGGGTCGCAACCCCTACATGGTTCAGTTTTCCGATCATGACGGGTTACTTCACTGACTGTGGAGATTGCATTGCAAACCCTTAGCCCCGTTCTTAACGGGTCGCCAGGGCCGCGCCACCATCCCTTAGGTGGGCCTTACTCTGAGCGGGCTCAAATATGGCCCCGGTCTCCAGCAAAGCCCTTATCTTCTCAGGCCCAAATCCCAGCTCGGTCAGAATTTCGACGCTCTGCTCGCCGAGGTCAGGTGTGGGATATCTAAACCCGCCAGGTGCACCCAAGAAGTCAGCATAGGACCGCACGCTCTGGACCTCGCCCAATCGATCATGGGTCCAGGTGTCATAAAAATCGTTTTCCCAAAGCCATGCAAATTCAAAAGCTTCGTCCGCCGTGATTGCTGGTACGCAGGGAACCCCGGCCTCGAAAAGCTGATCGGCGGTCTGATTACGAGATCGCCCACGGAAGACCGCAGCCAAGCGCCCAGCAAGCTCGCCATCGCGGGGGGCTGAGAGGGCCTGTCGCAGATCGCCTAGGTCTTCACCCAAGGCAGCCGAGAGAGCTGCAATATCGGCCACGGTTTCGCACGCCAAGGCGATCCATCCATCAGAACATGCATAGAACCGCGACAGGGCGCTGACCCCGACACAGTCACGCCCGCCGACATCGTTGTCTGGGCGACCTGCATACCGCGTCATCTCAGCGATCTGATAGGTCAGGCTTTGCGCCATCAAACTGGTTCGGAACTCCTGGCCCCGCCCGGTTTTCTCCCTGGCATTCAGGGCTGCGATAACCCCAAAGGCGACCACCGCGGCCGTTGCCGTATCATTGACCGCGATCGTGTGGAGGATAGGCTCATCATCACCGCCCTGAGCCGCCATCATGCCGCCTTCTGCCTGCAGGAGTGGGTCAAAGCCTGGACGCTCAGCCCGCGCGCCCGTGGCCCCATAGGCATTGATCGATCCTGAGATAATGCGCGGATTAACCGCCTTCAGGGCCTCATAGCCAATGCCCAGTCGATCTCGGACCCCTAGGCGATAATTGTCGATTACCACGTCGGCGTCCCGGGCTAGATCGAGAAACAGAGCCCGGGCGCTAGCCTGCTTCAGATCAATGCCGAGCGCCCGCTTGCCGCGACTACAGGCCAGGAAGACTCCGCCGTCGCTACGGAAGGGATCGCCTTCAGCCGGTTCGATCTTGATCACGTCTGCCCCGAGATTGGCCAGCACGCCGCCTGCATGTGCGCCCGCAATCACCGTGCCCAGGTCCAAGACGCGAACCCCAGCCAGGGGCGCTGAGCGTGCCTTGCTACCTGCAGGAACAGACCGTGGCCCCCAGGCTACGGTCTGAACAGACTGGGACAGCCTCCGAACCACACCGGGCGTTTCTAAGAGCTGAATAGGGATATTGGGCATATCCACTCGCCCCTTCTTGGGATGGTCAAACCCGATCCTTAATCCCGCCTCTGCGATCACAGGATGATCAAACCAGGGTTCACGCAAACCAACCGGGCCGCAGGGCACCCCCGCGCTGCGCAGCTTGTCCAGCCAGACCTCGCGATCCTCTCTCAGGAACGCGACGTCCAACTCCTTGCGCGCCAAGTCCACGTCGACAAGATACGTGTCGTATCGTTCTTCGAGCCCTAAGACCCCTAGGGCCAACTTGAAAAAGCTCATGAAAAGGGTGCCGAGGAACAACCACTGTCCGTCACGGCAAGGATAAAGCCGATAGTTTGGTGCCCCGCCCCTTGGCGCCCCTCGGGGTAGAACCCCCGAAGACTTCACATCAATCGGGCCGGTCAGTTGGCTCATACCGTGCAGACCGCTGACCACGACCGGCTGCCCTAGACCACTTCTCGACCGCTCCAATAGGGCGGCACCAATGGCGTTGGCACCCATCATGGCCTGCGCATACCAGACCAATGGCAGGACCAAATGCACAGGCTTGTCTTCATAGGCGCCCTGGCGGAATGTCATGCCGGTCAGGGCGTGGATCAGGCCCTGGCGTGGTGGTAACTGGCTCCACTTACCTACAACACCATAGGGCGGCATCCAGGCGTGAATTAAGGTCGGGTGGATCGCGCAGAGGCTCGGGCCGTCAAGACCCAAGGCCTCCAGCCTGCCAGGAGGAGAGTCAAATACAACGACGTCGGCGCCCGCAATCAACGTCTTGGCCGTTGTAAGGTCGCTCGGATTATCTAGGTCCAAGTTTAGAACTGACTTATTTCGTGCGAAGGTTTCGTATCCTGGCCGACCGGCAGCGAAGTCACCCCCAGGAGGTTCCACCTTGACCACCTCAGCCCCGAAATCACCGAGAAACATGGTGGCCATTGGGCCAGGGGTACCCTGGGTAAAGTCCAAGACCCTAAAGCCGGCATATGCGGTCATCGCAACTCTCCCCTAGCGCGGGCATTATCTGAACCCGTCGCCTGACCATCAAACCTGAGCCAGGGAGAATGAGCAAGGTCGCTCGCTCGGTTCAATCTTGACGACGTATAGATATTCAGACGACTATGGCCTGTCGCGTGTTCACGTCC
>CAITHQ010000138.1 GCA_903892305.1 uncultured Alphaproteobacteria bacterium
CGCGCAGCTGAATTGCTGCAGAAGGTTTCCACCTGGATTGATACTGAGATCGAGAGCCAATCTCCCTCGCCAGCAACCGACGCACGGGATCAAAAGGCTATGGCTTAATCGCGTTAACCCGTGGTGCCGAAATCAAGCACCCCTGTTTTCCGACGATAGCCCGCACGAATGCCAAAAGGCCCGCGCCGATCCTAAAAAATCGTGCGGGCCCCAGAGCTTAACGCAAATGGCTAATTAGGCGACCTTGCCCAGGGAAAGCGTTTCATATCGGGCAAGATAGTGGTCGGTGGAGCCGAACGCCCCCTCAATCATGGTGGCGCGCTTGAAATAATGGCCGATCGCCATTTCGTCGGTCATGCCCATACCGCCGTGCAGCTGAATCGCGTTCTGACCGACAAACTTGCAGGCCTTGCCTAGCTGGACCTTGGCCGCGGCGACGGCCTTAGAGCGCTCTTCCGCTGGGTCCTCGAGCTTGATGGTAGCCATGTAGGTCATGGACACCGACTGCTCCAGCTGAATGAACATATCGACCATCCGGTGCTGAAGAACCTGGAAGGACGAGATAGGCTGACCAAACTGCTTGCGCTGTTTGGTATATTCCAAAGTACCCTCGTGCAGGCGGCGCAGGACGCCGCAAGCCTCGGCGCAGGTGGCACCGACAGCTTCATCAATCACCTGTTCAACCAGCGGCAGGGACTGGCCTTCGGTGCCGACCAGGGCATCAGCCCCGAGGGATACGTTTTCGAAATAGACTTCCGAGGCGCGGAAACCGTCCACGGTCGGATAGTCCCGGGTGGTGACACCCTTGGCGGACTTCTCAACGATGAAGACCGAAACACCCTCTGCTTCACGTTGGCCACCACCCGTTCGAGCGGTGACGATGAAGTGAGTGGCATAGGGCGCGCCGATCACCACAGCCTTATGACCATTCAGGACATATCCAGAGCCATCCTTCTTGGCAGACGTCTTAAGGTCTGCCCAGTTATACCGCCCCTGGGGTTCGGCATAAGCGAAGGCGATGATGGCCTCGCCGGCAATAATCTTGCCAATAAGCTCGTCGGCGCCTGCTGGCTTGCCGTGCTTCAGGAAGCCGCCGCCGATCACAACCGTCTGGAGATAGGGTTCGACCACGAGGGACTTCCCGAGCTCTTCCATGACGACCATGTTTTCTGTGTAGCCGCCACCCAGGCCGCCCTGCTCTTCAGAGAAGGCCGCACCCAAAATGCCTAGCTCATCGGCAAAGGCCTTCCAGACATCAGGACGCCAGCCCGGCTCGGCCTTGAGGGCCGCGCGCCGCTGATCGAAGCTGTAATTGTCGGCCAGATAGCTGGCGACAGTGTCGCGCAGCATGGACTGTTCGTCGGTGAAGCTGAAATCCATGGTTTCCTCGGGTCGTTCGCCGCCCCGTCCGTGACGAGGCGGCATTTCGTGGGTTTTCGGTGTTTCGAAGGGTCTTAGATGCCCAAAACCATCTTGGCGATGATGTTCCGCTGGATCTCGTTGGATCCACCGTAAATCGAGGTCTTGCGCGTATTGAAGTAATCCCCGGCGGTGTCGAGGGCATGAAGCGGCCCAACCCCGGAGTTGTGACCCGTTTCACCCAGGAAGGGCGCGCCATAATGACCCGCTGCCTCGAGTGCCAGCTCGGTCAGGCGTTGCTGAATTTCCGTCCCCTTGATTTTGAGGATGGAGCTCTCAGGACCTGGACCCTTGCCGCTGCTTTCGCCGGCAAGCGTACGCAATTCAGTGAATTCCAAGGCTGTCAGATCGATTTCCAGTTCGGCGATCTTCCGGCGGAAGAATGGGTCCATCAGCAGAGAGCCGTCCAAATCCGACATTTCTGTCGACGCCATTTCGCGGATCCGCTCCAGGCCACGCTTGGATCGAGCGACCCCCGCAATGCCGGAACGTTCATGAGCCAGAAGGGCCTTGGCGCAGGTCCAGCCCTGGTTCTCGTGGAAGATACGGTTCTCCACCGGCACCTTCACATTGTCCAGGAAGACGTCGTTGACCTCATGACCACCTTCCAGGGTCGTGATCCGGCGGACTTCAATGCCCGGTGATTTCATATCGATGAGCAGGAAGCTGATACCCGACTGTGGCTTGGAGTCCGGGTCTGTGCGGACCAGGAAGAAACCCCAATCGGCGTGCTGGCCCAGGGTGGTCCAGGTCTTTTGGCCGTTGACCAGATAGTATTCTTTGCCGTCATCGGCGGTGAAGCGTTCGGCCTTGGTCTTCAGGCTGGCCAAGTCTGAGCCTGCGCCAGGCTCGGAATAACCCTGGCACCACCAGATTTTGCCGTCCCGAATATCTGGGAGGAACTTGGCTTTCTGTTCCGGCGTTCCGAAGGTGTAGAGGACGGGGGCCAGCATGGCGACACCGAAGGGCAAAATGCCAATGGTGTCGGCCAGGGCCTGCTCTTCGGACCAGATGTACTTCTGGGTCGGGGTCCAGTCGGTTCCGCCCAATTCGACGGGCCACGATGGCGTCGACCAACCCTTCTTGGCCAAAATACGATGCCAGGAGAGATGGTCTTCCTTGGAAAGGGTCTCGCCGCGGTCCTGCTTCTCCCGCAGGACTTTGGGGTAGTTCTCAGCGATGAATGTCCGGGCTTCGAGCCGGAACGCATTGTCTTCCGCAGAAAAGTCGAGGTTCATGTCGGGGCTCCCTGACGCGTACGCCTACAGCGTAAAAATAAGCAATGCATCCATAGCGAAACGTCTGAGCCTTGGGAAGATGACGTTTACGTCAACGGAAACATTTTATCACTGGTCTCCGGCCTCTGGCATCTTGAACTGCAGGTGAATGGTGATCTGACCATTCTTCACCCGCGGGTCGCCTGGCGGAACATGAAAGTTTCGAACCAGTTGCAGGGCAAAGCTCCCGACATTGGCATTGAGCGGTGCTTCTGAAACCAAATGGCAGTTCCGCAGTCTATTGGACGGCAGGACCTTACAAGCGACCACCGCCCTCCCCTGGTGTGGCGGTGGCGGGTGATCCACTAGGCCGCTAGGGCCAAGAGGGGCTTTTGTCGGGCGGCGCGCCAGCCTGGGAAAATCCCGCCGATCAGGCCAATGATCAGCGCCAAAGTCACGGCCTGACTGATGATTTGCGGACCAATCTGCAGGCGGAAGGCCACCTGGGTAAAGCCGGCACCCAGGGTCGACGCCGACAGGCCGTTAAACCCGACAGCGCAGATCGCGACCCCAAGCAAAGCACCCAGAGCCGAAAGCACTAAGGCCTCCACCATGGTTCCCATAAAGGCAGAAAACCCGGAAAAGCCGATAACCCTTAAGGTGGCAATCTCTGCGGCGCGGCTCGAGACCGAGGCGTACATGGTGTTGAGCGCTCCAGCCAGGGCACCAATGGCCATGATGATCCCAAGCGGCCAGCCGAAATACTTGATCAACAAGCCCGAGCGTTCCGCCTGGGCGGCGTAGAAATTCAGTTCGCTTTGCGCCTTGAGCTGCAGGCGCGGCTCATCCTTCACATACTTTTCAAAGGCTGGCATGGCTGCAGGGCTCGTCAGGACGACCCGCGCGGTTTGGAATGAGGTGCCCCTGTTGAACAGGCTTTGAACCACCGGCGCGTCGGCCCAAAGCTCGGACTCAAACACAGTGCCGGGGGCCTCGAATACCCCCACCACCTTCCAGTTTTGAGTGCCGAACCGAATGGTCTTGCCCATTTCGAACCCGGCGAATTCACGAAGAAGGCCAGCACCAACCACGATCTCGTTGGAGCCAGGGGTGAACATCCGGCCTTGTGTGATCTTGGCCTGCTTGCGGACCAGGAGACCGTCGGGGCCAATGCCGCGCATGGGCATGTTGGCCTTGGTGCCCGAGGACTTCTTGATCCCGTCGACCACCAGCATGAGCTCCGATGACACCAGAGGGCTGCCGTCAGGCCCAGCCTTGACCCCGGGGCCTTGGCCCAGCAGGTCTGACTGCTCCTTGGACATGGAACTGTTGAGTTCCGCCTCTGCGCCATCTCTCAGGACTATGGCCACATCCGTCGCCCCAGACCCCTTGAGGGTCT
This sequence comes from uncultured Alphaproteobacteria bacterium, assembly GCA_903892305.1. Lineage (GTDB taxonomy): Bacteria > Pseudomonadota > Alphaproteobacteria > Caulobacterales > Caulobacteraceae > Phenylobacterium. Next base: position 4,036 of record CAITHQ010000138.1, read on the forward strand.
GATTGAAGCCATTGGCCAGGGATAGGAATCCCAACAGCACAGCTACGACCAGGGCTACCGAAACCACGGTGGCCAAGGACATCCAAAGGCGCTGCGGAATGGACCGCACATTCAAGGCGATCACGGAACCGGTCTGTCGAAGCAGGCTCATCTCTGGTCTCCCTAGCGCCGGTTCAGGGCGTCAATAATGCTCATCCTCAAGGCCGAAACGGCCGGGATGGCCCCGGTCACAAGCCCAAGCGTAATGGCAAGCAACAAGCCGCTCAAAGCCACTATGGGGGCCATGGAGAGATCGCCGAACTGCGCGCCGGCCGGAGACTTGGCGAGCCCCTTTAGGATCAAGGCCGAAACCCCCAATCCCAGCACAGCGCCCATGGTCGAGAGTAAGAGGGCCTCCCCCAGAACCATGCGCAGGACCCGCGGGCTGGAAAAGCCAAGGGTCTTCATGACGCCAATTTCCTTGGTCCGCTCCCGCATGGCCGAGACCAGGGTCGTGCTGACGATCATCAGAATGGCTGTGAAGGCCGCTGCCACCACCATGGTGACAATGAAGTTCAGATCCCCCGCCTGCTTGAGGAATGCGCGGGCAAAAGTCTTTTCATCCACCGTAGAGGTCTCTGCCGAGGAGTTGGCAAAGCTTGCATCTATGGCCTTGGCGATAGCGTCGTTCA
>CAITHQ010000139.1 GCA_903892305.1 uncultured Alphaproteobacteria bacterium
GACCGTCAGCCCGATTGTGGGGAACTGGAAGAGATTGCCTGGTTCGAATTTGAAGAGGCCCTGGAGCTCAATCTTCCCATGGTGACCCGTTCGGTGATCAAGGAGGCGGAGGCCCGTCTTGAAGAACCTGAGCGGCCTATTCCCTACATGCGCTTCCGCATGGGGCCAACAAAACCAAGAGTTCTGTAGCGCGCCATTGACTTTGACGCGGGGATTCGTATTTTCCGCCGCTCTTTAGAACACCCGCCGTCGCGACCCCGCGTCCGGCCCCGCCCAAGGATCGATCATGGCGAAGCCCGCCTCAATCAAGATTCGTCTGAATTCGTCGGCAGACACCGGCTTTTTCTATGTGACGAAGAAGAATGCGCGCACCAAGACCGAAAAGCTGGTCATGCGGAAGTATGACCCGGTCATCCGCAAGCACGTGGAATTCAAAGAAGGCAAGATCAAGTAGGTTCAACACCATCCTACGGGTCAAAAAGAAGCGCCCGGACCGTTAGGTCGGGCGCTTTTTCTATGTCTAGGCCTACAGCTGTTCTTATTACGCAGCTTTAGCGATCACTTTGTTTCGCCCTTGGGCCTTGGCCTCATAGACCCCCTCGTCAGCCCGCTTTAGCAGCATTTCTGGCTTATCGTCGCCACCAAACGTCGCCGCGACGCCAATGGAAATCGTGACGCTGAGCAGTTCAGATCCACCCATCACGCGGAACGGAGACCCCGCTACATGCCGCCGGATCCGTTCGGCAATACGCTCGGCGTCTCCAAGTTGCGTATCTGGCATAACCACGACAAATTCCTCACCCCCATACCGGCACGGAATATCGATCGCCCGGACATTTGAGGCTAGGCGCACAGCAAACTCACTCAAGACTTCATCGCCGACATCGTGACCATAATTGTCATTGATGCGCTTGAAGAAATCGATGTCGATCATCAAGGCCGAAACTGGGTCGCCGCCCAGCACAGCTCGCTTCACCAGGGCGTCCAACTGGCCAGCCATATAGCGTCGATTATGCAGGCCCGTGAGCTGATCTGTGACAGCAAGTTCTAGAGAGTGATCGAGATTGTCGCGAAGATACTCTGTATAGCGTTTCCGCTTGATCTGGGTCCGCGCCCGCGCCGCAAGTTCCTGCGGGTCAATGGGCTTTGCTAGGATATCACTGACGCCCAAATCCAAGGCTTTGACAAGCCGGGTGCGGTCGTCGAAATCCACCACAGCCAAAATCGGCAGGTGGCGGGTCGCTTCTTCGGACCGGATCTGAGCTGTGAGCCTAAGCCCGTCAAAGGTGGTGGCCGTAGCGTTGATAATGATCAGGTCAACAGGGCCCTTGGCAGAGATAAAAGCCTTTTCCGGATCACTTTCGACAATGGGCCGATGCTCAATCGAGAGTTCCGAAGCGATTCGGCCGGCTTGACGCTCATTGTCATCGACAATCAGAATGCGACCACCCGTGCCCCCAAGTCTTGCTGAGGCTCCGGCAATGACGCCGATCCGCCGACCAGACGCTTCACGCTCGCGCAGCTCGTCAATGACCATCTTCAGGCGGGTCAGGCTACGCACTCGAGCAAAAAGCATGACGTCATCGATAGGCTTGGTCAGAAATTCATCTGCCCCCGCCTCTAGGCCTAGAATACGGTCTGAGCGACCATCCAGGGCTGTTACCAGAACAACGGGAATATGCCGGGTCTCTGGGTCATCCTTTAGCCTGCGGCAAACCTGAAACCCGTCCATTCCAGGCATCATCACATCGAGTAGGACGATATCAGGCTTATCTGCTGCGGCCCTGGCGAGCGCCGTCGGCCCATCATACGCGGTCAGAACTTCATAATATTCAGCCGTTAGCTTGGCTTCGAGCAACCTGACATTGGCCTCGATATCGTCGACGACGAGGACTCGCGCGGTCATGGGGGCTATTCCAAAAGTCTGCGAATGGTTTCGAGGAAATGTGAAACAGAGATAGGCTTCGAGATATAAGCCTCGCAGCCGCCTTCCCGTATCCGTTCTTCATCGCCCTTCATGGCGAAGGCTGTAACCGCCACGACCGGAATGGATGCGAGGTCGTCGTCTTCCTTGAGCCATTTTGTGACCTCAAGACCTGAAATCTCAGGCAACTGGATATCCATCAGGATCAGATCGGGGCGATGTTCACGCGCAATCGATAAAGCCTGCAATCCCTCACGGGTCTGCAGAGTCTGATAACCCTGAGCATCGAGCAAATCATGAAAGAGTTTCATGTTGAGCTCGTTATCCTCGACGATGAGGATTTTCTTGACCATTTAAGTTCCGTCGATGCACTCGAATTCAAGCGATTCTCGCCTGAACCCCACGATTTCGCAATTAATCACACGGATATCCTTAAACTCACGTTAGTCGCGCTGGAGACGATGTGTCAGAAAATACCGACATCCCGGTTAAGAGTCCTGATCTGGCAGCCATGGGTGTGGTTCGATCTCGTCCCCTTGTCATTGTAGATGTAGATGAGGTGCTCGGCCTGTTTATGCAGGGTTTCGCTGACTACCTAGCCTTACAGGGTCTTGAGTTCCGGCTGGACCGGTTTGCCTTGTTCCAAAATATCTACCGCCCAGGCGAAACAGAGCATCTCGATATTGACCTAGGCAGAACCCATTTCGACAACTTTTTCCGCTATGCGGCCGGGGACATGGCCTTGGCCGAGGGGGGAAGAGAGGCTTTGCATGACCTTTCCAAGATCGCCAATATTGTGATCCTGACCAATGCTCCCGGCCAGGCTAGACTGGCACGGGCCCGGTGGCTGGGCCGCCATAGGATGGATTATCCGCTGATCCTAAATAGCGGCCCCAAAGGGCCCCTGTCAGCAGCCCTGGCCAAACAGGTGTCCGGCCCAGTGGCGTTTATCGACGACATGCTGTCGAACTTGGACTCAGTTGCCAAGCATGCTCCAGAGATTTCGCGTTTTCAGATGGTCGCTGACCCTCGCTTGCGCCCACTTGCGCCCGCCAATACCGAACTTCATCGCAGAATAGACGACTGGAGCGTGCTGCGTGCGGCGATCGAGACTGCGATTTCCTAGTCAAAGGCCTAGGGCATTGGAAACAAAATCAGACCGTAGATAAACTGCGTGGGCTCAAAATTGAATTCGACAGACATGAGCGATAGACAACCATGATGGGGCTCTGCCGCGATTGCTATCACTGCGGCAGCATGGATCGGCGGTGCCACGCCTGCGGCTCCCCCAGGCTCGTGCGCCATTCCGAACTGCTCACCCTCTCCATCGCCCACATGGACTGTGACGCCTTTTATGCGTCGGTTGAAAAACGAGATCGGCCGGAACTCCGGGACAAGCCGGTCATTGTGGGTGGTGGAGCCAGAGGTGTCGTCACAACCTGCTGCTATATTGCGCGCATATCCGGTGTTCGCTCGGCCATGCCGATGTTCCAGGCATTGAAAGCCTGCCCTCAGGCCATCGTGATTAAACCCGATTTCCAGAAGTACCGCACGGAGAGCAAACGCATCATGGCGATGATGCGCGATCTAACCCCCCTGGTTCAGCCGCTCTCACTGGACGAAGCCTGGATGGACCTTTCAGGTACATCGCGCCTGCATGGCACCCCTCCAGCGATCACCCTAGCCAGACTGCAGGGCCAGATCGAGGCCGAGGTCGGGATTACAGTGTCTATTGGGCTCGCCCCAAATAAGTTTCTGGCGAAAATCGCTTCGGACCTCGACAAACCGAGGGGGTTTTCGGTCATTGGTCAGGATGAATCCAAAACCTTTCTCGCAACACGGCCTGTGGCGATCTTGCCTGGCGTGGGCCCGGCCATGGTTCGAAGTCTGGAGGCTGGGGGATTGACCACAGTCGGCGACATTGCCCGCACCGACTTAAAGACACTTGCCAAAACATTTGGCCAAAATGGCCTTCGGCTACATCGCCTCGCTCAAGGCGAAGATCATCGGCCTGTGGATCCCAATCAGGTGCGTAAATCCATCAGCGCTGAAACCACCTTCAATCACGACCTGAAAAACTATGACGATCTTGACGATCAGTTGGCCCCCCTCGCTGAGAAGGTCGGCAGACTGTCCCGCAGTTCGAATTTCGCTGGCCGAGTGGTTACCCTCAAGCTGCGCGGTGACGACTTCAAAATCCTGACTCGCCGGCGCGCCCTCCCCGTTCCAACTCAAACCGCGAAGACAATTTTGGGGATTGGACGCGAACTTCTAAGAGCGGAACTCGGCAGCGGCCCCGCGCGCAGGGCTTTTCGTCTTATCGGCGTCGGTATTTCTGAGCTCGTTGAGGCGGGCTCTGTCGAAGGAGATTTCTTCGGAGAAGCCGAAAAGCGCAGCCTGGCCAGCGAAAAAACTGCCGATGCGCTTCGCGCGCGATTCGGCGCTACAGCATTGACCTCTGGGCGCGCGCTGAACCGGAAGGCGTCTGAGACCGATTGAAATCGAGGCTTCGATATCCTGATGAGGAGAAGCTTCAGAGCTCAATTTTCAGACCGTCCACACGAACTATCAGCCTGAAATGAATTCAACCCTTTCAAACTGCGCCAGATTCCATATCTAATTAGAACGCAGGAGCGGCAAAGGTGCCGTTTGGAGACCTGTTCGATGGCCGAGCGTAAGCAAGGTGATCAGGCGACGGGCGACCGTACGACGGTGATCACCAAGACAAAGACGAAGACCCAAAAGCCTTCGCTCTACAGAGTGTTGATATTAAACGACGATTACACGCCGATGGAATTCGTAGTGTACGTCTTGGAGCAGTATTTTCATAAGTCTCGTGAAGAGGCGACTGAAATCATGCTGCATGTCCACCAACACGGTGTTGGTGTGTGCGGCGTTTATACCTACGAAGTGGCGGAAACCAAGGTGGCTCAAGTTATTGAGACTGCTAGACGGCACCAACATCCGCTTCAATGCACCATGGAAAAGGACTAGGCGACCTTGCCGTCATTCTCGCGCCAACTCGAAGACTCGCTCCATCGCGCCGTCGCATTCGCCACCCAGCGGAAGCACGAATATGCAACTCTGGAGCATTTGCTGCTGTCATTGATCGATGATGAAGACTCGATCGGGGTCATGAAAGCCTGCGATGTAGATCTCGCAGCGCTCAAGACCACCCTTACCAATTATGTGGACAATGAATTGCGGTCCCTGGTGGTTGACGATGGCGAAGACGCCAAGCCGACCCCCAGTTTCCAGCGAGTCATCCAGCGCGCGGTCATTCATGTTCAGTCCTCCGGTCGGGAAGACGTGACCGGTGCAAATGTCCTGGTCGCTATTTTCTCAGAACGCGAAAGCCATGCGGCTTACTTCCTGCAAGAGCAGGACATGACCCGCTATGATGCGGTCAACTATATCGCCCACGGCATAGCCAAAAAGGCGGGTGCCAGTGAATCAAAGCCCGTGAAGGGTGCCGATGATGATGAAAAGCCCAATACAAAGACCGGTGGCGAGGCCCTAGACGCTTATTGCGTCAATCTCAATGAGAAGGCCAAGCAGGGAAAGGTAGACCCCCTCATCGGCCGCATGCCCGAGGTTGAGCGGTGTATCCAAATCCTCTGCCGGCGCACGAAGAACAACCCCCTACTGGTCGGTGATCCCGGAGTCGGGAAGACCGCTATCGCTGAAGGACTGGCCCGCAAGATCATCAATAAGCAGGTTCCTGAGGTTCTAGCCGGCGCGACGATCTTCTCATTGGATATGGGCTCGCTGTTAGCTGGCACGCGCTATCGGGGTGACTTCGAAGAGCGGATCAAGCAGGTGATGAAGGAGTTGGAAAACCATCCCGACGCCATCCTGTTTATCGATGAAATTCATACGGTCATCGGGGCAGGCGCGACCTCAGGCGGAGCCATGGATGCTTCGAACCTCCTGAAGCCCGCCTTGGCCTCGGGCACACTGCGGTGCATGGGCTCAACCACCTACAAAGAGTTCCGCCAGCACTTCGAAAAGGACCGCGCCCTGGTGCGCCGGTTCCAGAAGATCGACGTCAACGAGCCGACCATCGAGGACACCATCAAGATCCTCAAGGGCCTGAAGACCTACTATGAGGAATTTCATAAGCTCAAATACACCAACGATGCCATCAAGGCGGCGGTGGAGCTGTCGGCCCGTTACATCACCGACCGTAAGCTGCCGGACAAGGCGATCGATATCATTGATGAAGCCGGTGCCAGCCAGATGCTGCTACCGGAAAGCCGGCGTCGGAAGAGCATTGGCGTTAAGGAGGTTGAAGCCGTCGTGGCCAAGATCGCCCGCATTCCGCCGAAGTCTGTCTCCAAGTCTGACACCGAAGCCCTCAAGCAGTTGGACGAAGACCTGAAGCGCGCGGTCTATGGTCAGGACAACGCTATCGATCAGCTGTCTGCAGCCATGAAGATGGCGCGGGCCGGCCTGCGCGATCCAACCAAACCCATTGGCTGCTATTTGTTCTCCGGCCCCACGGGCACGGGCAAAACAGAAACTGCCCGTCAACTGGCCTCGACCATGGGCATAGAACTCATGCGGTTCGACATGAGCGAATATATGGAGCGCCATACGGTCAGCCGCCTGATTGGGGCCCCTCCTGGCTATGTGGGCTTCGACCAGGGAGGACTGCTGACTGACGCCGTAGACCAGCACCCGCACTGCGTGGTCCTGCTGGATGAAATCGAAAAAGCCCATCCGGATGTTTTCAATATCTTGCTGCAAGTGATGGATCACGGTTCACTGACCGACGCCAATGGCAAGAAGGTAGACTTCCGTAATGTCGTCTTGATCATGACGACAAATGCCGGTGCTTCCGATGCACAGCGCAATTCCATCGGTTTTGGTCGCGGCAAACAGGACGACGAGGTTGATGAGGCCTTGAAGCGTCTGTTCACTCCAGAATTCCGCAACCGGCTGGACGCTGTTGTGCAGTTCCGCGCCCTGACCCCCGACATCATCCGCCAGGTCGTTGTGAAGTTCATCATGCAGCTAGAGGCCCAACTGGCCGATCGCCACGTCACCATCGAAACAACCGACGAAGCTGCAGACTGGCTGGCCAAGAACGGCTTTGACGAACTCTATGGCGCGCGCCCCCTGGCGCGTGTCATTCAGGAACACATCAAGAAGCCGCTCGCCGACGAAATTCTCTTCGGCAAGCTAGTCAAGGGCGGTCACGTCAAGGTGGTGCTGAAGGACAGCAAGCTGGCCTTTGAAATCGAAGAAGAGGGGCGCGAGCCTGGGGCTCCGGTCGTGGAGCGCCCTGCAAGAAAGTCCAGAAAGTCTGCGCCTGAACTAGCGGACTAAGCATTACTGAATCAGCCAGGGGCCCCGGAGGCGACTCCGGGGCTTTTCCTTGCTCGTCTCAAAAGGTCGCGCCATGAACGCCTTCATCAAAGGCCTGCCCAAGGCTGAACTTCACCTGCATATCGAGGGCAGTCTCGAACCCGAACTGATGTTCGCTCTGGCCCGGCGCAATAAGGTTTCTCTGCCCTTCAGCAGCGTTGAAGCCGTTCGCTCTGCCTATGCCTTCGGAAACCTGCAGGACTTCCTGGATATTTACTACCAAGGGGCTCAGGTCCTGCTGACAGAAGAAGACTTCCACGATCTAGCCGTCGCCTATTTCACGAGATTGGCCGCAGATGGTGGCGTCCATGCCGAGATTTTTTTCGACCCTCAGACCCACACTGACCGAGGCGTGCCATTCGCCGTTGTCGCTGGAGGATTGCTAAGCGGCATGGCCTGGGCCGAGCAAAATCTTAGCGTGACGTCAAAGCTCATCCTCTGCTTCCTGCGACATCTTCCAGAAGATGCCGCGTTGGCGACGCTCAAAATGGCCGAGCCCTGGCTTGACCGTATAGTCGGCGTTGGTCTGGACTCATCAGAGAAGGGTTTTCCACCCTCCGGCTTTGCCCGGGTCTTCAAAGCAGCGCGGGAGCGAGGCTTAAAGCTTGTGGCGCACGCCGGTGAAGAAGGTCCGCCGGACTATGTGTGGGAGGCCCTGGATCTGCTGAACGTAGACCGAATCGATCACGGGAACCGCGCGCTCGAGGATCAAAAGCTTGTCGCGCGCCTTGCCGCTAAAGGTATGACCCTGACGGTTTGCCCCCTATCCAACCTTAAGCTCTGTGTCGTGGATGACCTGAAGGTCCATCCCTTGAAACGCATGCTTGATCTTGGCTTAAAGGCCACCATCAATTCCGACGATCCCGCCTATTTCGGCGGCTATCTCGGCGAAAACTGGCGCCAGACAGCAGCGGCCCTGAGCCTGAGTCGTAGTGAGATCATCCTGCTGGCAAAGAACAGCTTCACAGGGTCCTTCCTGTCCCCCTCAGAGATCCAAACGCATCTGGCAAGGATCGACGCCTACGCCAGCTAAAGGCCTGGCACCTCTGACACTAGCGCCTCAAGGACTCGGAATAGGCTCTAGCCGTGAGTCATCATATCGCGGGTCATGCGCCATCGGCCATCAAGCCAGTCAACAATCTCTCGGGCTCCCGGATGGTCATAGGCGGCATACCGCGCTCTCAGGGCCGTCGCTGTGTCACCCAGATTGTCCAGGCCCCAATCATTGAGCAAGACAAGATGGCGCTGAACCCTGGCAGCGATATCTGGACCCAGCACGGCGGCAGAAGCGCGATTGAAAGCCTGCAGGTACTGATAGTCGTCGCCCTGGGCATAACTCTCCACCAGGCTCAAAAACGGGATACGCGACAGGACCGGTTGCAGGGCGGGATTGACGGCATGCGCTTCCAAATGGGGACGGATCGATGCTGGGCGGCCGGTTACCGAGCGGATGAAGAGGTAAGGCGACATCCTTGGGCCGTCATTGACAGGATAATTGTCCCAGAGAACGGGCTTCCGGCGCAGAGCATCACCGACCCGAGCGAGATGAGCAGTGCTATATTCACGGCTGCACACCTCTTCACCAGTCCAAAATATCCCGATCTCAGGTGCCAATCCGGCTCCAATGTCTTGTAGATATCCCGGCGGCCTTATCCCGAAGGCGGAGTCTAGGTTTGGATCGTCGGAATAATAAGTTCCGCACATGATCAGGCGCTTGACCGACGTGCGTTCTGCTATCCAGTGAACAATGCGAATTTGGGTCTCTGCCAATCCTGGAAGATCACCGCGCATGTCGTCAAACAAGATGCCGAGCTCTTCTATCCCCAAGCTCTCGAGATGTTTGAGCTTGGCGCCGAGATCCGCCTGCGCCTGAGCGTTGAAGTCCCGATAGAGTTCGAAGGGGCTTAAACCTACGCCAAACCGAACCCCAGACCGCCGACAATGGGCGGCGAAGTCGGCGATGGATTGAGCTTGATCGTCGGGATGCGGCTCGCGCCAGCGCTTGCGTAGGAAGGCGTCCGCCTTCGGGGCGTACATATAGAACTGCAGACCATGGGGTTGCAGGAAGGAAACCTGCTCCGCCCGCGCCGCCCATGACCAAGGCTCACCATAATAGCCTTCAATGATGCCGATTGGTGCCGGAGCTTTCATTTCAGACCTGAACCTCACTCTTGGTCAGTAAGCCACGGAAGATAACATGAAAATATAGCCAGAGCGGCACTTTCCTGGGCACCGGCACCAGGGCCATGACGGGAATTTGGCACAACCGCTACAACGAAAGCGACATAGAACGGGTTCAGTGAGCCAGTTTCAGGTTGATAGCCCGCGTGATCTCATCAAAGCTCGAGTCCACAGCGGCCTGAATACCTGGACCATCGCTGGCAAGGAAATAATACGACGGCCCGGAAGCGCACCCTTCGAGCGTTGGTGAAATCTGGGCAGTATAAGGAGAAACTAGATCCACGTAAGACTGCTGGTCCATCATGGGGTTATAGCGCGCCTGTATGGCAAAGACACTGGCCCCCTGCGCTTTAAGCGCTGCACATTCTTGGCCAAATTCTACACCAGTTGTACGCGAGTAAAGTGTACCTGGCGCGGCAAGGTCCTGGATGCCATCCGTCAGGAACACGACAAACGTCCTCTTGCTGCTTGCCGAGGAACCATCGCCCACATTCTGCAGATTTAGCCTTGTCTTGGTGAGCGCGTCCGCCGTGTAGGTATACCCCCAGCCCGTGCTGCTTGGCGTTACGGGGTCGATGTCAATCGTGTTGGCCATGGACTTTGCGGCGCTGAGGGTAGAGGTCGGTGCCAGCAGGGTTTTGAAGGTCGTGCTGTAGGTATTGACGCCAATTGAGAAGTGGCCAGCCTCCACTGCGCCCGTGTCAAAGGCCATCAATTCTGTGACAAACTTCTCGATAGCATCGTTTACAAAATCGATTTTCAGTTTGATCCCCGCATTACGTGCTAGTTCACGACGATCGACGCCTGAATAATAGTGATTTGGGTCATGACAGGCAAACGCACACTGGATCTGTCCGTTCGCCTTCAGAGCGTTAATGGCCTGTGGGGTCCCCCCAATCGACATTGACCCAGACACGTCGACCAAGAAAATAACCTGATAATAGGGCATCGAGCCCGGGTTGGCACCGCTAACAGCGTGAGCATTTGCCGGTAAGGTGCTCAGCCCGACTAGGCCAAGAAGCATGGTTGGCGTCGCGCCGGAAATGTCGACAGACGTCTTAATACTGCGCACGACGATGTCCGTTGCCACAGTCACGCTGGGGGCCGATTGCAGTCTAACACCGCGCAGGTTTGCTGAGATATATCGCGCAGCCACATCATTACTGAGCGTCTTTGCTGCTAGTATCTGTTGAGCACCTGCACCATTTACAGCCAGATAATCATTGGCAGCCTTGGCCCCCGCCAGTGCCGCTGAATCTGCCGCACCCTGTATATGACTGTGAACACTGTCGTTATTGCTCAGGTCGACCACTCCCCCCGCCAAAAGCATGACTGCAGGAAAGGCCAGGGCAAACATCATCGCGACATTAGCACCCTGCTGCCTAATGAAGGCAGTCAGGAAAGGCCTCAGCCGCGCAAGCGCTCCCAGATACGGGCAGAACATATTTCGGAAGGACATAAGGTCACATTCTTCTCATTTTTCAACATGTTACTCTGGCCATATTAAGATGAGATAAAGAGCTACCGGCCATCTCGAGCGCCCAGTTTTCAACGAAAATTCGGCGGCCTTGCCAGCCGCACTGAAAGCGCACGCCTGCGCTTTCAGCCGTTTCGGCAAACGATGCTATCTGGTAATTTGAAGAGTCACTTTCTATTCGAACTTCGCGGAGCGTTCTCATGCATTCAGCCGTCATTGCCGCAACTGGGCTCTATACGCCGCCCCAGACCGTCTCCAATGCCGAACTGGTCGTGGCGTTTAACGCCTATGTGGAGGCCTATAATGACGAGCACGCCATGGCGATCACCGCTGGGGAAAGGGAAGCCCTTACGCCCTCCTCAGAGGCCTTCATCGAAAAGGCGTCTGGTATCAAATCACGCCACGTGATTGACCGGACCGGCATTATCGATCCCAAGATCATGCGTCCAATCTTGCCTGAGCGTAGCAATGACGAGCCCTCGATCATGGCCGAAATCGGTGTTGCCGCCGCGCGCGATGCCTTGGCACGTTGGGGTAAGGACGCAAGCCAGATCGATGCTGTCATTTGCGCGGCTTCGAACATGCAGCGCGCCTATCCAGCCATGGCCATCGAAATCCAGCAGGTGCTGGGCATTGAAGGCTTTGGATTTGACATGAATGTCGCCTGTTCCTCAGCAACCTTCGGTATCAAAACCGCAGTGGATTATATCGCATCAGGCTCCGCCAGAGCGGTCCTGGTGGTGAATCCTGAAATCACCTCCGGGCACCTGAATTTTTGCGATCGCGACAGCCACTTCATTTTTGGTGACGTGGCCACAGCGATCATCGTCGAACGCTCTGACTTGGCAAATGGGGGTTGGGACATCTTGGGCACCCGCCTCAAGACCCAATTTTCCAACAATATCCGCAATAATTTCGGTTTTCTGAACCGTGCCGCCCCTGAGGGCGTCGGTGCCAAGGATAAGCTCTTCGTACAAGAAGGTCGTAAGGTCTTCCGCGAAGTGGTTCCCATGGTGTCGGAAATGATCCTCGCGCACGCTTCAGACCTGGGGTTGGATCCAACGTCCCTGAAGCGCCTTTGGCTGCATCAGGCCAACATCAACATGAATGAAATGATCGGCCGCAAGGTCCTAGGAAGAGATCCCAGTCGCGAGGAAAACGTCATCATCCTGGACGAGTACGCTAATACGTCGTCGGCCGGTTCGGTGATCGCCTTCCATTCTGCCAACGCAGACTTTGCGACGGGTGAGCTCGGACTTATCTGCTCTTTCGGAGCAGGCTATTCTGCTGGGACAGTTTTCGTCAGGAAGCGCTAGGGACGAGCCACCTCAGGCGGCAAATTCGCCCCATGCGCGGCCTTCCAGTTCATGGCTGTACGGATGCGCCGGCTGACGGCTGGATGATCATAGAACAGCGCTTCCTCGAGACGACCGGGTGAGGCCGCTCTATATTCGATGGTCTTGGCTAGGGCTTTTGACAGGCCGTCAGGCTCATTGACCCGCTCGAGCGAGAACCTATCCGCATCGCTTTCGCCAAGCCTGATCATCGTGACCCGAATTGGCGTTGAAGCCAGGGCCAGGCAGGTCAGGATAATTCCGAAAACAGGGAAACCCGCCGGGTCAGATATGCCTTCAACACCCTTGGCACCGGTCCATTTGAGAACCTGCGGAAACAGTCGATCCACAGCGAAGAAACCGACCAGGGCAATCAGCACATAGGCTGCCGAAAACCACAGGACATGGTGGTGCGCATAATGTCCCATTTCATGGCCGACGACGCCCCTGACCTCGGCAAGGTCGGCGTCCTTCTTGAACATGACATCACTCATGGCCACGCGCGCAGACCCAAATAGGCCAGAGACATTGGCCGTATACCTGTTGGACTGCTTGGAGCCGTCATAGATGAAAATCTTATCTGAAGGCACGCCATTGGCCCTTGCCATCTCGGCAACAGCATCCCGCACAGGGCCTGGGGGCGCAGGCGTATACTTGTTGAACAGAGGCTCGATGACGACCGGACTGATCACCATGACAACCACCAGGACTGCAGCCGACATCAGTGAGCCCCAAAGCCACCAGGTCGATTTGGCGCGCCGGATCAGCACATAGAGTCCCAAAATCAACAGGGGGGTCACAAGAAGGGACAGGACGTTGGTCAAGGCCCACTCGCCCATCCAGCCGCCAAAAGCCTGGCTCGTTAGCCCATAGGACTTTTCCCGCCACCAATGGGCGTAAATATCCCATGGCAGAGCGATCACAGATTCAATGAGGGCATCGACCATCACGATGAGCAGGATCGCCCGGATGGGTTTGGCGCGCGAAGCTTCGACCCAGTTGCGAAGCCGAGGCAAGATGCCTGATCTCAGGACTAGAATACCTGAAATAATGCTGACCACCGCACTCCAGAGTAGTAGCCAGTGCCCGCCCTGGGTATAGGCTACAGCCTTAGCGTGCTGGTCAGGCGTCAAGATTGACAGATAGGCCTGGGTTGCCGCTGCAGGATCAAAGTTCGCCATGGCTGAAGGCTCCTAAACGCCGAATTCGACAATCGCGAAGCGACCTTTGCCGAACCTACCGATCTTTTTCCCGCTCCCCAATCGCGGCCTGAGCAGCCGCCAATCGCGCAATTGGGAGTCGATAGGGAGAGCAGCTGACATAATCCAAGCCGACATTTTCGCAGAAACTGATCGAGGCCGGATCGCCGCCATGTTCGCCGCAGATCCCCATCTTGATATCTGGACGGGTCTTGCGGCCCCGCTCAACAGCAATTCGGATCAGATCGCCAACGCCTTCCTGGTCGAGACTGACGAAGGGGTCCTTATCGAAAATACCCTTCTCGATATAGGCATTGAGAAACCGACCGCTGTCATCACGGCTGATGCCAAAGGTGGTCTGTGTCAGGTCATTGGTGCCGAAGGAGAAGAATTCGGCCGTCTCCGCAAGATCCCCAGCGCGCAGAGCAGCCCTAGGCAATTCGACCATGGTGCCTACCTGATAGGTGATACGCAGGCCGCGCTCGGCCATGACAGCCTCCGCCACCCGATCGGTTAGCTTGCGCAAGTAATTCATCTCCTCGCCCTTCGCGACAAGGGGATGCATCACCTCAGGCACCGGGGGGGTCCGGCCAGCTTCTGCAATTTCACAGGCGGCTTCGAAGATCGCCCGAACCTGCATCTCGTAGATTTCGGGGTAGGAGACGCCCAGGCGACAGCCACGATGGCCAAGCATTGGGTTTGTTTCGTGCAGTTCTTTCGCGCGACGCAGGAGCTTCTCAGCGTCCAGCCCTGTTGCCTTAGCTACGGCTTCAAGATCCTCAGCCGTATGGGGCAAAAACTCGTGGAGCGGTGGATCGAGCAGACGTATCGTGACCGGCAGCCCTTCCATGATCGTGAAGATCTCCACGAAATCCGCCCGTTGCATCGGCAGGATCTTGGCCAGAGCCTTACGACGCCCGGCTTCATCATCCGCTAGGATCATCTCGCGGACAGCAGCAATACGCGTCTCATCGAAGAACATATGTTCAGTACGGCAAAGGCCGATGCCCTCTGCCCCGAACTGGCGGGCTGTCCTGGCGTCCAGGGGCGTTTCTGCATTGGCGCGAACCTTCAGGCGACGCGACAAATCTGCCCAACCCATCAAGGTCGAAAAGTCACCGGTCAGCTCAGGCTCGATCATCTGGACATGACCTGAGAGGACATCACCCTTTGACCCATCAATCGTAATGATGTCGCCGGCTTTGAAAATGCGGTTCCGCGCCCGGAAGATACCGGCACCTTCGTCAATCTGGATCTCACCTGCGCCGGAGACGCAAGGACGCCCCATACCGCGGGCCACAACAGCGGCATGGCTGGTCATGCCACCGCGCGCTGTCACAATACCCCGCGCAGCATGCATGCCATGAATGTCCTCAGGGCTGGTTTCTTCCCGCACAAGGATCACAGCTTCCCCGGCCATGCCAAGGCGCTCAGCCTCGTCTGCATCGAATACAATCTTGCCTGTCGCCGCACCCGGCGAGGCCGGCAAGCCGGAGGTGATCAAATCCCGGGGTGAATTCGGATCAATCGTCGGATGCAGAAGCTGATCGAGACTGGCGGGCTCGACGCGCATAACGGCTTCTTCCTTGGAAATAAGCCCCTCATTCGCCAGATCCACCGCGATCTTCAGTGCCGCCTTTGCCGTCCGCTTTCCGTTACGGGTTTGCAGCATGTAAAGCCGACCCATTTCAACGGTGAACTCTATGTCCTGCATGTCCCGATAGTGACGTTCAAGGCGTTCAACGACCGCCTTAAACTCGGCAAACACCGCTGGCATGGCCTCTTCCATCGAGAGGGCTTTTTCGCCCATGGATTCCCGGGCGGCTCGGGTCAGGGCCTGTGGCGTACGAATTCCCGCCACGACATCTTCGCCCTGCGCATTGATGAGAAACTCACCATAGAGCGACGTCTCGCCAGTAGATGGGTTACGCGTGAAGGCAACGCCGGTCGCAGAGGTGTCGCCCATATTGCCAAAAACCATGGACTGGATGTTGACGGCGGTGCCCCAACTCTCGGGAATGTCGTGCATGCGGCGATAGAACTTAGCGCGGTCGTTCATCCAGCTTGAGAAGACGGCACCGACGGCTGCCCATAGCTGGGCCTGTGGGTCCTGCGGGAAAGGCTCTCCCCGCTCCTTCTCCACAACGGCCTTATAGTCGTGGACAACAGACTCCCAGTCCTCAGCGGTCAGGGCGGTGTCGACATAGATCTCCAGTCGGTCCTTATGCTCATCGAGGATCTCTTCAAAGATATGGTGATCGATATTGAGCACCACGTTGGAGAACATCTGGATGAA
>CAITHQ010000140.1 GCA_903892305.1 uncultured Alphaproteobacteria bacterium
AAACTATCAGGACGAAAGTGGCCGGATCGCAATTCCTCAGGCCTAGCCTCCTTACCTTCCAGGTCTGACGCATATCGGCGGTGAAGGGTGAGAATCCTTCTGACCAATGATGACGGGATCCATGCCGAGGGCCTTGAGGCGCTTGAGCGGATCGCCAGAGTCCTTTCCGATGATATTTGGGTCTGCGCCCCAGAATACGAGCAATCCGGGGCCAGCCGATCCCTAACCTTGGATGAGCCTATCCGGGTACGCCAAATGTCCGACCGACGATTTTCGACCACAGGCACGCCCACCGATTGCGTCATGATGGCGGTGACGGAACTTATGGGTGGCCTGCGTCCTGATCTTGTCCTGTCCGGCGTCAATCGTGGCGCCAATCTGGCTGAAGATGTCACCATGTCAGGGACGGTCGCGGGGGCGATTGAGGGCATGGCGCTAGGCATACCGTCCATCGCCCTGTCGCAGATGAGCTGGCCCATTTCCGGTCAGGAGATGTCGACGGCACCCTTGTATACGCCAGCAGAACATTTCGGCCCGGGTCTGGTTCGGCGACTGGTGGCGATCGGCTGGCCAAAAGACGTGGTCATGAATGTGAACTTTCCCTCTCGCGCCATTGAGGCGATCACAGAGGTTGAAGTGACCCGCCAGACCTTCCGCGACGTGCAGGTCCGCAGGGCTGAGAAGCGCACAGACACGCGCGGCAATGCCTATTACTGGATGGGCTATCGCCCTGAAAAATCCAGACCGGCACCCGGAACCGACCTTGCCGCCATTTATGATGGCAAGATTTCGGTCACGCCTTTGCACATTGATCTGACCCACTTGGCGACCGTCAACACCATGCGGGCGGTCCTGGGCGGCGCGCCGCCGAGGGGGTAAGATGACCGATCAGGCCTCACCCTCGGAAGATGTGCCATCTCGCCTATCGACTTTGATTGCGAGTCTACAAGCCCAAGGGGTGACCGACACTGCTGTCTTGCAGGCCATAAAATCGACTCCACGGGACCTATTCACCCCGGATCTCTTTCAGGATCGGGTTTGGGAAGACTCCGCCTTGCCCATCGCCTGTGGGCAGACAATCAGCCAGCCGTTTATTGTGGGCCTGATGACCCAGGCACTTCGTCTTGAGCCGCGGGCACGGGTATTGGAGATTGGCACCGGGTCGGGCTATCAGACCACAATCCTCAGCAAACTTTCGCGCCTCGTCTATACGATCGAGCGCTATCGCACCCTGATGAAGGCGGCCGAGTCGCGGTTCAAGCAGCTTGAACTGACCAATATTGTCACCAAATTTGGCGATGGCGGACTGGGCTGGCCAGAGCAGGCACCTTTTGACCGTATTATGGTCACAGCTGCAGCGTCAGATGAGCCAGTGGCCTTGCTCGCTCAGCTCAAACCGAATGGCATACTCGTGGCGCCAATCGGTAAGGGCCCCGTGCAGGTGTTAAAGCGCTATACTGCCGACGGGCACGGCGGATTCGCGGTCGAGGCTATGACCGAGGTCCGTTTTGTGCCTTTGTTGGACGGCGTGGCGAAGGAAAGCTGAGCCTCAAGATTACAAACTTGTGGGTTGGCCAAGATGCTAATTTTCATCATTGGTTAACTGCAACGCCACGACTGATTCCGAAACTGCTGCCGGAGCGGCGATGACGCATTTTCTTTCCCGAACCGCCCTTGTCCTCGCAACGGCGAGCGCCCTTACCACCAGCCTTGCTTGGGCCCAGATGCCTAAGCCAAATTTCCCCATCGCATTGCCCAAGGTGGCCGATGAGGAGAAGCCGACCGCTACGGCTGAGCCTGACGGCAGCGTCCGGGAAACCCCGGTCATGCCTGCAACCCCAGCACCTGAGGGTGTAGAGGCGCGGGCTCTCACTGAAGCCGCGGTGCCTCGAGAGACAACTAAGCCGGCATCCGTCACGCGCACCGAAACAAAGACGACGATTGCGGGGCGGGTTGTGTCAGCTGAAGGCCCGGCAAAGGTTCATGTGGTAAAGAAGGGTGACACCCTTGCGGCCATTGGTCGTGATTGGGACATGGACCCTCTGGATATCGCCAAACAAAACAAGTTGAAGTCCCCCTACAGGCTTCACCCAGGCGATAAGATTAAGGGGCCAAAGAGCTCGGCTAAAGCCTATGTCGTTGGGCAGGGCGACACCCTTTATGCGGTCGCCCGTCGTTTCTCGGTCTCTGCTAAGGCGCTGGCAGATGCCAATAACGTTTCAACCAGCCAAGCACTGAAGTCTGGCCAGAAGTTGATCCTGCCGGCCGGGTTTAAAGACAAGGGGCCGACCCGCATTCAGGTCATAGTCGCCGGCGACCAAGCTGACGAGGGCACTGCGAACGCACCACCAGCACAAGCACCAGCACCGTCCATCAAGCCGATTTCGCGTCCCACGACGGTCACCAAGTCTCTCCCCGTTGAGACCGAACAAGCTGCAGAGCCTGTGGCGCGTCCGACGACAACCACCAAGGTGAGCGTGACGGGAAAGGTCGTAGAATTCACAGGTAAGCCGATCCGCTACACCGTGCGTAGAGGGGATGCTGTCGATTCCATTGCCCATGGCATGGGCATGACCCGCAAAGAGTTTGCCGACCTCAATAATCTTGAAGCGCCTTACATCTTGCGCCCTGGCAAGGTGCTCAAGGGGCCGCCGCAAACCCTAAAGGCCTATGTGCCCGTCGAAGGCGATACCTTTGCCCTGATTGCCAAACGGTTTTCGACCACGCCGAAGGCCCTTATCGCCCTGAACGGAAAGACGGTCCGGCCAGGCAAGCGTCTGACCCTGCCTGACACGATCCGAGATCGGGGCCCAGTGCGTGAAACCATCCGAAATGTCCCAGTAGCACCGCCTGAGAGCAAGACATCGCCGACTTACGAACGCCCAACCGCACCGGTGATTACCCCAAGACCTTACACGCCGCCGCCCGTAACGCAGAGGCCGACCTATCCTTCACCCATCTCACCGACCGTTTCAGCGCCGCTGACCGACGCCCAGGTTTCGGCCCTCGGCCGGGGGCGTTTTGCCTGGCCATTAAAGGGCGAGTTGATCTCGGATTTTGGCCCCAAGGGCACAGGGCAACGCAATGACGGCGTCAATATCCGCGCCCATTCGGGAGACGCGATCCGCGCTGCGGCCGCAGGCGATGTGGTCTATGCGGGCGATCAGGTTCCAGGCTTCGGCAATCTGATCCTCGTCAAGCACACCGAAGGCTGGGTGACCGCCTACGGCCATCTGGCGCGTATTGATGTGAAGATGCAGCAGAAAGTCGTCCAGGGACAACAACTAGGTCTTGCCGGGGATACGGGCGGCGTATCTGAGGTTCAGCTACATTTTGAAGTTCGCTATGCGCCGGTTCCAACCGAGCGCGCGCGACCGGTCAATCCCGAGCTGGTGCTCGGCAAGTAGCAGGACGCCTGCTAGGTCCTGGAAACTAAGACGGTGCCCAAAGCCCTTTTGCATTAGACGCAACCATCAAAAAGGGTAAAAAAGGCTATAATTCAGCGAGTTAGAGTGGGTTTCGTTCCGATGGTCGGTGCTCGATCATCAGAACACCCTCTAGATAAAGGGGAAACGCATGGACCTGTCCTATAGTCCAGAGCATGAAGCTTTTCGGCGCGAGACCGTGGCCTTTATCGAGGCCAATAAGCATCTCGCCCCGCGACCCGGCGGGCCCAGCCCCTTGGCCTGGCAGGCCTTGCTTATCGAGAAGGGCTATGCGGCCCGCACCATTCCCAAGGCCTATGGTGGCTATGGCGCTGAGCCTGACATTCTGAAGTCGCGGATCATCGCCGAGGAATTCGCCAAGGCTCAGATCTCCCCAGGCATGGGCGGGCAGGGCATCTCCATGCTGGTTCCCACCCTCTTAGAAATGGGAACCGAAGAGCAGAAGACCCAGTTCATCGGCCCGACCCTGCGCGGGGAATTGCTTTGGTGCCAGGGCTATTCAGAGCCCAACGCGGGCAGTGACCTGGCCAGCCTAGCCACCAAGGGCGAACTTGTCGGCGACGAATGGGTGATCAATGGCCAGAAGATCTGGACCAGCACAGCCCACCTGGCTCATTGGATTTTCTGCCTGGTGCGTACCGAGCCCGACGCCGCCAAGCATGAGGGCATCAGCTTCCTGCTGTTTTCCATGGACACCCCCGGCATTGAAATCCGCCCCCTGGTGGACATGACCGGCGCCGCCAATTTCAATGAAGTCTTCTTTACCGATGTCCGGGTCCCCAAGGATCAGATCGTCGGCAAGCGGGGGCAGGGCTGGCAGGTGGCCAATTCCATCCTGCGTCACGAGCGGGGCTCTCTGGCTGATCCCAACACCATGCTGAGCCGGGTCAATGCCCTGGCTGACATGATGAAGTCTGAGACCCTGGATGGTCGCCCGGTGATGGACAATCCCATCTACCGCGATCGGCTCATGCAGATCCAAGGCCGGGTCTTGGCCATGCGCTGCAATGACCTGCGCCTGCTGTCCTCGGCTGTGAACAAGCAAAACCCCGGTGTTGCTGCCATGGTAGTCAAATTGCAGGGCACAGAACTCCGTCATGAGTTGGAGGCCCTGGCCATCGACGTCCTTGGCGAGCTGGGCCTGCTCTACGGCGACACGCCCCGCCTGCGGGGTCATGGCAGTTGGCAGAGGGACTATATGTATTTCCTCGGCCTGATCATTGGCGGCGGGACCTCGCAGATCCAGAAGAATATCATTGCCGAGCGCGGCCTGGGCATGCCCAGGGAAGCCAAGCTGGCCTCGGCATAGGAACCCCGACCATGGAATTTGGACTTTCCCAAGAACAGGTCATGCTCCAGGCCTCGGTTGAGCGGTTTCTGGCGGACCAAGGCGGCTTGACCCGCACCCGCAAATTTATCGGCGAGGGTGAGGCCCGCGCCCATGACGTCCTGGAAGGCCTCGCAGGTCTGGGTGTCATGGGGTTGATCATTCCCGAGGCATTTGGGGGGGTCGGCTTGTCCTTCCTCGATGCCGCCATTGTGTCTGAAGCCCTGGGTCGATTTGTGACGCCCGCGCCCTATGTGGGAACTGCCGTTTTGGCACCCCTGGCCCTCATGCGTGCCGGTAGTGAGGCGCAGAAGACGGAATGGCTGCCCAAGCTGGCCGCGGGTGATCTTGTGGCCGGTGTGGCACTCTCCGAAGCGACCGGGGCCCGCGGCGATGCTGGGGTCAGACTTAAGGACGGCAAACTTGTTGGGACGGCCCTATTCGTCATCGACTACGAAGCTGACATCTTCATTGTGGCCGATCTTGACGGCCGCCTGCACCTGGTTGCTGCCGACGCGCCAGGGCTGACCCGGACGTCGCTGAAGACCATAGATGGAACCCGGCCGACGGGTGAACTGACCTTTGAGGGCGTTAGCGCGGAAGTGCTGGCCGCAAGCAGCCCAGCCGTCCTGAGAGAATTGATCGACGTCGGCCGCGTCATGTTCGCTGCCGACATCTTGGGGGCAGCCCAAGACATGCTGGATCAAGCTGTCGCCTATTCCAAGGAGCGCAAGCAATTCGAGCGAGCCATCGCCACCTTTCAGGCGGTCAAGCACATGTGCGCCGAAATGGTCGCGGCCTTAGAGCCCTGTCGGGCCATGGTCTGGTATGCCGCTTATGCCCTCGACGCCCTACCTGCCGAAGCTTCGGTTACCGCCTGCCATGCCAAGGCGCACCTGTCGGAGGTGGGAACCTTCGTCGCACGGCGATCAACCGAAGTGCACGGCGGTATGGGCTTCACCGATCTGGTAGGCCTGCACTATTGGTTCAAGCGAATCGGCTTTGACCGGCAGATTCTTGGTGGCCCTCAGACGGTCCGCGAAGATGCGGCCCGTCTGCAGGGTTTCAGCAGCTAGCCTTCGTTACCGGCCTTGTTCTTGGCGATGGTTCGGAGGTTCTCCTCGTGGCCCTCGCGGCTGATGCTGTAGGTCGAGAGGACCAGCAGCATCACCATCCAGAGACCAACGATGGTCGGAGCATAATAAGCGCCTAGCTTCCAGACGGTCTCAGGCGAGACGGTCAGAGGGTTCGCGCCCTTCTGAAGTCCAGCAGCGGCCATGATGAAGCCTGCCAGCAAGACGCCGCTGCCGGCCACCAGCTTGCGGATGAAGCCTGCAGCCGCATAGAAAACACCCTCTGAGCGTCGGCCTGTCTTGACCTCGGCGTGCTCCACCAGATCGGCCATCATGGCCGGAACCAAGGTCTGGTAGCAGATGATCAGGCCGACATCGAAGACGTTGACCACATAATAGGTCCAGAACAGCACCGGTGATCCGTTCGGTGGCAACAGATCGAAAAGCCGCATCACCATCAGCATGGGAGACCCCAGGAAGGCGATCAGGCCGATGATGATGGCTCCACGCTTCTTGCCTATGGTCCGTGAAATGACCGGTGCCAGGCTCGCGCCGATGAAGGCGGAGGCGAAGACGCCCGTGACCATTAGGCCGCTCTGAGCGCTCGTGAAGGCCCAGAAATAGGTATAGTTGATGAAGGCCATGGCCGCGGCTAGGCCACTGGCAATCGACCCGAACAGGGTCGAAAGGAAGAGCGAGAAGAAGGACTTGTCCACCAGGGTCTCGTAAATTTCCCGGAAAATATCACCCAGAGACTTCTTTTCCTGAGCTGGCGGTTGGCTGAGATTGGGAATGTGGCGGTGGGTTCCTAGGGCGGTCACGGTAATGGCCACGAACATGATCGCCGAGGCGAGCAAGCCATAGACATGATAGGCGGCTGGATTGAACCGGCCATCCTTGATGGTGGCGGTCGCAAACAGGCCGAAAAGCCAGAAGTTGAACACCGACATAAAGTTGCCGACGAACCAGGCAAAGAACAGGGTGAAGGACTGCAGGACCGTGCGCTCGTCATAATCCTTGGTCAGTTCAGGTGCGAGGGCTGCAAACGGGATCTCGAACACCGAATAGAACAGGCGAATGGCACCCATTGTGCACAACAACCACCAGAAGAGCCCTGACTGGCTGAGCCCCGTCGGTGGGCTCCAGATCAGGAAATAGACAAGGGCAATGGGAATGATCGAGGCATAGATGAAGGGGTGGCGACGGCCCCATTTTGACCGAAAATTGTCCGAGACATAGCCGATGATCGGGTCGAGGAAGGCATCGATCACCAGACCCATGGTTAGGGCCAAGCCTGCCAGACGGGCGTCCAGCCCCATGACCTGGCTGTAGAACAGCAGCAGGAAGTAGGCGAGGCCATTATCCCTGACGCCCACAGCCACGGCACCGAAGCCATAGGAGAGCTTGGTCCAGAGCGAAAGCTTCGGGCCAGCTTGTGCGGCTTCAACCGTCGTCATGTTTCCTCCAGAGGGCTTGATGCGTTTGCGTCGAAGTCTCAGCTTCGATTGAGCCCTGAACCTTGCTGGTCTAGCTCCTTAAAGACAAGAGCTGATATTGGCGCGTCAGGGTCGGTCTATGTCGCGATCAATGGCTTGCCCCGAAATTAGGAGGTGTATGGCTTCAGTGCCGCATAAAGTCTCTGAATTCGGCCTGTAAGGAGCACCGCAGTCTCGACGGTTCGCGGTGCCCGTGCCATTCTTATGGCTAGCTCGCCGTGTAAGGCGACACCTTATCCAGGAAGGAAACCAACGATGAAAACTGCCATTACCGAAATGTTCGGCGTCGAAACGCCCATCGTCATGGGCGGCATGACTGGGGTCGGCTATGGCGACCTGGTGGCGGCCGTGGCCAATGCCGGTGCTCTGGGTTTCCTAGTTGCTCACATGTATCCCTCAGGAGAGGCCCTGCTGGCGGAAATCGAGCGGATTAAAACCATGACGGACAAGCCGTTCGGCGTGAACCTGACCCTGCTGCCGTCGATCAATCCCATTCCCTATGACGCCTATCGCGAGGCCATCATTGAGTCCGGGATCAAGATCGTCGAGACCGCCGGTCGCACGCCCATCGACCACCTGCCGCGCTTCAAGGAAAACGGCGTCAAGGTCATCCACAAGTGCACCTCGGTCCGTCACGCTGTCTCTGCCGTGAAGCACGGCTGCGACGTGATCAGCATTGATGGTTTCGAATGCGCTGGCCACCCTGGCGAGGATGACGTGGGCTTAATCGTCCTGCTTCCCGCAACCGTAGACGCCATCAATGTGCCGATCATCGCTTCGGGCGGCATGGCCGATGGCCGCAGCCTTGTGGCAGCGCTGGCCCTCGGCGCCGAGGGCGTCAATATGGGCACGCGCTTCTGCGCGACCCAGGAAGCCAAGATCCACCACAACGTCAAAGAACAGATCGTTGCCAATACCGAGCGCGACACCATCCTGGTAGGCCGCAGCCTGCGCAATACCTCGCGGGTGGCACGCAACGCCATTTCGGAAAAGGTCTTTGAAATTCAGCGCGACACCACCAAGACCTTCGCCGAAGTCCAAGAGCTGATGGCAGGTGCCCGTGGGCGCGAAAACGTCTTGCGTGACGGAAATCTCGATGGCGGCATCTGGACGACGGGCCAAAGCCAGGCCCTGATCCACGACATCCCCACCTGCGCCGAACTGGTCCACAACATAATGGCCCAGGCCGATGACATCATGGCCAAGCGCATGAAGGCCTTCGCAGCCTAGGTCGGACTTAGCGCCTTGCAGACGTATCTAGGTCTGCAAGGCGGCTATGGCATCTGGAGGCCAAGATTCCAGAATCGCGCCGATCTGCGCCATCTCGGTGGCCGAGCGGATTTGCAGTAATGTTGCGATCCCCCCATGGGCGTGACAGCCAATCACACCTTCCTCAAACAGGTCGGCCACCCGCCGGCCTTCAAACCGCGTGCGCCGTTCGGGCAAACGAACAAGGTGGGTGGAGCGGCACAGGTCGCATTGAACAACGATGTCGAACCGCTTCTGACGACACTCTGCAAGGGTAAGCATGAACCCAGGGTAGGGCAGGGCCCCGACCGATGTCCAGAGATTCGTTCTCTATATGTTCTTATTATCCACAGAGACTAAGCCTGCGTATAGTCCTACCTATGCGCCATTGGGCGGCTTAGACGCTCGCCGCCAGACGGCTGGCCTGATCAATGGCCCGCTTGGCGTCCAGTTCGGAGGCCTCAAAGGCGCCGCCCACCAGGGTGGCCTTGACCCCCATGGCTTCAAGATCCTGATATACCGCGCGCAGGGGCAGTTGGCCGGCGCAGAGGATGACCGTGTCCACGTCGAACAGCTTAGGCTCGCCGCCCACCAGGGTGTGCAGTCCCTGATCATCGATCTGCAGGTATTCCACGCCTGCGACCATCTGGATTCCGCGACGCTGTAGGACGGCCTTGTGGGTCCAGCCGGTGGTGCGGCCCAGGGTCTTGCCCAGGGCGTCGGACTTGCGCTGCATGAGGATGACTTCGCGGTCAGCTTTCGCCACTTCCGGGACGACGCCGGTGACGCCTCCGCGAGGGTGATTCTTAAAATCTATGCCCCATTCCTTGGCGAAGACTTCGACATCGGTGGCACCCGAGGGGCCCGAATGGCTGATCAGTTCGGCCACGTCAAAACCAATACCGCCAGCGCCCATGATGGCGACCTTCTTGCCAACCTTGGCCTTTCCGGTGATGACGTCGATATAGCTGACCACCATGGGGTGATCGATGCCAGGGACCTCTGGTGTCCGGGGTTCAATGCCCGTGGCCAGGACGATCTCGTCATAGCCCATGCCCTTCAATCCGGCGGCGTCCACACGGGTGTTCAGCCGGACATCGACCTTCAGCACCTCGAGCCGCCGGGCGTAATAGCGCAGGGTCTCGTAGAACTCTTCCTTGCCGGGGATACGCTTGGCCAGATTGAACTGGCCGCCGATTTCGCTGGAGCCATCGAACAGGGTGACCTTGTGGCCTCGCTCGGCGGCGACTGTCGCATAGGCTAGGCCGGCAGGACCGGCACCGACGACGGCGATGCTCTTTTGCACGTTGGTCGCAGTGTAGTTCAGTTCGGTCTCATTGCAGGCCCGAGGATTGACCAGGCAACTGACCAGCTTGCCCGTGAAGGTGTGGTCTAGGCAGGCCTGATTACAGCCAATGCAGGTGTTGATCTCGTCCTCGCGGCCTTCTAGGGCCTTTTTCACGAGGTCCGGATCGGCCAGCATTGGCCGAGCCATGGAGACAAGGTCAGCATCGCCGCGGGCCAGCACGGTCTCGGCCACATCGGGCATGTTGATACGGTTACTGGTGATGACCGGAATGCCCAAGGTCTTGCGCAGGCGGCCGGTCACCTGGGTAAAGGCAGCGCGGGGCACCATGGTGGCGATGGTTGGCACGGGAGCCTCGTGCCAGCAGAAGTGGGTGCTGATAATATTGGCACCAGCCGCCTCAATACCCTGGCCCAGGGTGACGACTTCGTCCCAGGCCATGCCGCCCTCCAGCATGTCCATAGCTGCAATGCGGAAGATGACGATGAAGTCGGGGCCTACAGCCTCCCGGACCCGACGGACGATCTCCACCGGGAAGCGCATGCGGTTCTCGAACGGCCCCCCCCACCGGTCGGTGCGGCGGTTGGTCTTTTCCACAAGGAAGGTCGACAGCAGGTATCCGGCCGAGCCGATGATTTCGACTCCGTCATAGCCCGCTTCCTTGGCCCGGCTGGCGCAGTTGGCGAAATCGGAAAACTGCTTTTCGATTCCGTCATCATCCAGTTCCTTGGGAACCATCGGGCTGATGCGGGACCGGACGGCAGAGGGTGCGACGCACTCATCGCCACGGGAGAGGGGGCCAGCGTGCAGGATCTGCAGACAGATCTTCACGTCAGGGTCGGCGGCGTGGACTGCCTCTGTGACAATGCGGTGTTGTGCGGCATCTTCAGCCGTCGCCAGTCGGCCCTTGGCGCCTGGATCGGTATTGGGAGAAATGCCGCCGGTGATGATCATGCCGACGCCGCCCCGGGCGCGCTCGGCGAAATAGGCGGCCTGGCGTTCATAGCCGCCGGGAATGTCTTCCAGGCCCGTATGCATGGAGCCCATAATGGCTCGGTTCTTCAGGCGTACAGGGCCAATATCTAGGGGCGAGAACAGCAGGGGGTAGCGTGCGGAAGTCGCCATCAGACATGCCCTTGATAAGAAAAATCCCCGCAGCTGGTAGGCTGCGGGGACTAGGTTAGTTCTTAGTAGATCTCGAAGAGGCCGGCGCCGCCCTGGCCACCGCCGATGCACATGGTCACAACGCCCCACTTGGCGCCACGACGCTTGCCTTCCTGCAGGATGTGACCCGTCAGACGGGCACCGGTCATGCCGAAGGGGTGGCCGATGGAGATCGAGCCGCCATTGACGTTGTACTTGGCCGGATCAATGCCCAGCTTGTCGCGGGAATAGAGGCACTGGCTGGCGAAGGCTTCGTTCAGTTCCCAGATGTCGATGTCATCGACGGTCAGGCCTTGGCGCTTCAGCAGCTTGGGGATGGCGAAGACTGGGCCAATGCCCATTTCGTCAGGCTCGCAGCCGGCGACGGCCCATGACACGAAACGACCCATGGGGGTCAGGCCGCGGCGCTCGGCTTCCTTGGCTTCCATCAGCACCACGGCGGCGGCGCCATCGGAGAGCTGGCTTGCATTACCAGCTGTGATGTACTTGCCAGCGCCCTTGACCGGCTCGAGCTTGGACAGGCCAGCAAGGGTGGTTTCAGGGCGGTTACATTCGTCGCGGTCGACGATGTAATCGACGATGGATTCTTCCTTCGTCTCCTTGTTGACGACCTTCATCTTGGTCTTCATCGGGACGATTTCATCCGCGAACAGGCCAGCCTGCTGGGCCGCAGCCATACGCTGTTGGGAAAGCAGGGAGTATTCGTCCTGATATTCACGGCTGACCTTGTAGCGCTCAGCTACGATGTCGGCGGTGTCGATCATGGCCATAAAGATGGCCGGGGCGATCTGAGCCAGTTCCGGATCAATGGCTTCACGGCCCATGCCGCCGCCGGGAATGGAGATGCTTTCCACACCGCCGGCCACAACGCAGTCAGCACCGTCGCCACGGATGTGGTTGGCGGCCATGGCGATGGTTTGCAGACCTGAAGAGCAGAAACGGTTGACCGAGACGCCGGCCGTGGTCACTGGCATGCCGGCCAGCAGGGCGGCCTGACGGCCGATATTGGCTGCGCCGTGGGCGTTGTTGCCCAGATAGCAGTCTTCAACGAAATCTTTTTCGACGCCGGAACGCTCGACGGCGTGCTTGATGGCGTGTGCCGCCATGCTCATCGGCGGGGTAATGTTAAATCCGCCGCGGCCGGATTTGGCCAGCCCGGTACGGGCATAGGAAACGATAACAGCTTCACGCATTTAGGTAGTCCTCCCTAGGATGGCGAAGTTATGCCGGGGGAGGGGGTTTTTGACAATCTGGTTTTGAACAAGCGTTTAAAGTTAGGTCTGTGTCCTCGCTTGTAATCAGAGGGGTAGAGCCTTTCCGAGTTCACCCGCCAGGTCCCGAATGAACTGCCAGGCCACCCGTCCACTCCGCCCGCCCCGAAGTTGAGCCCACTGCAGGGCGCGGCGCTCTAGGTTTGCGACCTTGAGGTCATGGCGTTCCGCATAGGCGGCCACGGCCGCCAGATAGGTCGGCTGATCCATCGGGGGAAAACCAATCCAGAGGCCAAAGCGGTCCGAGACGCTGATTTCCTCTTCTGCGTCCTCGGCGGTTGCAATGAGGCCCCGGGCTTCGTCATGGCCTCTCGGCATGAGATGACGTCGATTTGAGGTGGCAATAAAAAGGACATTTGCCGGCGGCCCCGAAACCCCGCCCTCCAAAGCCGACTTTAGCGCCTTGGCAGCCTCGGCACCTTCTTCGAAGGAGAGGTCATCGCAAAGGACCAAGAATCGCTCAGGTCCGGCGCGCAGGGCGTCAAACAGATCGGGCAGGGCGGTGATCTCGTCGCGATCCACCTCTACCAGCTTCAGATCCTCTGAGGCCATGGCGACCGCCATGAAGGCAGATTTTGCCAGTGAGCTCTTGCCCGTGCCGCGAACGCCCCAAAGCAGGACATGGTTGGCGGGGAGGCCAGCAGCGAATCGCTGGAGGTTCTCGAGGAACCGGTCTTTCTGTCGGTCGACACCTATCAGACTGTCCAGGGCCAAGGGATAGTCCGGTGCGGGGCGGAAGGCACCCCGTGCCGCATCATGGCGAAAAAGACGCGCGGCGGTGAAGTCTGGGGCGGCTGGCGGAGGGGGTGCCATCCGTTCCAGGGCCTGGGCAATGCGATCGAGGATGGGTTTCAGATCACTTATCATGGATAGAGTGATTAGCGGCTGCCGGGTTCCATTGCAAAACGAGGTGCGAACCCTTAGCTTCCGGCGACTTTGAAAGCGGGCGCACGGCTGCGCCCCTAATGACGACCGGAGAGGCCATGTTCGCCACCCCTGCTTTTGCACAGACGACCGCCGGTGCCGCGACCGGCATTGCGGGACTGCCTGAGCCGTTTGGCTCCCTTTTGTTTTTCGTTCCGCTCTTTGTGCTGTTCTATTTCCTGATGATCCGCCCACAGCAGCAGCGCATGAAGGCCCATCAAGCCCTCGTCGCCGGGGTCAAGCGCAATGACACCGTGGTGCTCAATTCCGGTGTCATCGGTAAGGTGGTTCGGGTCGAGGACAAGGAAATCGGCCTTGAGATCGCCCAGGGCGTGACCATCAAGGTCGTCAAGGCGATGATCTCTGACGTCCGGACCCGGGGCGAACCCGCCGCCGCCAACGACGCCAAGGTCTAGGCCCACTCCATGATTGCGCCGTCGCGGTGGAAGACGTTCTCGGTCCTGGCGGCCGTGATCCTCGGACTCCTGTTCACCCTGCCTAACGTTCTGCCGCAAAGTGCACGGGACGCCTTGCCCGGCTTCATGCCGAAGAAGACCTTGAATCTGGGTCTCGACCTGCAGGGCGGCTCCATGCTGCTGTTGTCGGTGGACACCAAGGCCCTGCGCGTCGAAAAAATCACCAACCTGATTGAGGACACCCGCGCCACCTTGCGCGAAGAAAAGACCGACTTCACCGATCTTGGACAGGTGGGCAGTGACGTTTTGGTGCGGATCACCGATCCGACCAAGGTCAATGACGCCATGAACCTTTTGCGTAATCGGGTTGGTGCGCCTCTGCCCAATGGCACGGGTCGTGATGTGACCATTAGCCAGGGCGACGATCAACATATCAAGATGACCTTTTCCGATCAGGCCATGGCAGCTGAAGCGGGTAAGGCGGTGGAACAATCCATCGAAATCATCCGTCGCCGTATTGACGCCCTCGGCACGAAGGAACCGTCCATCCAGCGCCAGGGCGTTGACCGGATCGTGGTCCAGGCACCGGGCGAGAGCGATCCAGAACGCTTGAAGGCCATTATCGGAAAGACCGCCAAGCTGACCTTCCAGATGGTGGATGACTCAGTCACTCCCGCTGAAGTGGCTCAGGGCCGTATTCCGCCGGGATCGGTGATCCTGCCTAATCAGGACGGCGCACCCTTGCTTGTCAAAAAGCGCGCCCTCGTGGACGGTGGCATGCTTACCGACGCCCGACAGAGCTTTGAGCAGCAGACGGGCCAAGCGGTTGTCACCTTCCGGTTCAACGGTGTGGGGGCCAAGCGCTTCGGCGACGCCACCGCAAACGGAATTGGCAAGCGCTTCGCTATCGTTCTCGATGGCAAGATCATTTCCGCGCCGGTTATCCAGAGTGCCATTCTTGGCGGTTCAGGCCAGATCACTGGAAACTTCACACCGGAATCGGCGAATGACCTTGCGGTCCTGCTAAGGGCCGGCGCCCTTCCCGCGCCTCTTAGCGTTGAGCAGCAGAACACGGTCGGTGCCGAGCTGGGGGCAGACGCCGTCAAGGCTGGTGCCATCTCACTGGCCATTGGTGCTGCGGCCATCATCGTCTTCATCATCCTGGCCTACGGCCTGTTCGGGGTGTTTGCGGCCATCGCCCTGCTGGTCAATGTGCTGCTGATCTTCGGTGCCATGTCCATGACCCAGGCGACCCTGACCTTCCCTGGCATAGCCGGCTTGATCCTGACCCTGGCCGTCGCCGTCGACGCGAACGTCCTGATCTACGAACGGGTTCGTGATGAGGCCCATGCCGGGCGCTCGCCTATCAGTGCCCTGGAACACGGTTATGCCCGGGCCCTGGTCTCGATCCTCGATGCCAACATCACCAGCGCCATCTCGGCTCTGATCATGTTGATGTTCGGGGCTGGACCGGTTCAGGGCTTTGCCTGGACCTTGCTCATCGGGGTCATCACCTCTGTCTTCACGGCCGTGGTCATCACCCAACTTCTGATCGGCTGGTGGTATCGCGCCACCAAGCCCAAAACCCTGCCGATCGTATAGAGGCCCCCATGTCCTGGCCACTTATCCGCAACCTGCCGCGGGAATTCAGCTTCAACTTCGTGGGGCTCGCGCCCTATGCCGCGGTCCTGTCGGCCCTGTTGATCCTCGCATCTGGCGTGTCCTTCGTGACGAAGGGCCTGAATATGAGCATCGACTTTGTTGGAGGCACCTTGCTTGAGGTGCAGACGGCAGGTCCTCCGCCGGTCGCAGATCTTCGCGCGGCCGTCGGACGGGTCGGGGGCGAAGATGCCCAGGTCGTGACCCTCGGGTCGAAGAACGGTGCCATGCTCCGTTTCCGGTCTGCCGAAAATGCCAATGTGGTTCAGGCTACCGAAAAGGTCCGCGCTGAACTGATCAGCGCTTTTCCAGGCATTCAGATTAAGCGCGCCGAAACCGTTGGCGCCAAGGTGTCTGGGGAGCTGGTGCAGAAGGGCTTTATCGCCCTGGGTTTAGCCCTGCTGCTGATGCTGGGCTATATCTGGTTCCGCTTCCAGCTGCAGTTCGGCCTGGGTGCGGTGGTTGCCGTGTTCCACGACGTCCTGCTGACCCTTGGCCTGCTGTCTGTGATGCAGCTTGAGTTTTCTATGACCTCTATTGCTGCCCTGCTGACAGTGATTGGCTATTCCATGAATGAAAAGGTCATTACCTTTGACCGACTTCGGGAAAACCTGCGCAAGTACAAGACGACCCCCTTGGCCGAGGTCATCAACAAGTCGGAAAATGAACGACTGTCCCGGACCCTGATCACCGGCTCAACCGCTATTTTGGCCTTGGCTGGTGCCCTATTCATGGGCGGTCCTGTGCTGTTCCCACTGGTCTTTACAATGGTGTTTGGCATCATCATCGGTACCTATTCGTCGGTCTATGTGGCCCTGCCGATCATCTTGCTTTGGGGTGTGCGCCGGGGCGATGAAGACGCCGTTCCGCTTAAGCCTGCCACTGTTCGGTAGATGGCCCGCAATGCGCCCTCGGTGGATGCCTTTGGGGGCGGGGGCTTTCGTCTCTCGGGTGACTGGCATGAGGGCTCTGTCCTCATCATAGAGGATGCAGCCCAGTCATGGCCTGCCAAGTCCCTCAAGGATCTGACGCCGGCCGATTTCGAGGCCGTAATTTCGGCGGGGTCGCTGGCCGTGGAATTCGTCCTGCTCGGTGTGGGTCCGACCAACGCTCTGCCGCCCAAGCCTGTACGCGAGGCCTTGGCCAGTGCCGGGATCGGGCTGGAATTCATGGATACGCCGACCGCGGCCCGGACCTATAATCTTTTGACTGCAGAGGGTCGGCGGCTGGCGGCAGCCCTGATTGCTATCTGAGAGCCATCCGATCGCCTGACACTTTGCGCATGGCTAAAAAACCCTTATAGCTGACCTATCAGGGCAGGAACCTAAAGGGGCACAACCAATGGCCGGACTACTCTCCAACCTTCGCAACACAGTCATCGTCAGCTTTCTTTTTGCCCTCGTGGTGATCGGTGGCTATTTACAGCACAATCACGGCGCAGATCAGATCTTCTGGCAGGGCGTCCTGCGGTTCCTCCACGTCCTCTGCGGCATTATGTGGATTGGCCTGCTGTACTATTTCAACTTCGTACAAATTCGCATGATGCCGGCCATTCCAGCTGAGCTGAAGCCAGGCGTGTCTAAGTACATCGCCCCAGAAGCGCTGTTCTGGTTCCGCTGGGCTGCGCTCTTGACCCTGGTCATCGGCATTCTTCTGGCCTGGAACCGCGGCTATCTGGTCGAAGCCTACACCCTGGGCGCCCTGCAGGGCTTCTCGGTGCCGCAACACACCTTCATCGGCGTGGGCATGTGGCTTGCGACCATCATGTGCTTCAATGTCTGGGTCTTCATCTGGCCAAACCAGAAGATCGCCCTGGGCCTGGTTGATGGCGATGCCGACGCGAAGGCCAAGGCTGGCCGGACCGCCATGCTGTTCTCGCGGACCAACACTCTGCTTTCGATCCCCATGCTGGTCACCATGACCATGAATCAGACCCTGTTCGGCTAAGCCGTCCAAGGTTTTCCAGAGATTGGGCCCGCTCCGTGAAGGGGCGGGCCTTTTCATTTGCAGACATGACCGACGCCCTTGATCTTGATGACCTGCTAAAGCGAGTGGACCCCGACCGCTGGCTGTCCAGCCGGTTTATCGGCGATCGGCTGGCGCGGGCTGATGTGGTCGCCATCTACGCCTTCGATCATGAGCTCGGCCGAGCCCCCAAGGTTGCCAGTAATCCGCTTATGGGCGAGATCCGTCTGGCCTGGTGGCGGGAGGTTCTCGATGAGGTCTATGAGGCTCGGGCCGTGCGACAGCACCCCACGGCACAGGCCCTTGCCGGTGTCATCACCAGACATGACCTTGCCCGCGCGCCACTGGAGGCCATGATTGACGCCCGCTTGAGAGAGCTGGACTCCGAACCCATGACACTCGCGGAAGCTCTCGATTGGGCGGAGAACACCGGAGGTGCTGCAGCCCTCTTGGCGGCTCAAATTCTAGATTCGAAGGCGAAAGCCGAAGCCGCGACAGCTGGCGGGCAAGCTTGGAGCATTGGTCGTCTTATGGCCACGGCGGGCCTGGAGGGCGAGGAGGCTCAGACGGCCCTTGGTGAGGCGCAAGCGCAGTCCAACGGCCTTTCCGCTGACGCCTTCCCAGCCATTGCTCACGCGGCCCTTTCACGACCTAGGGCCAAGGGTCAAGCCCTTGGCGACCTCACCACTCGCACCCGCCTGCTAGATCGAAGAGCGTCGTGTAGGGAAAGAGTGTTCAG
>CAITHQ010000141.1 GCA_903892305.1 uncultured Alphaproteobacteria bacterium
CGGAGAAGTCGAATGAGTTCAAGGCTCTTATAGGCGGCGATCCCGCCACCGATAATCAAGAGTATGCGCATTTGCGACACGGGAACCGCACCTCCGCCAAAACCTGAGCCTTCTAAGGCCGGAATGACAAAAGTGCGAAGTCCTTTTAGAGGAAAGGTGATTGCGTCGGTATGGGTGCAAAAAAGGACTCGACAACGCAGAATATGTGTTCTTACTTTGTTCTGAACCCCATAGCGTATGGAGATAACGCATGTCAAAAACCCGCAGTGTTGTCGCGTGTGGCCTCGCCCTCATCCTCTTGGCCGCCTGTGAGAGGTCTTCTGCCGTCGCCACGCGGACGGAAGCTCGTGATCGACCTAGCCCCTATGAAACCGCCTTGCCCACGGATACCGGCCCGGAAGGTGCCCCGCGCGTAAGGTCTTACTCTGCGGCGGATATCGGGTCGCAGGGACCCGTCCGACAGATCAATGGCAAGGCCATCTGGTCCTCCAGCAAGAAAGGGTCGGCAGAGGAGAATGCCGAAAGAAGCTTTGCCCGCAATGGCGAGGATTTCGGGGCCCAGAATTTGGATAGTTATATCAAGAAGGCTCAAACCTTTGTGGGCCATCCCCCGGCTGGGGCCCAAACCCTGAAGCGGGAAAATGGGGATGTGCTGATCTATGACGCCAAGGACAATATCTTCGCTGTAGCCACCAAGGATGGCGTTCCCCGCGCCATGTTCAAGCCCGACCAGGGCCTGGCCTATTGGGATGTTCAGAAGGCCCGGGAGACAAGGCGCCAGACGGTCCGGGTTGACCGGCGCAGCAGCGACACGGAGGGCTAGGTAGAGAGCGTCTCTATCTCTTTGGACGGAACCCTCCGAAGAGACAGGGCTCTAAAAGGCCCAGGCGCCGAGCAGGACGCCTGCGGCCATGATCACCGCGCCAGCGCAAAGCCAAATCCAGTGAGGCTGGGATGGGGGTATCGACGCTGGAGTGCTGGGTGGGGCTTGCAGGAGACGGGCCAGGTTCTGCAAGGCCTCAGCCCCATCCTGTAGGAAGCGACGCGCCTGGGCGGCAGGGGAAAGTTCCCGCAACATCCATCGGCGAACGACCGGATCAGCCGCCTGCCACATGTCGTGATCGGGACATATGCCTCGCGCGACACCCTCGACGGCCACCATGGTTTTCTGAAGGAGGACCAATTCAGGCCTAAGCTTCATGTCGAAGATGGCTGTGATTTCGAAGAGCTGGATCAAGACCCGGCTCATGGGGACTTCGCTGGCGGGGCGACCAAACACCTGCTCTCCGACCGCCCGCAGGGCCTGGGCGAAGGCCGAAACCGAATGGGTCCTGGGCACATAGCCGGCGTCAAAATGGACGCGGGCGACCCGCTCGTAATCTCTTTCGAGAAAGCCC
The DNA here is from genome assembly GCA_903892305.1 of uncultured Alphaproteobacteria bacterium. Classification (GTDB taxonomy): domain Bacteria; phylum Pseudomonadota; class Alphaproteobacteria; order Caulobacterales; family Caulobacteraceae; genus Phenylobacterium. Next base: position 1,398 of record CAITHQ010000141.1, read on the forward strand.
CAGAGAATCTCAGCCAGATAGCGCCGCTCAGGTGCCCCAAGCCGTCCAATAATGCCAAAATCCACCGCCTCAATCTGGGCGGGGGCGGCAATGAACAGGTTACCTTCATGCAGGTCGGCATGGAAAACGCCATGATCGAGAGCCTGAGACAGAAAGGCGCGAATGAGGTTATCCGCCAAAGCCTGTCGATCCAGGCCCGGTTGCAGCAGGGCCTCTGGACGTGACAGGGGGAGCCCCCTTGCCCATTCAAGGGTCAGGACAGTCTTGCCCACCCCTTCCCAGATAATGCGCGGCGCGGTCATATAGCCATCTCGCGCCATGACCCCGCGCAGCTCGTCACAGCCTGCGGCTTCCAGCCTAAGATCAAGCTCCAGCTCAGTAGATCGAATGACGGTTTCCGCCAGGGCCTTGGGCTGAAGTCGCCGGGCCGTGGCAGACACCTCCGATAGGAACCCCGCTGCCAGGCGCATGGCTGCCGCATCTTCAGCCACTCTTATTTCGATGCCAGGACGAAGCACTTTTACCGCCACATGTCGGCCATCCAAGAGATAGGCCGAATGTGCCTGGGCGAGGGATGCGGCGGCCAGGGGATCTTCGAAGCTGGTAAAAAGACTTTCGACGCTGCGCCCCAGGGCGTGCTCGATCTCGGCACGGGCGGTCGATGTCGGGAAGGGCGGCAGCCGATCCTTCAGTCTGGCGAGGTCAATAGCGAAGGCCTTGCCAAAGATATCGGCGCGGGTCGACAGCAGCTGTCCGAGCTTGATAGCCACGGGCCCAAGGGTTTCCAGCGCCAAGGCCAAGCGTTCACCCGGGCGTCCCCGTTGGGCTTGGGGGCCGGAAAACACCTGAAGAATTTTGGAAAGCGCCTGAAGCCCAGGCGGGTAGTGATTTTGCGCCTCTCGCGGCAGGAGGGCGTCAAACCGAACCAAACGCCATATGGCTTCAAGAAGTCGCCGAAGCCCGCCCATAGATCAGATCGCCCAACCCTGATGCAGCGCCGCGACGCCACCGGTGAAGTTGGTATAGCTGACCCGCTTAAAGCCAGCCTTTTCCATCATGCTGGCGAAGGTCTTTTGGTCGGGGAACCGGCGGATGCTCTCCACAAGATACTGATAGGAGGCGCGATCCTTGGCGACCAGCTCGCCAATGGCTGGGATCACGGCAAAGGAATAAGCATCATAGGCGCGCCGCAGGACATCGGTGGCAGGCCTGGAAAACTCAAGGCACAGGAACCGGCCACCGGGCTTGAGAACCCGCCTAGCCTCCACCAGGGCAGCCTGAACGTCAGTGACATTACGAATGCCAAAAGAAATCACATAGGCGTCGGCACAGGCGTCGGGCAGGGGCAAGCGCTGGGCGTCACCGACTCCCCAGGCGATTTCAGGCTCCCCACCCTTTTGCCGCCCCGAGGCGACCATTTCGGCATTATAGTCGAGGACGAAAATCTTAGCGTCCTCGCCGCCCCGGCGTTCCTGAGCCCGGCGCGCCATGCGGGCAAATCTGCGGGCCATATCCCCGGTTCCGCCAGCGCAGTCGATGATGACCTCGCCTGGCTGGGGGTTAAGCCGAGACGCCACCGCGTCTTTCCAGAGTCTGTGAACGCCAACGCTCATCAGATCATTCATCAGGTCATAGCGGCGGGCCACCCGGTCGAAGACGCCCCGCACCAGGCGCGGCTTTTCACGGGGATCAACGTCTTGAAATCCGAATGTCGCAGTCATGGTCGCCTCATAGCGCTCATCAGGCTCATGCGCCACCATTGCCTAGCCTGGGCGAGGTATGCGAGTCAGGGTTATGCCTGAGCTCCCCGAAGTTGAAACCGTCCGACGGGGCCTAGCCCCCGTCCTAGAGGGTCAAAGACTTCGCCGGGTTGAAGCCCGGCGTCCAGACCTTCGCTTTCCGTTTCCAGAGGGGTTTGTCCAGCGGCTCACAGGGGCACAGATCATCGCCCTGCGGCGGCGCGCCAAATACCTGATGGCCGACCTCGATCGCGGCGAGACCCTGGTCATGCATCTGGGCATGAGCGGACGCTTTGAAATTGCTCAGCCTGAAGGCTCGGTCCGGCCTGGAGAGTTTCACTATGCGGCGGACCCTAACCCCAAGCACGCCCATGTGGTGTTCGAAACCCATGCGGGGGGACGGGTCACCTATTATGACGCCCGACGCTTCGGCTTTATGGGGCTGATTGAAACAGCCGCCCTTGATGAGCACCCCTGGTTCGCCGCCATGGGCCCAGAGCCATTGTCCGACGCTTTCGGGCCAGACCGATTGGCGGAAATGTTTAAGGGCCGGGCCCAGGGGCCAAAGACCCTATTGCTGGATCAACGCGTCGTGGCCGGTCTGGGCAATATCTATGTTTGTGAGGCTCTGAACAGATCTAAGATCTCACCCTTTCGCCCCGCCGGCGAGGTCGGGCCCGAAAAGCTTGTGCTGCTGTCCAGGATTGTCAAAGAAGTCCTCACCGAAGCCATTGAGGTCGGGGGATCCACCTTAAGAGATTTCGCGGCGGCCAACGGTGCCTTGGGCTATTTCCAACATCGATTCCGGGCCTATGACCGCCAAGACGAGCCCTGCAGCAACCCTGGTTGTGCTGGAACCATCCATAGGGAAGTCCAAGCCGGGCGGTCGACCTACTTTTGCCCGACTTGCCAGACATAGGACTGTCATGCGCAAACGCGTCCTGAGCTTTCTCGCCCTCGCTGCGGCCTTGGTCTGCGGTTCCAGCGCCTGGGCGACGCCGCCGGTTTGGATCGTCAGGGATGCCGACTCTGAAATGATCCTGTTTGGGTCGGTCCATGTGCTGCCGCCGGGACTGACCTGGCGTCCAGACGTCCTGAACAAGGCCCTGCAGATCGCCGACGATATTTGGTTTGAAATTCCAGTTGATCCCGTCGCCGCTGCGCAGGTTGGGCAATTGGCGGTGGCCATGGGCAGACTGCCATCGGGAAAGACGCTGCAAGCGCTTCTGACCCCTGGCGAGCGGGCACGTCTGGCAAAAGTCTGCAAGCGAATTGGGCTGTCTCCGGCACAGATTGATCCCTTTGAGCCCTGGTTCGCAGAGGTTCTGCTGGCAACCGCCGATTTCCAGGCGGCAGGCGCGAGTGCATCCAGCGGGGTCGAAGAAACCCTCTCCAGCGCCGTTTCGACCAGGACAGAAAAGCGATCGCTGGAAACGGCGAAACAACAGCTCGACATGTTTGATCAAGCCCCCATGGCTGACCAGGTCGCGTCACTGCGAGATACCCTGCGGCAAATGGATAGCGACCCAAAAGCCTATGACCGGCTGGTGGCGGCTTGGGCCAAGGGCGATGTTCGGCGTCTGGATCGTGAGGCGCTATCGCCCCTGCGGGTGTCCGCGCCCGGGATTTATCGCCGACTGGTGAGCGATCGAAACCAGGCCTGGATAGGGCCCTTGAATACCCGCCTGCAGGGCCATGGTCTGACCATTGTTGTGGTGGGCGTTGGCCACCTAATCGGCCCAGGCGGGGTTCCTGCCCGGCTCCGCGCCCTTGGCTATTCCGTCCAAGGGCCGTAAAGCGCAGACGGCCTGCCATAGAGGAGCTTGAGCCATGACCTTCGAGACCCTGATTGTTGAAACCCAGGGAGCCGTCACCATCATTCGGCTCAACCGGCCAGAGGCTCTCAACGCCCTCAACAGCACCCTGCTGAGAGAACTCGGCGAAGCCATGGACGCCATTGGCGCAGATGACGCCGTCGGTTGTCTTGTGCTCACCGGCTCGGAGCGCGCCTTCGCTGCAGGTGCCGATATCAAGGAGATGGCCGACAAAACCTATGCGGACATGTTCAAGTCCGACATGTTCGGCGCAGTTGCCCGGACATTTGATCACTTTCGTAAGCCGGTCATTGCGGCGGTCAGCGGCTTTGCCCTGGGTGGAGGCTGCGAATTGGCCATGCTGTGCGACTTCATCATTGCCGCAGAGACCGCGAAATTCGGCCAGCCTGAGATTAATCTCGGCGTCATGCCCGGGATTGGCGGAACCCAGCGCTTGACCCGTCTGGTGGGCAAATCCAAGGCCATGGACATGGTCCTGACCGGTCGCATGATGGATGCCGCCGAGGCTGAACGCGCGGGTCTAGTTTCCCGGGTCGTTCCGGTTGAAAAGCTGATGGAGGAAGCCCTGTCGGCCGCCACTAAGATTGCCGGTCAATCGCCCCTCGCTGTCATGATGAACAAAGAGCTGGTGGAAGCGGCACTTGAAACAACCCTGGCAACGGGTGTCGCCATGGAGCGACGCCTATTTCACTCTCTTTTCGCCTTTGAAGATCAGAAGGAAGGCATGGCCGCCTTTGTTGAAAAGCGGAAGCCGAATTTCAAGGGCAGTTGAGTCGATGTGGGCGAAGAGAAGAAAGGCCAATGGCGCATTGACCCCATGGCCGCCTTCCCGTATATCCGCGCCTCCAATTTAGACGCCCGCCTCTGACAGGCGGCGCGACATATGTTTGAGAGCTGAAGCATGGCAAATACGCCCGGCGCTAAGAAAGCGGTCCGCAAGATCGCCCGCCGCACGGAAATCAATACGGCCCGCCGCTCGCGCGTGCGCACCTTCCTGCGCAAGTTTGACGAGGCCCTGGCTGCCGGCGATCCTGCCGTGGCCAAGGATGCCTTCATCAAGGCGCAATCGGAACTGATGCGCGCCGTGACCAAGGGCGTAGTTCACAAGAATACGGGCTCGCGTAAGGTCTCGCGCCTGGCCGCACAGCTCAAGAAAATGGCCGTCGCCTAGGCGGAATTTTCTGGGCGGTGATTTTTCCGCCTGAACGCTGAAATCTGGTAATTCGAAACTTGACGCCCGTGGATCTTTGGTCCGCGGGCGTCTTATTTTTGGCCTCTTGGTGCCCGTCGCCCTGCGACCAAATTGCTCAGGAGAGAGGCCCCGAAATTCAAGATTCCCTTGCGGGATTGGGGCTCGGGTCGAGTCAATAAAAATATCCGCAAACCGAGCAAAGAATCTGCGTTGACCGGGGAAGCGCCGGGGCTACTGTTTCACCTGTAGAGCGTATTTCCAATTGACCTTGGATGCGGAAATGAACGGCGGCGGGAGTCTATCTCGTTTCCGGGACCGATCCCGTGCGCTCTAAAAAGCTGAGGATAATCTCGGTTCAAGTGGGGGCGTAAGGCCCAACTTGCGACCAGGAATAAGGGGACGACAGTGAGCATTGCGCGTGGAGGGTTTGCCGAAGCAATGACCGGGGTTGGAGCAGGCGATGCCTGGAACCGGACCTGTCAGACGCTGAAGCATGAGCTCGGAGAAGCGACCTTCGGATCCTGGCTCGGTCAGGCGGCTCTAAAGGAACATGGCGCAGACATTTGTCTGGTCGCGGCAACAGGCGTCGCCCGGGATTGGATTCGGCGTCATGCGTGGCGGCGTATCGGCGAGCTGTGGGCGCAACATGACCCTATGGGCAGACACCTCGATCTGAAGTCTCGGATGGAATTTGAGGCACTTGGGGAGGTGGTTTCTGCACCCGCAACAGCCAAGATGATTGAAATCTCCGTACCCGCGCCAACCATGGGTCACGAACCGTCCCTTCGGGCTCCAGCGCGCCTGGGCCTGCAAGAAAGATTCACCTTCGACACCTTTGTTCAGGGCCCCGCCAATGAGTTTGCCTTTGCCGTTGCCCGCCGGGTGGCGTCCTGGGCTGATGGTCACTTCAATCCCGTCCTATTTCACGGCCCCTATGGATTTGGCAAAACCCACCTTCTGAACGCCATGGCCTGGGAGGCTATGCAAACCGGCGTCGACAAGAAGGTGGTCTATATGACCGCTGAGCGGTTCACATCGGCCTTTGTCCGCGCTGTCCAGGATCGACAGACCTCTGCATTCAAGGATGAATTGCGCGACGCTGACCTCCTGCTCATTGACGATGTGCACTTTGTGGCCGGCAAGCAGTCGACCCAGGAAGAGTTGTTCCACACCCTGATTGCCCTGGTCGAAGATGGCCGTCGGGTGGTCATGACTGCCGATCGGTCGCCGTCAGAACTGGTGGATATGGAGCCACGCCTGCGCTCCCATCTCCAGGCCGGTCTGGTGTGCGGCATTGAGCCCGCCGACCACAATCTGCGCCTTGGCATACTTGAGCGAAAGCTTGCCACCCTGGCGGGTCAAGGCGGGTTTGCCCCCTCAGCGCGGATAGAGGTCCTTCAGTTCCTGGGCGATCGCTTCACCGACTCTGTGCGCGAACTTGAAGGTGCCCTGAACACCCTGGTCGCCCGAGTTGGCGGAGATCTGGCTCGGCTGTCACTGGATGAGGCCCAGGCCATTCTTCGCCCCCACCTGTCCTGCACGGAAAAGCGGGTGACGGTGGATACGATTCAGAAGGTGGTGGCCGAGCACTTCGGTCTAAAGCAAGCTGATATGATCTCCGAGCGCCGCGCGCGCGCCGTGGCCCGGCCGCGCCAAGCTGCCATGTGGATCGCCAAGCAGATCACCACACGGTCCCTGCCTGATATCGGACGACGCTTTGGCGGACGGGACCACACCACGGTTCTGCATGCCGTGCGGCGGATCGAGGCTCTAAGGATGGACGATCCAGCCTTGGCCAGGGATCTGGACATCTTGCTGCGCAAACTGCGCGGTTAGGTCCACTCGGACAGGACATCGGGGTCGGCATCCTGCCCGCCGCGCTGAGCCTTCAGATGCGCGAAATCTGTTTCGTCGAGCACCTGCCGCAAGGCCCAGATTGCCGCGCCACGCACAATGGGGGCCGCGGCGTCTAAATGGGCCTCGATCGCCGCAGCATGTCGCCGGTCACGGGTATTGCCCAGGGCGTAGAGCACATTGCGCACAAACCGATCCCGGCCAATGCGCTTGACCGGGCTTTTGGCGAACAGGGCCCTAAACTCCAGATCCGTCAGACCGACCAGGTCCTCAAGCTGCGCATCGGCCAGGGCCGGGCGGGCCTGAAGGCGAATTTCGTTAGAAGCCTGTGCAAACTTATTCCAAGGACAGACGGCAAGACAATCATCACAGCCATAAATACGATTGCCGAGGGCTGGTCGGAATTCCCGGGGAACAGGCCCCTTTAGCTCGATGGTCAGATAGGAAATACAGCGGCGGGCATCCAGCTGATAAGGGGCCGGAAAGGCCCTGGTCGGACAGATGTCGAGGCAGGCCTGGCATTGGCCACAGTGATCAGCGCTGGCCTCATCGGTCGGCAAGACCGCTGTGGTCAGGATGGCGCCCAGGAAGAGCCAAGATCCAAAGTCGCGGCTCACCAGATTGGTATGCTTACCCTGCCAGCCTA
>CAITHQ010000142.1 GCA_903892305.1 uncultured Alphaproteobacteria bacterium
GACAATCTCGCCCGCTTCGTGGGGCCTGGGGCTGTGGTCTGTCAGGTGGCCTGGGGTTTGGGCGACGTGAACGCAGAGGCCTATAATCTGGCCGCCGCAAACCTCGCTGACATGAGCGATGCCACTGGATTGAAATTAAAGGTGGTGCGCATTCCCTCGCCGGGCTGGATTGAGAGCTATGACGGCGGTGTGGCACCTGCCAGCCATATGAATTTCATCATCGCCAATGGCGCTGTGATCATGCCCACCTATGACGGTGACCCCCAGGCGTCTGCCATTGCCGCCCAGGGCTTGCAAAGCCTGTTCCCTGACCGCACGGTGATCTCCCTCCCGTCCGACGCCATTCTAAGCGGCGGCGGGTCCTTTCACTGCATCACCCAGCAGGAGCCAGCCTGATGGTTCGTACGCTCAAGGTCGCCGCCCTCCAAACCGCCTATGGGATGGATCTCAGCGCCAATATCGCCAAGACCATGGATCTGATCCACCAGGCAGCCGCCCAGGGTGCGCAGGTGATCCTGCCCCCTGAACTGTTCCAGGGCCCCTATTTCTGCGTCGCCCAGGAAGAACAGTGGTTTACCCAGGCCCACCCCTGGCGCACCCATCCTTGCGTGACAGCCCTGGCCCCCTTGGCAGCTGAGCTGGGCGTGGTTCTGCCCGTCTCCATCTTCGAGAAGGAGGGGCCCCACTATTTCAACTCCCTGGTCATGATCGACGCTGATGGGAGCCTGATGGGGGTCTATCGCAAGAGCCATATTCCCGATGGGCCTGGCTATATGGAGAAGTACTATTTCCGGCCAGGGGACACCGGCTTCAAGGTTTGGGACACCCGATTTGGCAAGATCGGCGTCGGCATCTGTTGGGACCAATGGTACCCAGAAGCCGCCCGCGCCATGGTGCTGATGGGCGCCGAAATCCTGCTCTATCCAACTGCTATCGGGTCAGAGCCCCACGACGCCAGCCTGGACACCGCCACCCCCTGGCGCCGCGCCATGCAGGGCCACGCGGTGTCCAATATCATTCCGGTGGTGGGATCTAATCGCACAGGGTTCGAGCCCTGGGATAACTATCCCGGCGGCGGGCAGGGATTCTATGGCTCGTCCTTCATCGCCGACCACAGGGGCGATCTGGTTGCAGAACTGGGTCGGGACGATGAGGGCATCATCGCTGCGGAATTTGATCTCGACTTCCTGGCCCGGCACCGGGCGGCCTGGGGCTTTTTTCGGGATCGCCGCACGGATCTCTATACCGCCCTCACCCTGCCACGTCCGTCCGAATAGATCGGCATGAATTGGCACCGTGAAAAGCCTGCGTTTATCGTTATATTTAAGCGCTAGATTGAACCGTCTGATCTCATCGGGCGAAAGCGCGAGGGGAGCGGATTTGCCGCACGGGCAATGTTCGGCTAGAAGCCCGGACATCGCGGCTGGGCCCTTGGGCCTAACCCCGCAATCTCATTCTCGCCCCCCAGCTTAAAGGCACGTCATGGCGAACGAAAACGAAGTCAACGGTCAGATCACGGGCAATGTCCTGTTCTATTCCAAACCCGAACCCCTGGCGTTGGAATTGCACAAGGGTCTGGGCGTCAAGCGCATGGATGGCCCCTTCGGCTTTGCTAGGGCGGGGCATGCCGTCCCCCTGACGGTGACAGAGTTCAGCCTGGCGGCCCTGACTGGGCCCATCATCTTTGTGGGTGAAGAAAAGACCCCCTTGGCGGTCATGGGGTTGAACCCCAACGAAAACCTGTTCCTTCGGGAAGACGGACTGTTTGAAGCCGGCGTCTATATCCCGGCCTATATCCGTCGCTATCCGTTTGTCTTCGCCAATGATCCCAATGCCCAGCAGTCGATCCTGTGCATTGACCGCGCCGCGGAATTCATCGTCGAAGGCGGTGACATGGCCTTCTTCAATGAAGACGGAACCGCCACCGAATACACCCAAAGCTGCATCGAGTTTTGCAACAATTACGAAGTTGAGCGTCAGCGGACCCTCAATTTCGTGGACATGCTGAAGCAGTGGGATCTGTTCGAAATCAAGACCGCCAGCCATACGCCTCTGAACGAAGACGGCACGGCTGGTGAGCCTCAGGTGATTGCGGAATTCTTCGGCATATCCGATGCCAAACTCAATGCCCTGCCGCAGCCCAAGCTGGCGGAACTGCGCGACAACGGCGCTCTAATGCAGATCTACGCTCACATGATCAGCCTGGTGGGCTGGGATCGTCTGATCGCACTTCAGATGTACAAGGTGGCTACCGCCGCCGCCGAGGCCGCCTAGGACTTTAGCGGGAATAGACGCTGCGGGTCAGGCAGGAGAAAACCAGCCTGCCCGCTTCGTCAAGCAGATCATGCTGGGCAATGATAATGCCCTTGCCGTCACCGACCGGGTCCTTGCCCATCACCGTCATGCGGCCGCGCAGGACTTCTCCGGCTGGCGGATTGCGGACCCATCGCAGTGCATCAACCCCCAAGCGCTTGGTCTGGGGCCAGGTCATGGAGGTCGCCGTGTCTAGCCGCGCCCAGAGAGCGTAGACCATAGCATCTGGCGCGCCGCGCTCCATCGGCCAGCCTGGGGCGAAGGCTTCAATAAAAGATTCGAGGGCCCGCGAATCGACTCGAACGTCTCCCAGGGGTGCCACATGGCCGATGGCAATCTCGTCAAATGGTGCAGGCACGGGGCAGACTCCGATGAAAATCGTCGTGATTCGCTATGATGGCGGCGCGCAAGCAAAGAAGTCGTTACGGTCGGGCAGACGAAACTGCCTGACATCTCTATAAATAGGCTGTTGCAACACCCATTTAATGGCGCAAACGCTGCGCTGCTGTCTGAGGGAAGATGAAGCTGCATTGGAAAATCGCTGCCGCCGCCGCTGGTTTGGTGGTTGGCTTGTCGACCTTGGCTCAGGCTACGCCGGTGAAGACAGGGCACATCACGCTTGACCTGATTGCCCAGACCCAAGGTGTCGCGCCCGGCGGACAGGTGGTTGTGGCGCTGAGCCAGGATATTCAATCGGAATGGCATACCTACTGGCGCAATTCCGGAGATTCCGGTGCGCCAACGGAACTAACATGGAGCCTGCCAAAGGGCTGGTCGGCCGGCGAAATTGTTTGGGCGACCCCGAGCCGTCAGCCCACGGGCCCGCTGATGAACTACGGCTATGTTGGCAAGGTGCTACTGCCGGTGACATTGACCGCGCCACAATCGGCGAAGGTCGGCGACACGGTTGAGCTTAAGGCCCATGCCTCGGTTCTGGTTTGTGCTGATGTTTGCGTGCCCGAGGATGCGGACCTGACCCTCACCCTGCCGGTGGTTGCAGCACCCCCAGCGCAGGACCCCATTAGCGGCCCTAGGATCGCGGCGGCGCTGGCGGCGTCGCCGAAACCAGGCTTCGCGCAAGCCATATTTGCCCAATCTGGCAAGACCTTGAAGCTGGCCGTATTTGGCGAGAGCCTGAAGGATGCTGACTTTGCGGACAGCTATTTTTACCCCTATGCGGCCGATCTGATCGACCATGGAAAATCTCAGGGGATTGAGCGCGGACCCAGCGGTCTGACCTTTACCTTGACACCCAGCCTGGGCAAGGAGGCAGGCCCAGCACCCGCGTCCATCGATGGGGTGGTCGTGGTTGCCGGTCAGGTGTTTGAGATCAAGGCCAAGGTCGGCCCCATGCCCCCCGAAGCTTCGGGCCTTGGCCCTCCGCCTGCCAAGGCCAGTGCCCCGGCTGGCGGGGACCTTGGCTTGGCCGCAGCAATTGCCTTTGCCTTTGTGGGCGGATTGATCCTCAATCTGATGCCCTGCGTCTTCCCGATCCTGGCCATGAAGGCCGCGTCCTTGGCTGGCCATGCGCACAATCGCAAAGAGGCGCAAGCGCAAGGCTTGGCCTTTCTGGCCGGTTCCGTTTTCACCTTCCTGGCCCTGGCAGGTGTCCTGATTGCCGTGCGTGCCGGTGGGGCTGCCGTGGGATGGGGCTTCCAACTCCAATCGCCGCCCGTGGTGGCGAGCCTAGCCTTGCTCATGCTCGCCGTTGCGCTGAACCTGTCTGGATTGTTTGAGATGGGTGCCTCTCTCCAAGGGCTTGGATCTGAAGCGGCCAGCCGCGGCGGAATGGCTGGGGCTTTCCTGACCGGGGCCTTGGCCGTGGTGGTGGCGGCACCCTGCACCGCGCCCTTCATGGCACCCGCCCTGGGTTGGGCCCTGGTGCAGGCCCCCCTGGCCTCCTTGGCGGTCTTTCTAGGGCTGGGCCTGGGCTTTGCGGCGCCCTTTACCCTGGCCGCCTTTGTTCCCGGCCTGCTGGCCAGGCTGCCCAAGCCCGGCGGCTGGATGGATGGCTTTCGCAAATTGATGGCCTTCCCCATGTATGGAACCGCGGCCTGGCTTGCGTGGGTGCTTGCCGTTCAATCGGGATCCGACGCCTTGGCCCGACTGTTTGCCGCCTCGGTGACCCTCGCCCTTGGGGTGTGGCTTCTGGGATCGGCCCAGCACCGGGCTGGCCTTGGCCAGCGGCCCTTGAAGACCTTGGCGCTCGGAGCTGCTCTGACCCTGGCGGCGCTCGCTGCCGTAGTCTGGCCGCCCTATGCAGAGCCTGCCGCAGCAGGTGCCAGTGACGTGCAAGGCTCGGCTATTCCCTACGAAGCTTATAGCCCAGAAAAACTCGCTGAGGTTCGCGCTTCGGGTAAGCCTGTTTTCGTGAATTATACGGCGGCTTGGTGTGTCACGTGTCAGGTCAACGAGAAGGTCGCCTTTTCCACAAAGCTTGCGGCTGACGCATTTGCGAAGTCAGGCACCGTCTATTTGAAGGCCGACTGGACCCGCCGGGATGCGGTGATTGCAGAGGATCTGGCCCGCCATGGACGGGCAGGCGTGCCCTTGTATCTGGTTTATCCGGCCAAGGGCGGTGAGCCCGTGGTCCTGCCTCAGCTTCTCACTGGCGAAATCGTTGCAAAAGCGCTCGAGGCGGCTGCCGGCTAATCCTAGACCGGTGGCTTAGGCGGGGCAGTGATGACCTCGACATTGTCGTTAAGGAGATAGTCCATCTCTTTTAGGGCAGCATCGCGGGTCTTACGGTCATTAGCGGCGACAACGGCACCGAATTTCAGCGGCAGATCCTGGGAAATGCCGCGCAAAATACACTTCAGGTCTCCGTCCGTGCCGCGTTTGGCCAGGGTCAGGTGGCCCTTCATATCGAGGGCCGATAGGGCGTCCACATCCCCCTTCAGGGTCGGTGGTAGGGATTTATCGTTGCCCTGAAAGGCGCGCATGGACGTCTGCAGCTTGCCGGCTTTACGCACAATCTCGATGAAGAGCGGCTCGTGGGACACCGCGACGGATTGGGCAGAAACGGACATCGGCGACATGGGGCTGGTGGACGCCAGCCAGAAAAAGGCGATGGAGGCGGCGGCGTCGCAAGACATTATGAACCCCGTAGGTTGAAAGTCCGACGCAGACATGCGGACCACTATTTGCTACTCCCAACATGGTAAACGCAGTCTTATTAAACATCAGGTGGCCCTATGCCCATGTCAGTCTCCGATGCTTGGACCCGATTGGAATTAAATGGCGCTGCGGCCTCGGGACGGTCGATTTCTGGCCTATTTGGAGCCGAGCCCGAACGTCTACAGCGGCTGTCATTTTCGGCGGGGGGCCTTGATCTGGACCTTTCAAAGCAAGCTTGGTCGCTGGCAGATTTTGATCAGGCCCTGACCCTCGCCTTGGCGTCAGGCATCGACGCCGCCAGGACGCGGTTGTTCGCGGGTGAAACGGTCAATGCTTCGGAGGGTCGAGCAGCCCAGCATATGGCGCTGCGTGCGCCCTTGGGCGCTCAGCGAAATGTCCAGGGTCGGGATGTGTCTGCTGAGATTGAAGCCTCCCGAGATAGGATGCGGGCCTTTGCTGACGGCGTTCGATCAGGAAACATCCGTGGGGCCAATGGCCAAGAGATCAAGGCGGTTCTGCATATCGGTATTGGCGGATCTGATCTTGGGCCCCGACTGGTCTGGGAAGCGCTTAGGCCGCTCAACGCCAAGATCGACCTTAGGTTCGTTGCCAATGTTGATCCTTCTGAGCTGGCCTTCGCCCTGGTGGGTCTGGACCCGGCCTCAACCCTGGTGGTGGTGGTCTCAAAGACCTTCAAGACCCAAGAAACCCTGGCCAATGCCCAGGCAGCGAGGGTTTGGCTTCGGGAGGCCTTGGGGCCTGCAGCAGACTCCCACCTGATCGCTGTGACGGCCGCCCCTGACCAGGCTGCTGCGTTCGGAACGCCGCCAGATCAAATCTTCGCCTTTTGGGAATGGGTTGGGGGTCGCTATTCCGTTTGGTCGGCAGTGGGCCTGTCCTGCGCTATCGCTCTAGGTTTTGAAGCTTTCGCGGGCCTGCTCAAAGGCGCTGCGGCGATGGATGATCACTTCGTCTCAGCACCTCTGGAGCGAAACCTGCCAGTGGTTCTTGCCCTAGCCCACATTTTCAACCGCAATGGCCTCAAGAGGCCTGCTCGAGCGGTTATTCCTTACGCCCAGCGCTTGCGGCTCTTCCCAGCCTTCCTCCAGCAACTGGAAATGGAGTCCAATGGCAAACGGGTATCGGCATTGGGCGTGCCCCTAACTCGCGGATCGGCGACGACGGTGTTCGGCGACGCTGGGACCAATGGCCAGCACGCATTCTTTCAGGCCCTACATCAGGGTACTGACATTGTCCCTGTGGATTTCGTTGCCGTGGCCAAACCCCGGGAAGGCGACCCAGCGGCGCATCAGAAACTGCTCGCCAATATCATAGCTCAGGCTGAAGCCCTGATGGTTGGGCGGACGCAAGAGGCGGTTCAGCGCGAACTTGAGGCGCGCGGTGCCTCACCAGAAATGATCGCCGCCCTGGCCCCGCAAAGGACCTTCCCCGGGGATCGGCCCTCAAGTTTCCTGCTTATGGATCAGCTTACCCCTGACACCTTCGGTGCCCTTATCGCCCTTTTTGAGCACAAGGTGTTTGTCGAGGGCGTGCTCTGGGGCTTGAACAGTTTTGATCAATGGGGAGTTGAATTGGGGAAAACACTGGCAGAAGTTGTATTGACGGAATTGACAGGCACGGCGTCAACGGCCCATGACCCATCAACGGCGGCCCTGATCGGGCGTCTCAAGTCTTAAGGTGACTCACATGGAAGACCTCAAGGGCAAGACCGCGTTTATCACAGGTGGGGCTAGCGGCCTTGGCCTCGCCATGGCGCACGCCTTTGGCGAAGCGGGCATGCAGATCATGCTGGCTGATATTGATGAGCCGCCTCTGGCTCAGGCCGTGGCAGACTTAGAGAGTCGACAGATCAAGGTCTCCAGCGTCATTTGTGACGTGGTCAGTCGAGCAGCGGTGCAGGCGGCCGCCGACAAAACCCTAGAGACCTTCGGCAAGGTGCACATTGTTTGTAACAATGCTGGCGTCGGGGCTGGGGGCCCTATCGACCAGATGAAACCTTCAGACTGGGATTGGGTGATCGACGTCAATCTGAAGGGTGTGGTCTATGGTATGGAGGTCTTCCTGCCCATGCTGCGCGCCCATGGGGAGGGTGGCGCCTTCGTAAATACTGCATCCATGGCCGGCATGGTCTCGCCTCCGGGCATGGAGGCCTATTCGGCGACCAAATTTGCTGTGGTCGCCATGTCAGAGGGCTGGAACGGCCAGTTGGCCGCTGAAAACATCCACGTGGCGGCTCTCTGTCCAGGCTTTGTCCGAACAAAAATCAATCAGTCAGGCAGAACCCGGCAGGCGCAATATGGCGGTCCAGTGGTCAATCCTATCGTCGCGGGAAATCTGGTTGATAGCGGAATCGATCCTGAGCGGGTTGGCCAGCGGGTCCTTGAGTCCGTCCTGGCCAAGGATATGTACATCTTCACCCATCCTGACATGCGCAGCGCTGTCCAGACGCGGTTCGCCCGCATCATGGCCGCGTTCGACGCCGCAGATGCTAGTCCGGCCTTGGCGGGCATGGATTACACGACGCCGGACCTGACGGCAGGGGTCAGACCCGCCGGGGGCTGAGAGGATTCGCTTTTTCGCCTGATTTGGCCTATGCGGTGTTTATGTTTGCAAATGCGCCCCACCACGGCCTCCACCATCCGACCTGCCATAGCGGGATCGGTCGGGGAGGTTTGGCCTAAGGCTAAGTCTTCGCGCCGCCCCCCGCCAAGCGGATGGGGCACCCGACAGCCAGCTCCATCCCAAGATGAACCTTCAAGGGATTGACCGATATGAATCTAATTGCTGAAATTTCTGGGCCGCGCCATGTCTGATCCCACCCAAAGACCTGAAGCCCGTGCGCCCCGCGGCTTCAACGACCGCCGCGCCCGAGATTTGGCCTCCGAGCGACTGATCCTGACCAAGGTCTCAGAAGTCTATGAGCGCTATGGCTTTGAAGCCCTAGACACAGGTGCCTTCGAATATGCTGACGCCCTCGGCAAGTTTCTGCCCGACGCCGATCGTCCGAACGAAGGGGTCTTTGCCCTACAGGACGATGACGAACAGTGGATGGCCCTGCGTTATGATCTGACGGCACCCTTGGCGCGATTTGCCGCGCAGAATTGGGAAACCTTGCCCAAGCCCTTCCGGCGGTATGCTTTTGGGACGGTCTGGCGCAATGAAAAGCCAGGTCCGGGCCGCTTCCGCGAGTTCACGCAATGCGACGCCGACACTGTGGGTTCAGCACGGCCAGAAGCCGATGCCGAGATCATCGCCATGGCCGCAGAAGGGCTGATGGCAGCGGGCCTGCCGGCTGACGGGTATGTCATCAAGATCAACAATCGTAAGCTGCTCAATGGCCTGCTGGCGACGGCTGGGGTCACGACCGATGGCCAGAAGCTGGGGGTCTTGAGAGCCGTGGACAAGCTTGATCGCCTAGGCCCGGAGGGCGTGCGGCTCTTGCTGGGCGAGGGCCGCAAGGATGAGTCCGGGGCCTTCACCAAGGGTGCAGGCCTGACGACCAAGGCAGCAGACTCGGTTCTGGCCTTTATCGCGGCCGGGGTCGGTGGGCGGTCTGAAACCCTCGATAGGATTGCCAATGTCATTGGCGGCTCTGCTGAGGGGGATGAAGGTCTGTCTGAGCTGGCCTTGATTGATCAGGCCCTGCGCGCCATGGGCGTTGGCCCAGCACAGGCGGTGTTTGATCCCTCAGTGGTGCGTGGTCTGGACTACTACACCGGACCTGTCTTTGAAGCCGAGCTTCTCCTGCAAATCCGCGACGAGAAGGGGCAGACTGTTCGCTTCGGATCCGTGGGCGGTGGCGGTCGTTATGATGATCTCGTGGCCCGCTTTACCGGTGCGCCGGTTCCAGCCACAGGGTTTTCATTCGGTGTTTCACGGCTGGCCTCAGCCCTGCGCGCGGCAGGACAGGATCTGGGCGCTGAAGCCAGAGGTCCGGTGGTGATTATCGCCTTTAGCCCAGACGACATGGCCAAGTACTATGAAGTCGCGGGAGAACTGCGCGCAGCAGGTATCGCCGCTGAGGTTTATCTCGGATCTTCGGGTATGCGGCCACAGATGAAGTATGCGGATCGCCGTCTTTCCCCTGCTGCAGTTATCTTAGGTGGCGACGAAATCGCCGCCGGGACGGTGACCATCAAGGATCTTGATCTTGGCCGGGCCTTAGCGGCCGGTGTTACGGATAACGCGCAGTGGCGTGAAAGCAGACCAGGCCAACAGACCGTAGCTCGGAGCGATCTTGTGTCTGTGATTCGCAAGATTTTGGAGGGCTAGGCAGATGCTGGTTGAGCCGCCTATTGCTGAATCCCAGCTCGCCGCCCTAAAGGCCCACTTCCTGGCGACGGGGGCAAAACCCATAGACACTGCCATTCTGCAGCCCCTGAGTCTGATGCTGGACCTCGCCGGAGAAGCCCTGCGCGCACGGCTATTTGTCGTTCAGGCCGAAGGCGGCCAGGAGACCTGTTTGCGCGCCGACTTCACGGCTCCCATCGCCAAGGCCCACATTGAAGGCGGCGGGCGAGCTGGCAACTATCTCTACGAAGGCAAGGTGTTCCGTGCATCGCCAGATCAGCCAAATCAAGCCGAGGAATTTCTTCAAATCGGCGTTGAGCGATTCGGGCCTACTGGTCCTGCGGCACAAGACGATTTTGAGATGATCCTTCTTGCCTGGCGCGCGGCGTCGACAGGTGGTCGGGGGGACATCTCTCTTTGGCTTGGGGATGTCTCGCTTTTTGCAGCCTTCGTGGACGGCCTTGAGCTTCAGCCTGCCCTCGGAGCCCGCGTTAAGCGGGCAGCCTCCCGTCCTCGCCTCTTGCAGGCGGAGTTGGCCCGGGCCGGACAGGCGACCGATGATCGCGCAGCGGGAGGTCTGACCAGCCTCCTGGCGGGGCTCAAGCCAGAAGCAGCCGCCGCAGCGCTGGAGGAGGTCTGGGCTTTGGCGGGCATTCAGCCAGTCGGCGGCCGAACCCCAGCAGAGATTGCCCAAAGACTGATTCTACAGGGTGAGAGCCGTTCGGGTCCCGCCCTAACTCAGGAGCAGGCCGCAGCTATCAAGGCCTTTCTGGCGATCCAAGGTCGACCTGCCGAGGCCCTGGATGCGATTTCAAAGCTCGCACCGAAGGCCGCGATCACCGTGCAAAGCGCTCTAGTGATTTGGCGAACTCAGCTTGATCGCCTCGCCGATGCCGGTGCCCCTGTGGGTCAGGCGACCTTTTCGACCGCGCTGGGTCACGCTTTCGAATATTATGACGGCGTCACCTTCGAGGTCCGATCCGCTGCCCTTGGACCCGACGACCCTATAGCCGTCGGCGGGCGATATGATGGCCTTCTTAATCGTCTGGGGGGAGATGGGCGCGCCAGCGCCATAGGGTGCATGGTTCGCCCGGGACGCGCCTTTGAGCAGGTAAGCGCATGAATGGTCCATTGATCCTAGCTGTCCCGTCCAAGGGGCGTCTGAAGGAACAGGTTGAGTCCTGGTTGAGGGATAGCAATCTTTCGCTTTCTGTTTCGGGCGGAGACCGCGGTTATACGGCAGAGTTGAAGGGTGCCGCTGGCATCAGTGTGCGGCTCTTATCGCCTGGCGACATTGCCGAGGCCCTGGAGGCCGGTGAGGTCCATCTTGGCGTGACCGGTGAAGACCTCTTGCGAGAGCGGGGGCCAAACATTGATCAAAATGTTCTCCTGCTCCAGGCGCTGGGTTTTGGTCGCGCCGACCTGGTGGTCGCTACGCCCAAGAGCTGGCTGGATGTGGACACCATGGCTGACCTGGAAGAGGTCGCTCACGACATGCTGGCGCGGACGGGGCGACGCATGCGGGTTGCGACCAAGTATCTTGTACAAACCCGCGCCTTCTTCGCGCGACACGGTCTGTCGGATTACCGGATCGCTGAGTCGGCTGGGGCTACCGAAGGGGCACCGGCGGCCGGCTCTGCTGAAATCGTTGTGGACATCACCACCACCGGCGCGACCCTTCAGGCCAATGGCTTGAAAATCCTGAGCGATGGCGTGATCCTTAAGAGCGAGGCGCAATTGGCGGCGTCGCGCATTGCCGCCTGGACCCAGACTCACATGGCTGCGGCGGAGGCGCTGATGCGCATTCTCGAAGCCAGAGCCTTCGCTCATGCCAGCGCTACTCTGATCTGGCCTCATCAGACCGGCGACGACAACCTCGTGCGTCAGTTTGAATCCTTAGGCGCCTCTCGCCGTCCCAATGGCCTTTTGGTTCCCAAGGCGCGGGTGGCCGAAATCTCGATGGCGCTGACGGCGGCGGGGCGCGGCCCGGTAACGGTTTCCCGCCCCGACTTTGTGTTTGAAAGCCAAAGTTCTGGCGCTGAGTCCTTAAGAGCGCATTGTGGAAGAAATTGACATTTGCGTCAAAAAAGTGCGGTTTCGGCAAAGAAATATTCGCCCATGGCGGAAAATTGAGCGTTTTTCACGCGCCGAGGCCCGGCGGACGCATTGACTCGGGCATAAAATTGCCGTTTCTTCATAAGCACGAGAGACAAGAACAGCTTCAAGCTTTCAGTCTCCGGCGTTTCGGGGAGGAAACGCCTCTTAATACGAGCCTCGGCTCAAAAAAGCCCGCTGCGATTATCCCCCGCAGCGGGCTATTTTGTGCCCGCTCTATGAAATTGACGCATTCGTCAGAAATATTCCAACCCGACCTTTGCAACGGCTAATCCAGTCCCCGTCATGTCTGAACCAAGCGCCATCGTGATCGGTGCCGGGCCTGCAGGTCTGATGGCGGCCGAAGTTATGGCCCTGGGCGGTCTTGCGGTCACGGTCATTGATCGTATGCCCAGCCCCGGCCGCAAGCTGCTGATGGCAGGCCGAGGCGGATTAAACCTCACCCACACTGAGCCCTTCGAGTCCTTCATCGACAGGTATGGTGCCGCCGCCGGGCCTCTGCGTCCGGTCCTGGATAGGTTTACACCCGCCATGCTCCGCGCCTGGTGCGAAGCCTTGGGACAGCCCACCTTTGTGGGTACCAGCGGACGTGTGTTTCCCAAGGCAATGAAGGCTTCGCCCCTCCTGCGGGCTTGGATGGCGCGCCTCACGGTACAGGGCGTTCAGTTCCGCTTTCAGCAGACCTGGAAGGGGTGGGGACCTGGCGGAGGCTTGGTGTTCGATGACGCTCAGGGCATCCAGGAAACGACCACCCCCAGCGTTCTGGTGCTGGCCTTGGGTGGGGCTTCATGGCCGCGGCTGGGGTCCGACGGCCGGTGGACGCAGACCCTGTCCGCGCAGGGCATTCCCGTGACGCCCTTAGCGCCAGCCAATGTGGGCTTTGATGTGGCCTGGTCGCCCCTGTTCCGCGCCAAGTTCGCTGGCAAACCCTTAAAGGCCGTCGGGCTGCGCTTTGGTGACACCTACGTTCTGGGTGAGGCCATGATTTCAAAGTCGGGACTTCAGGGCGGCGGCATCTATGCCCTGTCTCGGGACCTGCGCCAGAGCCTGGACGCCGGCAGGCCCACGGTCCTGACTCTTGACCTGCGCCCGAGCCTCTCCCAGGCCGAGATCCGCCAGCGCCTGGAGCGGACACGACCGGGGGACAGCCTGTCCAATCGCCTGCGAAAGGCCGTTAAGCTTGGGCCGCTGGACGTCGCGCTCCTGCGTGAGGTTGTCGGCATGAACCAGCCGATATCCCCGGAGGATTTGGCGCGTCTGATCAAGGCCCTGCCTCTGAACCTAACCGGTGCACAGTCCATAGACCGCGCGATTTCATCGGCGGGGGGTGTGCGGTTCGAGGCCGTCAACCCAGACCTTATGCTGACGGCAAGACCAGGGGTCTTCCTGGCTGGGGAAATGCTCGACTGGGAAGCCCCGACCGGCGGCTATTTGCTGCAGGCCTGTTTTGCTACGGGCAGGGCGGCCGGTGAAGCCGCCCTTAGCTATGTCGGGCGGAACCGCCAGAACGCTCCCGCCTAAGTCTTTTTACCAGATGTGGACGCGATTTTCTGGAGCCACATAGTTCGCATCGCCGGGCTTAACGCCAAAGGCATCGTACCAAGCGTCAACATTCTTCAGAGGCACATTGGTCCGGGCGAAGTTCGGAGAATGCACGTCGGTGACCACCATCTGGCGGACCCGATCCTCCCGCATGGTCGAGCGCCACACCTGCGACCAGCCGAGGAAGACCCTTTGATCGCCGGTCATGCCGTCGAGCACAGGGGCTGGCTGGCCTTTCAGCGAAGCGTGATAGGCGTCCAACGCAAGGAGTATGCCGCCGAGATCGGCGATGTTTTCGCCCATGGTCTGGTCGCCCTTGATGAAGACGCCCGGCAGGACTTCGGTCGCCGAGTATTGCGCGCCATATTTCGCGGCCTGGGTGTTGAACTTGGCGGCGTCTTCGGCTGTCCACCATTCCTGCAGACGGCCATCGCCATCGGACTTACGCCCCTGATCGTCGAAGCCATGGGTGATTTCGTGCCCGATCACCGCGCCTATGCCGCCATAATTCACTGCCATGTCGCCATCGGGGTCAAAAAACGGGGGTTGAAGGATGGCCGCTGGGAAGACGATTCCATTCTTTGTCGGGGAGTAATAGGCGTTTACCGTGGCTGGGGTCATGCCCCACTCTTTACGGTCTACGGGGTCCTTTAGGCGGGTAACCCTGCGGTTCCATCCGAACTGACTGGCCCTTTGAACATTGCCGTAGAGGTCTCCCTCTTTGATCATCAGCTTGGAATAATCGCGCCAGACATCGGGATAGGCGATCATCACGCTAAACTTGGACAGTTTATCCAGGGCCTTGGCCTTCGTCTGCGGCCCCATCCAGGTCAGGTTTTCAATGCGTGCCTTAAGCGCGGTTTTGATATCGCCAACAAGTGCCACCATCTTGGCTTTGCTTTCCGGCGGGAAATAGGCGGCGACGTAAAGCTTTCCAAGCACCTCGCCGATCTCGCTGTCCACCAAGGTCACGCCACGCTTCC
>CAITHQ010000143.1 GCA_903892305.1 uncultured Alphaproteobacteria bacterium
GGTCATAGGTCACGGCCTATCCGGAAAGGCCCCAACTGGGACAGGCGATTGACTCCCGCGCCGTCCCGCGCATGCTGCCCCCCAACAAAACATTGGGGAAACAGCAGATGGCTACGGGATCAGCGGGAGACCGCCATATCTCCATAGACGCCGTGCGCGGCATGGCCATTTTGGGCATTCTGCTGATGAACATTGTCGGCATGGGGCTGCCGACCTTCGCCTATCTCAACCCAGCCTATGCGGGCGGACATGAGGGCGCAGACCTCTGGACCTGGGCCATTAACAATGTCCTGACCGACGGCAAGATGCGCGCCCTCTTCACCATGCTGTTTGGGGCCAGCACGGTCCTGATCGCGGGGCGCGCTGAGGTGGGGTCAGGCCTTGGGCCCGCCCAGACCCACTACCGGCGACTGTTCTGGATGTTCGTCATCGGCATGGTCCATGCCTATTTCCTGTGGTTCGGCGATATTCTGGTGACTTATGCCCTGGCCGGGATCTTCATCTTTCCCTTCCGCAAGCTGAAACCCAGGGTGCAGATCGCCATCGGTGTCGCTGTTCTGACCGCCCTGCTGGGCTATCACCTGTTCGAGACCGCCATGCTGGATGCCATGCACGCAGCAGCCAATGAACCAGGCGCTACCCCCGCCGCCATAGCGGCCTGGAAGGAGGCCTCCTTCCTGATCAATCCGCCAGCCTCCATGGGTCAGCTGGAGATAACGCAATTCCGGGGCAACTTTTTCCAGGCCCTTGAGGCCCGGACCCGGGTGACCTCCCTGCTGCAGACCACCATCATGCCCACAGACGAAATCCCCGAAGCCATCGGTCAGATGTTCATCGGCATGGGCCTATTCCAGACCGGCTTCTTCACCCTGGGCTGGTCAAATCGCGCCTATGGCACCTTGATCGCCGTGGGATATGGCTTGGCGGTGCCGGTGACGGCCATACTGGCCTGGTTAATCTGGAAGAGCGGCTTTGAGCCCATAACCCTGCACGCCCTCGAAGTCTGGCAGGCACCGACCCGGCCGATCATTGGGCTGGCCCATGCCAGTGTCCTGCTGATGATCGTGCGGGCCGGCACCATTCCGACAGTCACCGAACGGCTGGCAGCAGCGGGGCGGATGGCCTTCAGCAATTATCTGATGACCTCGATCATCACCAACTTCGTCTTCTGCGGCTATGGCCTGGGGCTTTATGGTCAGCTGTCGCGGTTCCAGCAGTTGGGCGTGGTCTTCGCCGTCTGGGCTTTCATCCTGATCTGGAGCAAGCCTTGGCTGGAGCGGTTTCAATATGGGCCCTTCGAATGGCTCTGGCGTTCCCTCGTCCAGTGGAAACCCCAGCCGTTTCTGAAGGCCGCCTAAGCCCGAGCGAACTGCCGCAAGGCCGGTCGCCAATAATCAAGATCGGGAACCACGCGACCCGGCGTCTTAGCGGCCTCATCGGCACGACGCAGGTCCAGACCTGCCATACCATGAGGCTCGTCCTCGTAGGCGGCGACCTCTTGCGGCGACATGTCGCCACCCTGGAGCGCCAAGGTGCGGACGCTGTCGGGTGAGAGCCTCGCCCGATAGGTGCCATCGGTGGTGACTAGAAAACGCTTGGCTGGGATATGCAGGGCCACGAGATCAGCAATACGATCGCCCATCAGGTCCCGTACGAGGCTCGCGCCCGCCACCCCATGGTCGCGGATATGGGATACGGTATGACCCAGGTCGTGAATCAGGCCCGCGACCTGCAGCTCGATATCTTCGGGTGCCACGGCCATGAGCTCCGCAGCGCACTGCAGGCCATGGTCAAGCTCGGTCAGGCCCTCGGCCTCTGAAGACGGGGTCCGCCCCATGAGCTCGAGGAACGCCTCGAGGGCGGCAACATCAGCAAAGGGTTCAGGCTGGGGCATTTGAGGTCTCTCTCCAATGGGCGGGCATAGGGGGCCAGCGGCCGACGCCGCCTGCCTGGACAAGCATGCCGGTCAAGGTGCGATTCATGGTCTGAGCACGCCAGGTCAATAGGGCCTGGGCATTTTCAAGAATGACCGCAGGATCGGTGACGAGGGTGCGCCAGCTGGGATCTGCAGCCAGGTCAAAGCAAAGTGAAGCACCATCGCCAAAATGCACATAGGCGACATCAGCCCGACGCTGGACAACCAGATTCCGGGTCTCAAGCCGCCTGTCCCAGGGCCAGGGATCAGGGCTCGCCGGGATCTGGGCCTGGCGCCAGTCATATTCCCAATGGGCGGCATCCCGCCACCAGGGCGGAGTCTCATTGCGCATAAAATGGGTCAGGGGCGCGCCGTCGCACTGGGCCGGAACTGGCACCCCGACCGCCTCGCAGAGGGTCGGGAAGATATCGACATTCTCGGTAAAGGCCTCCACGGTCAGGCCCTTCTCCGCCCGCGGATCGCGGACAATGCAGAGAATGTGATAGCTCTGCTCGAACCAGGCGGCCTTTTGGATCAGGCCGTGATCACCCAACTGCTCGCCATGGTCGGCAGTGACAATGATCAGGGTGTCGTCCCATTGACCTGACTCTTCCAGCGCCGCCCAAATCCGCCCCAGCTGATGGTCGGCCTCGCTGACCATGCCGAAATATTGCCGCTGAACGTGGTCCATATCGGCTGGTGCCGCATAGCCTGCAACCCCCAAGAGGCGCTCATGAAGCTTGTGCAGGCCAGACACCGGCGCAATAGGCGTCGGCAGTTCGGCGGCGTCGTACAGGGTCGAAAAAGTACCCGCCGCCGCATAGGGAGGATGGGGCCTGGTCTGGCTGATATGCGCAAACCAGGGGCGCTTCTGCTGACCCATCCAGCCGAGGAAACGCTCGGTCAGAAAGGCAGACATGCTGTGCTCAGCCGGGCGCTGGGGCTCAGACTCCAGCATGGCGTCCCAGTTTGGCTCCACGTCGTGCCCAAAGCCTTTAAGCCAGTCATACCAGGATTGGGCGTCGTCAGGCTTAAGCTCCAGACCGACGGAAAACCCCGGCAAAACTCCCTCATAGGACAAGAGCCGAGGATCATCGGGACCCTCTGTCTCCCGGGGATCGACGCTCTGATCGGTATAGCCGAATAGGGTTGGGTCATAGCCAATGCGGCGGGCAGCCAGGGCCAGATTGTCAAAGCTGGCGTCCAGGGGCGTGCCATTGGCCACCACCCGATGGTTCATCTGATACATGCCGGTATAGAGGCTGGCGCGACCGGGACTGCAGGGGGCCGATTGGCTATAGTGTCGGGCGAAACGCACGCCTTCAGAGGCCAGCCGGTCCAGGTGGGGCGTCTTGACTACGGGATGACCGGCGCAGGACAGGCAGTCCCCGCGGAACTGATCCAGGGTAATGAGGAGTATGTTCAAGCGCAGTCCCCGAAAGATTTAATGTCTCTAGCCGAGGTCAATGACACCTTCGCGTCAAGTCTCTGCGGCCGCGATCAGTTGCTCTGGCGTTAGGGCATAGACCGAGGCGCAGTACTCGCAGGTCACCCTGATCATGCCATCGTCTTCGAGCATGTCAGCCTGTTCCTCTGGCGCAAACGAGGAAAGGACACCGATAATCCGTTCCTCAGAGCATCGACACACCGCCTTAAGGACCTTGGGCTCGAACACCCGAACGCCATCCTCATGGAACAGGCGAAACAGCAGGCCCTCTGAGGTCAGGGTCGGGTCAATCAGCTCGTCCTCGCCTATGGTTTCAAAAAACGCCTGGGTACGGATCCAGGCTTCGGCCGTCGAGCCTCGGGCGTCGTCCTCGGCAATGCTCTGGATCAGCATGCCCCCAGCCCGCCAGTGGGAACCCTCGGCATTGACCACTTGTCCCACGGCAAGCCGGACCCGTGTCGGGGTCTGCTCGGACTGAGCGAAATACTGTTCCGCGCAGAGGGCCAGGGTCTCGCCCTCAATGGCCGTGACCCCTTGGTAGCGGTCCATGTCGGGGCCCTGATCCACGGTCATGATGAAAACCCCCTGCCCTAGCAGGGTCTTTGCACCGGGTCGGATAAAGCCCTTGCAGGCCTCTGCGACAGCGGCGTCGTCATATCGGCAATAGCCACGGATATGACCCGACGTATCATAATCGCAGACCACATACCGCACAGGCCCGTCACCCTGGGCCTGGACAATCATCCGGCCTTCGAACTTGAGGTTGGAGCCGACGAGGGCCGCAAGAGCACAGGTTTCGCCCAGGAGGTTTGCCACTGCCTCGGGATAGGCGTGGGCAGCGAGAATCTTGTCCACCGCCTCCCCAAGGCGCACGATCCGACCGCGCACAGGCTCGCCCTCAATCTGGAAAGGGGCAACATGGTTGTCGGTGACAGCGGCGAAGAGGGCAGACATTGGCGAACCGATGGATTTGCGGGCGAAGCGCGGTCATATAGGCGTGCGCGTCGCCAATTGCGAGCCGCCAGCGTTGGAGACCTGCATGACCACCAGCGACGATCAGCACATGCATGGCCATCTGATTGGCCGCCAAGGCTCACGGCGTGAGCTGAATACGCCAGTTCTTTTGGTCGAGCTGGCGGCCCTCGACGCCAATATCGCAGCCATGGCGGCCAAGGTGAAGGCCTATGGTATTACCCTGCGCCCTCACGCCAAAACCCACAAGAGCGTGGACATTGCCCATAGACAGATCGCGGCGGGCGCGGTCGGTCTTTGTTGCGCCAAGCTTGGCGAAGCCGAGGCGCTAGCTGAAGGTGGCGTAACCGGCTTGCACATCACCTCCCCCGTTGTAACGCCCCAGGCGATCGCCAGGTTAATCGCCCTGCAGACCAAGACGCCAGACCTGTCTGTCGTGGTCGACAATCTGAAGAACATTGCCGACCTCGCGGCCACAGCGACATTACCCCTGACTGTCCTTGTGGATATTGATCCGGGATTTCATCGGACCGGAGTAGGCTCCCCAGACGCTGCCCTGGCCGCCGTCCAAGCCATCAAAGCCGCCAAGACCCTGGTCTATGGCGGTATCCAATTCTATTGCGGACGGGAGCAACATATCGCGGATTACAACGAACGGCGTGCGGCCATGGAGGCCAAAACCGCATATCTCAAGACGGTCATCGACACCCTGACACAAGCGGGTTTACCGCCAAAAGTCGTCACTGGATCTGGAACTGGAACCCACCAGATCGACCTGGAGCTGGGCGTTTTCACGGAACTGCAGGCCGGGTCCTATGTCTTCATGGATGATCAGTATCTTGCATGCGACCTGACCGGCGACGACCCTGATGCCTCGCCCTTTCAGTCAGCCCTGTTCGTAGAGGCTAGCGTGGTCAGTGCGAACGCCAAGGGCATGGTCACTGTGGACGCTGGCCTGAAAGCCTTCGCCACTGAAGGCCATCCCCCCAGGCCGGTCAGTATGGAGGCCCGCTACGCCTTTATGGGCGACGAACACGGAGCCCTCGTAGCGGACTCCATCGAAACCAAACTTTACATCGGATCGTCTGTCAGCCTGAGCATCCCCCATTGCGATCCCACCGTGGACCGATTTGACAGCTATCATGTGGTCGATGGCGACACCCTGACGGATATCTGGCCAGTCAGCGCCCGAGGAAGGTCGCGCTAGAGCCAGTTCTGATAAGTGGGAAGCCACGATCGAAACAGGCTCTATGATCTCGGCACCCAGTGCCTGCCCTAGGGACACGTGCGTTCATAGAGTGTTGATAAACCTAGTGGTATCGATAGCCCTGTGAATAATCCGCTATCAAATCACGACCGCCGCGCCGACCCACGGGAGACCGTGAACCAACGCGCGCGGGTCTTTTATGGACCCAGCCGGACCATGTGGGCTGATGGGCAAATTGTCGATCTATCAACGTCGGGTGCCAAATTGATGGTACCAGGGCTCTATCCTCTGTCCCCAAGGTTTCTTGTTCTGCAGATCCGCGGAGGGGTGGTCTTTGATGTGCGCCTGAAGTGGCGCCGGGGCGATCTGGCGGGACTGGCCATAGAGGGGCGCCGTGAAATCGAAGGCTCTACGGATCAAGATCTGATCGACCTGGCACCGACATGGCGCGCGCTGGCCGATATTTCCTAAGGCAGCGACATGTCCGCTCTTGCGGATTTAACTGAAGTGGCGTCCTGACGGTGCCAATAGACTTGGGATATCCGAACCTAGAACCAGCACGGGCTCTGCTGTAACTTCCGCGCTCGGTTAAGCCGCGGTGGATCGTAATAGTCTTTGATGTCGTCTGAACCTCCAGGATCGATTGGCACACCTGCCTCGAAAATCGCCGCTGCGGTAGGGGTTGTTATCACTGTCTCCCCTGTCGCGATTGAGGGTCAATTCGGCTGGCTGCATATCAGCCCAGATAGCCCCGTGCGACGCACGGGGTTTGTCTTTTGTGCACCGCCAGGCCGAGACGGTCGCTGCGCCCATCGCCCGATGCGCGACCTTGCACAATCTCTTGCCAGGCTGGGCTATCCCGTTCTGAGACTTGATCCCCTCGGCGTGGGAGACTCCCTGGACCTAGCTGAGACGCAAGACCCCTGGCCCGTTTGGCGACAGGGCATGGCGGCCGGTCGAGATTTTCTGAAGACACAAACCGGCATTGACCGTGTGGTGATGACCGGGCTTCGGATCGCTGGACGGCTGGCTGCCGAGGTGGCCGCAGAGGGTCTTGTTCTGCTCGCCCCTATCGCCTCAGGGACTACCTGGCTTCGGGAACTAAAGCTGGCCGCA
>CAITHQ010000144.1 GCA_903892305.1 uncultured Alphaproteobacteria bacterium
ATGCTTCAACTTCCGCAGCGCCTTGGCTTCAATCTGCCTGATGCGCTCGCGGGTCACCGAGAACTGCTGGCCGACCTCTTCCAGCGTGTGGTCGGTGTTCATGCCGATGCCGAAGCGCATGCGCAGCACGCGCTCCTCGCGCGGGGTCAGCGAGGCCAGCACGCGGGTGGTGGTTTCGCGCAGGTTGCTCTGGATCGCCGCGTCGATGGGCAGGATGGCGTTCTTGTCCTCGATGAAATCGCCCAGATGCGAATCCTCCTCGTCGCCGATGGGCGTTTCGAGGGAGATGGGCTCCTTGGCGATTTTCAGCACCTTGCGCACCTTCTCCAGGGGCATGGCGAGCTTTTCGGCCAATTCCTCCGGGGTCGGCTCGCGGCCGATCTCGTGCAGCATCTGGCGCGAGGTGCGCACGATCTTGTTGATCGTCTCGATCATATGCACGGGAATGCGGATCGTGCGGGCCTGATCGGCGATGGAGCGGGTGATGGCCTGGCGGATCCACCAGGTCGCATAGGTCGAGAACTTGTAGCCCCGGCGATATTCGAACTTATCGACCGCCTTCATCAGACCGATATTGCCTTCCTGAATGAGGTCCAGGAACTGCAGGCCGCGATTGGTGTATTTCTTGGCGATGGAGATCACGAGGCGCAGATTGGCCTCGACCATTTCCTTCTTGGCCTGACGGGCCTCGCGCTCGCCCTTCTGGACCGTGTGGACAATGCGGCGATAGTCATCAATCGGCACGCCGGTTTCGGTGGCCAGGGAGGCGATTTCAGTGCGGATTGTGACGATCTGGCCGGCGTCGTTTTCGGCGAATTTAGTCCAACGCACGCCCAGCGCCTTAACCTGGTCGGTCCAGCTGGGGTTCAGCTCTGATCCGAAATAGGCCTTCAGGAACTCCCCACGGGAAATGCCATAGCTGTCGGCCAAGCGCAGCAGCCGGCCTTCCAGACCCATCAAACGCTTATTGATGGCATAGAGCTGCTCAACCAGGGCTTCGATCCGGTTATTGTTCAGCTTCAGGGTCTTCAGGTGATGAACAATGGCCAGGGACGCGACCTCATAGGCCTTACGGTCGGCATCTGACAGGTCTTCGCCCTTCAGGCGCTTGCCCACCAGCTTTTCCTGCAGGGCGCGGAATGCGTCGAATTCCAGGGCGATGGCATCCAGAGTCGCCATGACCCCTTCGCGCAGTTCGCCTTCCATGGCGCTGATGGTCGGGCCGGCGCCGTCATCGAAATCATCATCATCGTCGCTCTCAGACTTGGCGATGGCTTCGCCGTCTTCGGTGACGTCTGGATTGGCTTCGGCCTCGGCTTCGCGAGCCTCACGGGCCTCGTTTTCGGCGGCCTGGGCCAGTTCAGCGGCAGCCGCATTGATGCCGCCATAGGTCTGTTCGAGATCGATGACTTCCCGCAGCAGGATACGGCCTGTTCCCAGTTCTTCGCGCCAGACCATAATGGCTTCGAAGGTCAGGGCGCTTTCGCACAGACCACGGATCATGGTGTCGCGGCCGGCTTCGATCCGCTTGGCAATGGCGATTTCGCCTTCGCGGGACAAAAGCTCCACCGAACCCATTTCCCGCAGATACATGCGCACCGGGTCGTCGGTGCGGTCGTAGGCGGCTTCCTTGGGGGTCTCGACGATTGCGGTCTCTTCCCGAACCGCCACGTCCCCGCCCTCGGCGTCCTCTTCGGCCTCAACCACGTTGACGCCCATTTCCGACAGCATGGCCAGGGTGTCTTCAATAGCCTCAGAGGTCACTTCCTCGCTGGGAAGCACCTTATTCAGCTCATCCATGGTCACATAGCCGCGGGCCTTGGCCTGCTTAATAAACTTCTTGACCCCGGCATCGGTCAGGTCGAGCAGCGGGCCATCGCCCCCCGAGGTTTCGGGTGTTTCAGCTTCTGCGGTGGTCGTGCTCATCATCGTCTCCGGATTCGATCCGATCCCTATGCAAGGCTCGGGCCGCAAATGGTTAAGAGCCCCAGTCTCGCGCAAAACAAGCGCCCGACGAGGCCGTCAATCTGTCCAATCTCTAATCGCGCGTTTCAGTGCGTCACGCTCACCCTTCAGGCGTGCGAGGTTCTCCATAGCCGAAGTGTCGCCCAGGTGACCCTTGGCGGCGGCTATAGCCTCGTCGAGCGCCGCCAGTCTCGAAAGACGGGCGAAGGCTTGCGACCACTGAGATCTAGCGGCTTCGAGGGAGACATCCGATTTCAGGATGGGCGCGCTCGATGTCGCAGCGGCCCGGTCGATGTCTGTCAGAAGGGTGCTAAACCCACAGGATGCCAAATGGCGTGTGAGGGTCGCGGTGTCAAGATGCTCCGACTGCAGACGCAGACGAATGATTTCCTTGGCCAATTCGATCAGAGCGGGCTCGCCAAACCCCTGAGCGGCCAGATCGTCCTCGAGATGGGTGTCCAGCACGACGGGATCTAGGATCACATAGTGGGCCATAGCTGCCGGAATGAGGTCCAAAGACCGCGCCAGGCGCTGGGCCGCAGAGCGCCCCAGGGCGGTTGGCGTCGGGTCGATCCACTCCTTGCCTTTGGCGAAACGCCCGCCCCGACCTGTCGCGTTCGGCGTCCAGGGCTGTCGCCCTGCGCCGCCGCCAGCTGAGGCCGAACGGGGTAAGGCAGCGTCGTATCGGTTCAAGAGGTCGTCGCGATAGGCCTGCTGCAGGTCCTTATCAGCAATGGCACTGGCGGCCTGACGCAGGCGGGCCTTGAAACCGGCCTTGCGCTCTGGGGTATCGAGGGGCTCCAGATCATGTTCTCGCCGGAACAGGGCCTCGACAAAAGGCGTCGTCGCCATCAACTGGGCACGAAGGGCCACAGGGCCATGCTCGCGCAGAACCTCATCAGGGTCCTTGCCGCCACTCACCAGGGCAAAGCGGAAACTCTTGCCGGCCTTGAGGATGGGCAGGGCACGGTCAATCACCCGGGATGCCGCCGCAATCCCCGCCCGGTCTCCGTCGAAACACAGGGTGGGCTCAGGATGATGACGCCAGAGAACCTCCATCTGTTCTTCGGTTAGCGCCGTGCCCATGGGGGCCACGGCAGCAATTCCAGCCCTCTGACAGGCGATGACATCCATATAGCCCTCGACCACCGCAAGGATCGGCTGGGCGTCTGAGGGAGCTGCAGCAATGATCTTCCGGGACTCCGCTAGGCCATAGACCATGTGTCCCTTGTGGAAGAGGCCCGTCTCAGGGCCATTTAGGTATTTGGCTCGGGCCTTAGGATCCATAGCCCGTCCGCCAAACGACACCACCCGTCCCCGGGCATCGGTGATCGGAAAGATGATCCGGTCGCGGAAGCGGTCATAGGGTGCGCCGCCGTCCTCTGGGGCCACCAGAAGGCCTGCTTCGATCAGTTCATGGGGCCTCGCCCCCTTGGCAATCAGATAGTCCTTCAGCGCCGTCCGCCCAGAGGGCGCAAAGCCAATGCGGAACCGTGCCCAATCTGCTTGAGGCAGACCCCGCCCCTCCAGATAGGCCCGGGCATCCCGGCCCACAGGTCGGGTCAGTTCTGCAGAGAACCATTGGGCCGCAGTTTCAAGCCATTCAGTGAGCCCTTGCCGCACCTTTTCCTGTTCGGCAGCCCGGGGATCGACCGCCGGCAGGGCCAGTCCCGCCTCCCCGGCCAGCTTTTCCACCGCTTCAGCAAAGGATAGCCTCTCAGTTTCCTGCAGAAAGGAGATCAAGTCCCCGGTCTTACCGGACGAAAAATCAAAGAACTGGCCCTTATCGTCATTGACGTAGAAGGACGGGGTCTTCTCCTTGGTGAAGGGCGAGAGGCCGACATATTCGCGGCCACGCTTCTGCAGCTTCACGGTCCGCCCAATCACATCAGAGGGGCGAAGCCGGGACTTGATCTCGTCAATGAAACGTTCGTCGAAGCGCACAACGGGAGGATAGCGCCGATTGGCCAGAGAATCGACCAGCTAGGGCATGGTGGCCCGATATAGCAGGGCGAAAATCTCACGGGGTTTGCCCTGCAACTGGCACTCCTGCACACCGATCCATCTTCGGCGACCACTACGAATTTCGATCACATGATCGCTTCCGTCCAGACATCCACTATCACGGCCGTTTTTTAGGGGCAGGCTATGGGGAAGATAGGGTGGAAAACGCCAAAGGCAGGCACCTGATACGAGGCCTTCAAGCTCCGCCGACTTTTCCTTGCTCAGAGGGAAAGTGCGAGCCGGGACGGCAAATCGCCCAGGAATGCCTAGGCCAGCGGATGCGATCTTCCATCCTCGGTCGTTCCGATAGGCAAGCAAGACTTGCGAGCCACCGATGTCTGAAAAAGCCACGGTTGCACGTATCAGGACCTGCGGTCGAATTTCCGGGTCAGGCAAGACCTGGCGGGAGGATGACAGCGCTACTGCGGCATAGGCTGGGGGTGCTGGCGATAGACGCGCCAAATCGACGTCATCTGGCAAACCGCAATCTGCGCGGGCCATTCCAGAAGCCAGGATCGCTGCAAAGGCCAGAAGCCCCGGGATATTCAACACCCCCTAACCAGCCACAAGGGCAAGCCACTCATCCTCGGTCATCACCTGGATGCCAAGGTCAGTGGCAGTCTTGAGTTTCGACCCCGCGCCTGGGCCTGCGACCACAAGATCAGTCTTCTTGGATACTGAACCGGAAACCTTAGCCCCCATAGCTTCAGCCTGAGCCTTGGCCTCGTCACGGGTCATGCGCTCCAGAGCGCCGGTAAAGACCACGGTCTTGCCAGCCACAGCTGTATCCGTCTTGGGGGGCTCGGCGTCGAGTATGGTCAGTTCGGCCACCAGGTTCTGCACCACCGCCCGATTGTGGTCTTCGGCGAAATAGGCCGCTGCTGCCTCAATCACAGCTCCGCCAATCTGGTCGAGATTGTCGAGTTCCTCCATGGCTTCTAGATCCCGATCGGCGACCTTATCCATGGCGGCCAAAAAGGCTGCGGCCGTCAGATAGCCACGGGCCATCACCACAGCCGTCGTCTCGCCGATGTGCCTGATGCCCAGGCCAAAGATAAAACGGTCCAGGGCAATGGTGCGGCGGGCCTCAATCCCTGCCACAAGATTGGCAACGCTAGTTTCGCCATAGCCATCAGTGGCCTTGAGCTCTTCCAGCTTTTCCACATCCTTGACCAACCGGAAGATGTCGGCCGGCTCACGGATCCAACCGCGCTCGAAAAAGGCGATCAGCTGCTTTTCCCCAAGGCCCTCAATGTCATAGGCCCGGCGGGACACGAAGTGGCGCAAGTGCTCGATGCGCTGGAAGGGGCAGGCAAACTCCCCCGAGCAACGGCGCACCACGGTCTCTGCCCCGCCAGCCGTGGTTTCCCGCACCAGTGGCGTCTTAAGGGAACAGGGACAGTGCGTGGGGAACTCAAAAATCTCAGCGTCAGGCGCGCGGTCCTCGAGCACCACACTGACAATCTGCGGGATGACATCCCCTGCCCTCTGAAGAATGACCGTATCACCGACACGGATGTCTTTGCGGGCGATCTCATCGCCATTGTGCAAGGTGGCATTGACCACAACCACGCCACCGACAGTGATGGGCTGTAGCCGCGCCACAGGGGTGACGGCCCCGGTGCGCCCCACCTGGAAATCGATGGCTTCCAGCTTTGTGCGCGCCTGCTCAGCGGGGAATTTCCGGGCAATGGCCCAGCGGGGGGTGCGGGTGACAAAGCCCAGCCTCTGCTGCCAGTCCAAGCGGTCGACCTTGTAGACAACGCCATCGATATCGAAGGCCAGCTTGGGCCGAGCTGCTACCATCTGGGCGTAGGCCTGCAATAGGCCTTCAAGCCCCAGAACCCGCTGCGACTGTAGTGTCGTCTGGAACCCCCAGGCCTTTAACAGATCCAAGGCCTGGGCCTGGGTTTCAGCAAAGGGTGAGGCGTGCAGGCCCCAGGCATAGGCGAAGAACCGCAAGGGTCGCTGGGCGGTGATTCTGGAGTCGATCTGTCGCAGGGAGCCTGCCGCAGCATTGCGGGGATTGGC
This sequence comes from uncultured Alphaproteobacteria bacterium, assembly GCA_903892305.1. GTDB lineage: Bacteria > Pseudomonadota > Alphaproteobacteria > Caulobacterales > Caulobacteraceae > Phenylobacterium. Next base: position 6,001 of record CAITHQ010000144.1, read on the forward strand.
ATAGGTCTTCTGGCCCGCTGCCTCGGCTGCGGCGTTCAGGGCGGCGAATTCCTCATGGCCCAGATAGACCTCGCCGCGGATCTCAATGACCTCTGGCCATCCGGTGCCAGACAGCCTCTTGGGGATGTCGGCAATGGTCCTCAGATTCTCGGTGACGTCTTCGCCCACCCGGCCATCGCCCCGGGTTGCGCCCTGAATCAGGATACCTTTTTCATAACGAATTGAGGCTGATAGACCATCAATCTTAGGCTCAGCCGTGTAGGCAACGACCTCATCGCCCAGCATGAGGAATCGCCGGATTCGCGCATCAAACTCCTGGGCGTCTTCAGTGGAAAACGCATTGTCTAAGCTCAGCATGGGCGCACCATGCTCTACCGGTGAAAACTGCTCCGCCCTTGACGCACCGATCTTAAAACTTGGAGAATTTTCACGGATCAGGTGCGGGAAGCTTGCCTCGATGGCCAAGTTTCGCGCCTTCAAAGCATCGTACGCGCCGTCGGAAATCTGC
>CAITHQ010000145.1 GCA_903892305.1 uncultured Alphaproteobacteria bacterium
CCACTCTGTTTGAACAGGTTCAGGAAAGGTTCAGCGGACTGGATAATGTTGTCATTACCAAAGGGATGGTTCCACAATCTCTGGCCGTAAATTGTCCTGAAAAAATAGCTTTCATGCATCTGGATCTGAATAATGCAGAGGCTGAAATCGGTGCATTGGAAATACTGTTTGAAAAAATGGTTCCAGGAGCCGTGCTTGTTCTGGACGACTATGGCTGGATCGCCTACCGGCGGCAGAAAATAGCTGAAGATGCATGGTTCGCGGACCGCGGTTATCATGTCATCGAGCTGCCTACCGGTCAGGGCTTGCTCATAAAGCAGTAGTATCGGACGTCAGAAAGACATCCGACCGTGGACTACATGTTATGACTGGTCGTATCCGGCAGGCCCAGAATCCGCTTGGAAATGATGTTGTTCTGAACCTCAGACGATCCCCCGGCGATGGTCGAAGACTTGATCCGTAGATAGATCCTCTGGGCCTCGCGTTCTTCAGGCGTGTAGTCGCCTTCCCAGCCAAGGCCTCGGTTGCCCATGGCTTCGATCATCATTTCGCAGTGGTCTGTCGAGATCTTGGAGTTGGCGTTTTTCATGATTGAGGTGGCGGCGGTTGGTCCATTGCCGCTACGGGCTTCGGCAGCTACCCGCTGAAGGGTCAGGGCAAAAGCCTTGGCGTCCATGTCATGTTGGATCAGACGGGTGCGGAAGTCTGGATCGGCCAGACGATTATCCTCGTCGACGCCAATATAGCTTTTGGCGGCCTTGCGCAGATCGGCGGGATCAAAGCGCGGGCGACCGTCGCCACCGCCGGACAGGCCGTTGCGCTCATGTTGAAGCAGACGCTTGCCAATCGTCCAGCCGCCGTTCAGCGGGCCGACCAGATTGTCCTTGGGCACCTCCACGTCGGTGAAGAAGGTTTCGCAGAAGGGCGAGCTTCCGGAAATTAGCAATATGGGGCGGGTCTCCACGCCGGGCGTGCGCATGTCGATGAGCAGGAAGCTGATGCCTTCATGCTTCTTCGTGGGGTCGGTACGGGTCAAGCAGAAGCACCAGTCCGCGTACTGGGCCCCGGACGTCCAGATCTTTTGACCATTGACCAGATAATGGTCGCCCTTGTCCTCGGCCTTGGTCTGCAGGCTGGCGAGATCCGACCCCGCACCTGGTTCGGAATAGCCCTGGCACCAGCGTTTTTCGCCCCGGACGATCGGGGGAATATGGGTCTGCTTTTGGATCTCTGTCCCATATTCCAACAGGGTCGGGCCAAACATCATGACCCCCATACCGCCAATAGGGTTCCAAGCGCCCATAGCCCGCATTTCTTCCTGCAGGACCCGGGTCTCCGCCGACGACAGCCCGCCGCCGCCATAGGCCTTGGGCCAGGTGGGTGTACCCCAGCCCTTTGCACCCATGGCCTCTTTCCAAAGCTTATAGTCGCCCTCCACAGGAACCGGTGCCTCAGAAGCCGCGATGTCATTTCGGTTCTTCAAGGCAGGGGGGAAATTGGCCTCCAGCCAGGCCCTGGCGTCCGCCCGAAATCCTGTCAGCTCAGTTGATCCGAAATCGGCCATGGTCTTTCCTCCGTAGGTCCGGCTTGTGTCTGCGCCGGTGTCTGACGTTATGAGAGAACTGAGCGCGCCGTGAGTCAACGCAGAGGACACGATGATTTTCTTAGATCGCGATGAGGTGGCGCAGCGGCTAACCTATGATTTGGCCATTCACGTCGTCCGTCAGGCCATGATGGACTTTTCCGCAGGCCTTACGCAGCAGCATTTGCGCTCTATCCTGCCCCTGGGCGGCGACAGAGCCTTTGGCATCATGCCGGGCGCTCTTGGGGAAGGCCAAGCCTTCGGTGCCAAGCTGATCAGTGTCTATCCTGAGAACTTCGCCAAAGGCATGCAATCCCATCAGGGCTTTGTCCTGCTATTTGACCCCGTCACCGGCACCCCTGCCTGCCTGGCCCATGCGGGGGAGGTCACGGCGATTCGAACCGCTGCTGCCAGTGCTGTGGCGACGGATGCCCTGGCGCGGCCCGAGGCGTCCCGCCTCTTGGTGATGGGCTATGGAGAGCAGGCCGCAACTCACATTCGCGCATTGAGCAAGGTCCGGTCCTTGAGCGCGGTGGTCGTCTGGGGCCGGTCGTTGGAGCGCGCCATGGCCTTTGCTGAGAAGACGGCGGCCGAGACGGGCTTACGCGTTGAAGCGACTAACAGTCCAGACTCCGCGGCCGGGCAGGCCGACATTATCTGCACGGTCACTGGAGCTGTAGCGCCGATCTTGCTGGGCGAATGGGTTGCGCCGGGAACCCACATAAACCTGGTGGGCTCAAGTCGGGCGGGCCCTGTCGAGGTGGATAATGACCTTGTGATTGCCAGTCGATTTATTGCCGACAGCCGCGAAGGGGTTCTGGCACAGGGGGCGGAGTTCCTGGTCGCTAAGGCGGCTGGCCTTGTCAGCGATGATCATGTGGTTGGCGAAATCGGCCAGGTGCTCAATGGGACCCTGGAAGGGCGACAATCGAGGGATCAGATCACGGTCTATAAGTCCCTGGGACACATTGTTCAGGATCTGGCCAGTGTTCAGGCGCTCATGGCGGGTCGCCAAGAACGGCCTCCACCGCCTCGATCCAGTGCCTGACCGGCGCGCCGTCGCCATCTGACAGGTGCATCCAGCAGCCGATATTGGCTGTGAAGACCGTCGCTGGGTTGGAGGCGTTCAAGGCCTCTAGCTTATTAGCCTTCAAGGTATTGGCAGTTTCGGGATGCAAGACGGAATAAGCTCCGGCCGATCCGCAGCACAGGTGGCTGTCCGCAACAGGCTGAGGTTCATAGCCCAAGCGACTGAGAAGGCTTGCAATTCTTCCTGTCAGCTTCAAGCCATGCTGCAAGGTACAGGGCTCGTGCACGGCAATTTTCGGCTTGGAGGGGCTACGGGCAAGGGTCAGGTCTGCCCGTTCAAGAACTTCAATGGGATCGCGCAGCAGGCTCGCGACCTGCTTGGCGCGGGGAAGATAGGCCGGATCGTCCCGAAGGAGGTCTGGATAGTCCTTGATGAAGGTGGCGCATCCGCTGGAATTGACGATTAGAGCTTCGGCACCTTGGTCCAAAAGGGGTGCCCAGGCGTCGAGATTGGCGCGGGCCTGGGATCTAGCGGCCTCTGCTGCGTCCAGATGGAAGCTCACCGCCCCGCAGCAAGCTGCTTTGGGTACTTCCACGAGGCTAATCCCCAGCCGGTCAAAGACTCGGGCAGTAGAGGCATTGAAGTGCGCTGCGGCGGCCGATTGCACGCACCCTTTCAGCACCAGCATGGTCCGGGGGCTTTGTGCCTTGGGCCATTGTCCAACCTGGACCCGTGGCGGAATCTTGCCTTGTAGGGCCTTGGGCAGAAGGGGACGGAACAGTCTTCCAAGACCAAGAAGGGCTGCAAACAAGCCCGGCGAAAGGGTCAGTCGTCGCAGGCCCTCTCGCATAATCCGCTCACCCAGGGGGCGCGGGACCGCCTGGGCCACAGCTTCGCGACCAACATCTAGCAGCTTATGATACTCCACCCCCGATGGGCACGTGGTCTCGCAGGCGCGGCAGGATAGGCAGGAGTCCAAGTGATCGAGAGTAAGCCGGGTTGGCTTTACGCCTTCCAGCACCTGCTTCATCAAATAGATCCGCCCGCGTGGACCTTCCAATTCGTCCCCGGCCAATTGATAGGTCGGGCATGTGGCATTGCACATGCCACAATGTACGCACGCCCGCAGGGCCGCGGCCGCGACAGCGCCGGTCTCTGTATCGGCGAGGGGCCCGCTTATGGCAGTTCGCATGTCAAAACCCTTCGTAGAGGCGTCCGGGATTGAAAATCCCGAAGGGGTCCATGGCGGTCTTCAGGCGTTCATGAAGCCGACGTACCGCTGGCGCAAGGGGCTGGAAGACCTGACTTCGCGGGCCGCGGACCAATGTGGCGTGGCCGCCAAGGGCCGCCGCCGCGTCCCACAGATCGTGCGCTCCTTTCTCTGGCTTGATCCAGCGTACGCCGCCGGCCCAGTCCCACACCGGCCCCCAATCTGCTGGGGCGATCCTTGTCTGACCGATGGCTACGCGCCAAAGCGGGCCGTCCCCGGATAGGGCGGGATGGGCGAGGTTGGCGATCTCCTGCCAGACCGCCATGGGTTCGTCTTCGCCACCAAGGTCCCGAGCCATGCCTGTCACAGCGGCCTCTCCTCCAGAGAGGCGCAGGTGCAGTTTTTCCCCATCATGGAAAGCACCTGAGAGGGGCAGGGGGCGACGCATCAGGTCGATAACCCTCAGCCGCGCGGCTTCGGACCCTAGGTCAAAGACCAAGGCCCGCTCTGATCGGGGCTTGGGGGTTACCCTCAGGGAGACGTCCAGGATTAGCCCAAGGCTACCTTGAGCCCCGGCCATCAGCCGAAAGGCATCGAAACCTGCCACATTCTTGAAAACCGTCCCACCAAAGTGCAGAGACTGCCCCCGCCCATCCAGTATGCGCGCGCCAAGCACGAAGTCCCGCAGGGCACCTGCGAAGGGGCGGCGGGGCCCTGACAGGCCGGTCGCTACCGCTCCGCCAAGCGTTGCCGAGGGGCCAAACCTTGGGGGTTCAAATGCCAGCATTTGATGGTTCTGTGCCAGCACGGC
>CAITHQ010000146.1 GCA_903892305.1 uncultured Alphaproteobacteria bacterium
CCGTAGCAGGCAAAATAGGACTTGCTCTCCATCGAAAATGCCATGTCCTCGCGCTCGGTCGGTGGGTGCCAGCTGAGCCACCGGGCATGGGCAGGTGCCGGGGGAAGCGTCTCGACCACGCGATGTATCGCAGGCAGCACATCCTCCACCGGGGAGGTTAGCCAGGCATTGTCCGCACACCAGCGGGCGCCTTCAGGAAAGAAGGAGACCCACCCGAGGCGGGCCATTAGCGCCATCGAGATCGGCAATAGTGGGAGGGTGCGCACAGCTAAAGCGCGGATGGGGCTGTTGCGAATGAACGCCGTGGCATCCCGCGCCTCCTGCCAGCTGTCGGCCAGGACGGGGGCGAGGAGGCCGATGCCCGGACTAAAGATGCCCATGGACCAGGCGCGTCGGGTGATGATGAACTGAAGCTCGACTGTCCGCGCGACCTCGGACCCGATCTGATCAGCCCATCGGACCACAGCGTCCAGATGCCGCATGGGGAAGACCTGAGACTGTAGGGCGCTCACCCTGGGACGTTTATGGAGCCTCAGGTGGAAGCGGACAACCACGCCGAAGAAGCCTGGGCCTGCGCCGCGGGCCGCCCAGTACAGGTCTGAGTTTTCGCGGGCATCGGCGTGCACGAGGCTACCGTCTGCCAGAACCACATCAACGCCTTCGACGCTTTCGACCGCCAGGCCGAACTTCCGGCTGCCATAACCGAACCCACCCTGCAGGAGATATCCGCCAAGCCCGATGTCAGCCACACGGCCCAAAGGAAAGAACAAGCCCTCCTTCTTGAGGCCCCGATCCAGATCGCCACAGGAGGCACCCGGCCCGACGATGGCCCGCCTGCGCGAGGCATGGATCTCAATCCCATTCAGCCGGGACAGGTCCAGCAGCATGCCACCATTGCGCAGGTGGTTCTGGTTCCAACTGTGCCCGCCGGAACAGATACTGATCTGCAGAGTCTCGGTACGAGCCAGCTTAACCGCCGCGATGACATCAAAGACGTCTCCGGCCTGAATGATGATCTTCGGGCGGACCCCAGGGTCACGGCTGTTGAAGCTGGTCCCCAGCACCGCCGCGTCGAAGCCTACTGCGCCCTGGCGGAGGGTGACGCCCTTGCCTCTGGGCCGTGGATGGCCCGAGTGCCAGGTAGAGCTCGGGAAGAAAGTCGGCCAGTCTGACATTATCGCCGCCCATCCAGAGCCGTGGGCGCTTTTCGTAGCCGCCAGGGCGGGCAAATCTGGTGAATTCGCCAGCCTGTCGGCACACCGGCCCTGACAGCCCCCGTCGCCATATGACGCCTCCCCAAGCGAAACAAACCTCAGGCTGCATTGTGAGGCGACGCCGTGACAGGTCCCATTCGGACATTTTGGGCGCCCGATACATCCAGGCACCAACGGCATGCCATGGCCAGGGCGGGGGGATGCTCGGGGCTTACCGGGTGATAGACACCTGCCATTTAACGGCAGGTCTTTGCAGATAAAAGGTTAGGATTGTTGACTTCCTGGTGGAGCCGAGCGGAATCGAACCGCTGACCTTCTCATTGCGAACGAGACGCTCTACCAACTGAGCTACGGCCCCAGGAAGGCGCGGAATAAGCGTTTTCAACCGGTTCCTGTCAAGGGTCGGAATGCTTCAATCCCTTGCCACAGGACCGCAAGGCCAGCTAAACGAGGCCTATGGGAAGCTTTCTGAATTTCATTTTCGACAATCTCCTGCGCTTGCTGGTTTATGTGATTGTCGCAAATGCCATCCTGTCCTGGCTTGTGGCCTTCGACGTTGTAAATCTACGGAACAGAGTGGTGGCGAATATCGCCCACTTCCTGGACGCTGTTTGTCGGCCTGTCTTGGCGCCGTTTCGACGGTTTATTCCATCTCTGGGCGGCGTAGATATAACCCCGGTTATCGCCCTTTTGGTGATCGATGGCGCTCGGATCTACATTCTGCCCCGCATTTTCAGCCTAATTCCCTGAGCCAAACACAAAGGCTCGTCATTCGCTTGACGCCCCGCGGGGGTCGCGATGCCATTGACGGGTGGGGCAAGGACTCCACCGGCAGGCCCTATCTCAAGGCCAGGGTCACCACAGCGCCAAGCGACGGCGCGGCCAACGCCACCTTGATCCTTCTGATTGCGAAAGTCTTAGGCTGTCCCAAATCCAGCGTGCGGATCGCATCCGGCGAGACCTCGAGGGTAAAGACCCTCCAGATTGCCGACGTGGAGGCGGCCGATCTCACCGCCGCCTTCGGAACACCACCTTAGAGATTATAGGCGCGCTCTCCATGGGCGGCGAGGTCAAGGCCGTCGTCGATCATGTCATCGCTGGCCCGTAGACCGGTCAGGCGACGGACGATGGCGATGATGACCAGGGTCGCGGCTGCGGACCAGGCGCACACCACCCCGACGCCGATCAGTTGGGTCATAGCCTGACCGCCCATATCGATTCCTGGCCCATAACCAGCGCCGCCTAGACGGGGGCTGGCCAGGATTGCGACCATCAGGGTTCCCAGAATGCCGCCGACCCCGTGGACGGCGAAGACGTCTAGGCTGTCGTCGATTTTAAGGGTCTGCTTCACAAACTCTACCGCCTGATAGCAGACAAGACTGCCGGCAATCCCCAGGGCGACTCCGCTGAGCGGGCTGATAAAGCCTGAGGCCGGGGTCACGGTGGCCAGACCCGCGACGACTCCCGTGACCATGCCCACCATGCTGGCGCGGCCAAACCGGCGCCATTCGATCAAGGCCCAGACCAGTCCCGCCGCAGCCGCAGACATATGGGTGGCAACAAGGGCTGCGCCGGCATCGGCATTGGCGGCCAGGGCGCTCCCGGCGTTAAAGCCGTACCAACCCACCCAGAGCATACCAGCGCCCATCATGGTCATGCCCGGATTGTGCGGCGGCGCGAGATCCCTGGGATAGCCATGGCGCGGCCCGAGCTGCCAGGCAAAGAGAATGGCCGAAACACCCGCGGTGGCGTGGACCACCAAGCCACCCGCATAATCCATGACATGGCGGCCCTGTAGCCAGCCGCCACCCCACACCCAATGACACACAGGCGCATAGACAATCAGCAGCCAAAGGCCTGAAAACAGCATGACCGCTGAAAAGCGCACCCGCTCTACAAAGGCACCGACGATCAGGGCGGGGGTGATGACAGCAAAGGCCATCTGAAACCCGAAAAACACGCTTTCAGGGACCGCGCCCACCAGACTGTTGCGCGGCATGTGCATGAGCCCTGCCTTCATCAGGTCGCCGACCACCGGCCCAGTCCCGGAAAAGGCGAGACTATAGCCAGCCATCAGCCACAGGACCGAGGCAAGGCAGGCAATAGCGACGCAGTGCATCATCACAGACAGAACGTTTTTGGTACGCACCAGGCCTGCATAGAAAAGGGCGAGACCCGGCAAGGTCATGAACAGGACCAGGGCTGTGGCGCTAAGTAGCCAGGCCGTGTCGCCGGAATTCAAGGCAGGAGTCTGAGCAGCCGCTGGGCCCGCAAGGGCGACGAAGAGGGCGACAAGAGTCGCGCGCGGCCAAAAACTCGCTGACATTAGAAATACCTCCCCAGGCCCCATTTGGGTTTCAGAGCATGGCTACAAGCAGATTTGCCGTTTTGGTAGGCGAAATTTGCGCAGACCAGATTGTTTTTTGATCAGCCCATATAGAGGGGCTTGTGGAGGGCCACTGTGAGTTCGGGGTTTTCTGAGAATCATGAGGCTGGCTGCCCCTGGAAATCTCGGGCGCGAATCGGCAAGGTCGTAAAATGTCCACCCGTCATGACCTTGCCCGACTCATCGCCGCAGCCCAACGCATTGTGGTGTTTTCCGGCGCAGGCTTGTCGACGGAATCGGGAATTCCAGACTTTCGATCCCCTGGGGGGGTCTGGAGCCAGATCAAGCCCATCCCATTTCAGGATTTCATCGCCAATCCTGAGCAGAGGCGTGAGTCTTGGCGGCGGGCCTTTTCCGGCCGTGCCGGTTGGGTAGGTCGGGCACCCAATGACGGACACCGCGCGGTCAAAGGCCTCTGGGATCAGGGAAAGCTTGTCTGCGCCATCACCCAGAATGTCGACAATCTCCATCAAGCCTCGGGCCTGCCAGACGAGGCCGTGGTCGAGCTGCATGGCAATGCAGGCTATGCCACCTGTCTATCTTGCGGATGTTATCATGACATCGAGGCCCTCAGGGCCGATTTTGAGGCCACCGAAACCCCGCCAGCCTGCCGCGACTGTGGCGGCGTGGTCAAGGTGGCGACGATTTCCTTTGGGCAATCCATGCCCATAGCCCCCCTGAGGCGGGCTGAGGCTGCAGTCCGCGACTGTGATCTCTGTCTTGTCTTGGGCTCGTCTCTGGTGGTTTTCCCAGCCGCGACCCTGCCGCTTCTGGCCAAGAGCCACGGCGCGCGTCTTGCCATTCTCAACCGCGAACCGACCGACCTGGACGGCGAGGCTGATGTGGTGCTGAACGATGAAATCGGCCCCTGCCTGCGAGAAATCCTCCTTTAAGGGGTGATTTTTACCCCTGGGGGGGCTTCGCAACGGCGCGCAAAACCATTAGACGACCGCGCCATGATCCATCCGAAGAACGCTACATTTAACGATCGGCAGGCCGCATCGGTCGCTGCGAAGAAGGCCCTGCTCGCGAAGCTTAAGCCAAAGCCCACGATCACCGATCCCCATCTTGAAGCGCGCAAGGCCGAGCGGGAGTTCGAGCTGGAAATCCTGCGGGAAGAGCGCCGCAAGGAACGGGAAGTCCGTCGGATCGAGAATGAAAAGGCCGCGGCCATCCGTCGTGAGGAAGAACTGATCGACGCCGAAGCCCGGGAACTGGCCCTGCGCGCCGCGCAGAAAGCGGCCCGAGACGCCCGCTACGCCGCTCGCAAGCAACGCCGCAAATAGGGCGCGAGCCAGACAGGTGACTCTGGCGCAACCCTTCTAGAAGGCGGGACTGCCGCACGTCGCCCTAGGCCCTAGGCCCTAGGCGTGACGAGAGCGCGCCCAGAACCCGAAGGCAAGACTCCCTAGAAGGGCGGCTGCGACTGCGGCGCTTGCCGCCTCGGCCGCATGGGTGAGGGGTACCAGGGACCAGATCGCGCCATAGGCCAGGCCGGAAAGTACGAAGGCCCAGCCTGCAAACCGCTGGATGACCCTGGCCGTGGGAGTTGACACCCTTATGACCTTAGGGATGCCATTGCCGAAGACGGCTAGCATCAGACCTATGCCGGCCATGGTTCCGCGCACCGCCACTTCGGGGCTGACGAAACCCATGCGCCGCCCGAACGCAAGGCAGGCCGCGACGGCTAGCAGGGCTAAGGATAGGGTCAGGGCGCCCGTGATCCTTTGGATCATCATGGGAGCACCTCTTGTCCATCGGGGAGGGTGCTAACAGCCTCAGTCCCCAATCCAAAGGTCTGCGCAAAGCCCATCAAGGCCTCTTCCAGCACAGAGAGCTTTAAGTGGTAGATCATCGACTTCCCCGATTTTTCCACATGCACCAGATCAGCCTCGCGCAGGACTGCAAAATGCGCTGACATGGTGGGTTTAGAGACCGCGAACTGGTCAGCGAGGTCGCCAGCCGACATTGGCCCAGCGCGCAGCAACTGCAGCACCCGGCGGCGCGAGGGATCGGAAAGCGCTTTGAAAACACGACTCATTGCAATATATTTAGCTAAATATCTAAATGAGTCAAGCCGTGCAAGACAGGCACGAGCCAGACAGGCTGAGTGTTCTAACCCTGAGCAAAAAAGTGGTGCCGCCTAGGTGACTCGAACACCTGACCCCATCATTACGAATGATGTGCTCTACCGGCTGAGCTAAGGCGGCCCTTTGGGGTGGGGCGGTCGCCCCCCGGAGCGGGCTATTTAGACGCTCTTCGTCCGCTCGCCAAGCCGCGTCGCACAAGAACCCTGTGCGATCACGTCAGGCTTTAGTCAATCAAGTCCAAGAGCGTCGCTTCAAGGGGCTTGGCCGCCGCCGTTTTCCAGG
>CAITHQ010000147.1 GCA_903892305.1 uncultured Alphaproteobacteria bacterium
GAAGGGTGGCTGATATCGACGATACTTATAGGTCAGTTCTGCGCGGTCCAGCTCCTGGGACCAGATGTCAAAATTGGCCTGAGCGGTCGCCGACAGCTTTGATCGGTCAAATTGCGCCTTCATCTTCGCAACACTATCGCGACGCCAGGCCAGGCGCTTCAAAAGGCCGGCATCACTGATATCGTCCAGACGATCCTGACCGTCCTTGAGGCCAAGGCGAGTGGCCAATTGCGGACGCAGCTGGATCTCCTGGGCAAACTCGCCATCCAGAAAGTCCGTGAAGCGCGCATCCTCTGATAGAGCTGGCGCAGAGGCAACTGCTGGCGCTGTCTCTAGGGCCCAGACGGGCTGCGACCCGGCCATGAGAAGCGCCGCCACCGACGCGGCCGTGAAGAAAGCAAAGGATTTACGCATAGGAGCCCCGCAAAAATTTCTGCGACTCTAGACAGCCCTGCTGCCCTGACAAGGCGTCAGATCCCTGGGGCGATGAATTCCTGGTAGGTGCCCTCCTGCGGGCCTAATCGACCATCAGGGTTGCCGGGTCCAGGGGTGCTCTGAGCGGATAGTGGTCACCCAGCCACTGAATGCCATCCATAGACAGGGCGGTGGACAGGGTCAGATTCCCAGCTTCATCCTGGCTCATGCCAACTAAGTCGAGGCGGGCGACTTCGGTTCGGTACTTGCGAGACAGCGTATCAGCGACAGTGAGCTTGGCCTCCCCCGCAGTGATCTCAAGGATCGGTTCGGCGAGAAAAACATTGAGCATGCCACCGTGGGCCTTGAAGCTAACCTCGCCCTTGAAGGTCGCCCGGCCCTCCAGCTGGCCCTCGGCATTCAAAGAGAGGGCCGCCTCATCAACGGGAAAGGTAAAACTGCCATCGGGTGTACGCTCAGTCCCACCCGCAATGGTGATCGTGCCGCCGGCCCCCTCCACATAGCCCCGAAAGCTCTGCTTAACGCCCCACTGAAGACGGGTGACTTTGAGGTGGGCTTCAGCATCCATCATGTTTTCCCCTGGTTTGGCCGGGTGGACACCCCGTCAACATTCATATGTGGCTTTTGGATGAAACTGGCCACTTGTCAAAGCAGGCGTTCTTTAGGACATCGATCCATAATCGGATGCGCCAAAAGAAGCGACTTCATCTTCAGGCAAGGGGCGGTGACTTTGGTTTGAGTTGAGCACCAAGATGGGCCTCGCCGCGAGCTGCGGCTAACTCCACCTGATGCTGACGCTCTTTATACCCGGCCAGTCGGCCCGGATCTCGCTGATCATGACAGGCTGGACAACTGACCCCCACTTCATAGAAGTCTGATGCTTTGTCGTCTGCCGTGAGGGGCATGCGGCATGCATGACACAGGCTGTGGGTCCCAAGCTGAAGGCCATGGCCGACAGCGACACGCTGATCAAAGACAAAACACTCGCCCTGCCAGAGGCTCTGCGCCTGTGGCGTGGTCTCGAGATACTTCAGAATTCCCCCGTCCAGATGGTAGACCGCATCAAGGCCTTCGGACTTCAGGAAGGCGGTAGACTTCTCGCAGCGAATGCCGCCGGTACAGAACATGGCGATTTTTGGTGATGGTCGACCTGCGAGCAGAGCCTCGCGGTGGGCGCGGAACCACTCTGGAAACTCGCGGAAGGACGATGTCCCAGGATCAATTGCCCCCGCGAAGGTGCCAATCTTGACCTCATAGGCATTGCGAGTGTCGATCAGAATGGTGTCGGGGTCACTGATCAGGGCGTTCCAGTCTTGCGGCGATACGTACTGACCAACATCCTTCAGGGGATTAATGTCGGGCTGGCCCATAGTGACGATCTCGCGCTTTAGCCTAACCTTCATCCGATAGAAGGGCGGGGTCTCGGCACCTGAAAACTTGACCGATAACCGGTTGAAGCCAGGAAGGTTGCCGATATGCGCCACCACAGCGGCAACCCCTTCTGGAGATCCCGCTATGGTGCCATTGAGCCCTTCCTTGGCCACAAGGAGCGTCCCCGATACCTGCTGGTCAGCGCAGACCGCTATCAGGTCACGGCGGAGGGCAGCGCAGTCGGCAATCTGCAAGAACTGATAGAGTGCTGCGACGCGGATCGGCAGGGAGAGGTCGGTCATGACGCCCCGTGATGCGGCTATGAAGGCGTCTGATCAACCGATTAATCACCAAAAAGGATCAGAGACTCCACGATCTAGGGTGCGTTTAGAAATGCAATGACCGCCTCTAGATAGCCTTCAAAGTTTTCCCGCCGGGTATTGTGCCCCGCTCCGGTGATCTCAACAGTCGTAAGACGGCCATTCAGCGCTCTGGCCTCAATGGCAATCTCAGGCGAAACGAGGCTGCCAAGCTTGGCCTCCCCATGGACGATGAGGGTCGGCGCTTTGATCTTCGCGACGGTATCCTGCCAGGCCCGGGCGAAGACTGGCATGGCATTCCCATCGACCTGGGTTTTGGCATCGATCCAGGCCGGGAATTCATCTTCTCGCCAAGTCGGGTGATACTTATGGCCCAAGGCCAAGAGATCGGCCCGTGACATGCCTCTATAGGCTTCGACCTGCCGTCGAAATCCGGCTCGACGCCGCTCTAGAGTTGGCCCGTCTAAAGGGGGCATGAAAGCCGGATCCTCGAGTATCACCTTTGAGGGCCCCTCAGGACAGCTGGCGGCATAATCTGCTACGGCCCGAGCACCGATCGAGTGTCCCAGGACAAGAGGTGCCTCCAGGCCAAGCTGGTCTATGGCCTCGGCGATATCTCGACCGGGGTCAAAGGCCTGTCCGTCCTGGATCCGCGAGCTTTCCCCATGCCCCCTGGCGTCGAGCATGATGACGTCGAAGTCTGCGGCCAAGGTTTTCGCAAGCCGCATCCAACACAGGCCATTGTCGGTTAGACCATGAGATAAGACTAAGGTCGGCCCCTTACCCTCAATCCGATGATAGCTGAGATGGCCCTCAGAAATCTCAAGCGATCCTTTCGTCCAAGTCACCATGCATAAGCTTCCGGGGCTGGACCGCATGCCGGGAAAATCTCGTCGAGCCGGTGAAGCTGGCCTTCATCTAGGTGGAGCCCTGCGGCGGGCACGGCGGAGGAGAACTGTTCCAAGGTACGCGGCCCTATAATGACCGAGGCTATGCCCTTTTGGTGCAGGAGCCAGGCAAGCGACACGAGGCTGGGCGACTGGTCTATGGACAGACAAAAGGCTTCAAACGCAGCCAATTGGGTTGAGCGGGCCGCAGCCGCTTGGGCCATGTGCTCAGCACCGCGCCGGCCGCGACCATCTAGCGTCGGGCCTGCCAGCAGACCTCCGGCAAGAGGGCTCCAGGCGATCAGACCAACGCCATAGGCCTGACATGCTGGAAGGACCTCAAGCTCGACCCGGCGCTCTACCAAATTGTAGAGGCTTTGTTCGGAAATTAGACCGAGTTGATGCCTAGCCATTGCCTGCTCATTGGCCTGGGCAATCTTCCAGCCGGGGAAGTTGCTCGACCCCACATAGGTAATCTTGCCTTGGGCCCTTAGGCGATCCATGGCCTGCCAGATCTCTTCCATGGGTGCGAGCCGATCAATGTGATGCATCTGATAGAGATCAATATGGTCGACCTGTAGCCGTCTAAGGCTGGCATCGCAGGCCATTTGGATATGGCGCGCTGAAAGGCCACGGTCATTGACGTCCTCCGACATGGGCTCATGGACCTTAGTCGCCAGGACGATGCGATCGCGGCGGGCCTTGTCTTGCACAAGCCATTGCCCAAGCAGGGTTTCCGTAATCCCCACCCCAAGATGGCCGCCATATTGATTGGCAGTGTCGATAAAATTGACCCCAGCCTCCACGGCGGCATCAAGGATTGCGAAGGACTCTTCCGTCGAGGTCTGCGGCCCAAAATTCATGGTGCCGAGGCAAATTTCGCTGACCTTGAGGGCTGATCGACCCAGTTGACGATACTTCACGATAATCCTTCCAAGGTCCGATCTATGGCGCGCGTAGAGTGGGGCCAGTCACGAGGGTTTCGCCTGAATCGGCCACGCAATGACGAACTAGGCACTGTGCGTGGTCGGAGAGTTTTTTAAAATCGGCATAAGAGATGCCCGGCACTATGGGCTCCCGGAACCAGGGGGCGTAGAATTCCAGATTGGGAATAGAGCGCGCCGCCTGCGAAATGTTCGGCGTACCCCCATGCCAGGCGCGGACATCGCGCACCATGATGGCCCCGGCGGGGGCTGGACAGACTGTGCTCAGACGCATCCATTCCGGCTCTTCAGCTAGGGTTGGGATCGGCGTTCGGGCATGCTGGGTTCCCGGAATTTGGCGGGTCGGACCATTCAGCCGAGTCACCTCCTGGGGTAGGAAGTTCACACAAACATAGGGGCAAGGCAGGTCCCGGATCGTGAGCTGGCGGCGGGGGTCAAAGAAGGCGCTGAAGGGCGTCCTGGTATCATCGCGCCAGTCCTGAACATCGGAATGTAGGGGTTGATACCCCACGGCTCCGGGCAGGCAAAAATCGCCGCTCGCAGCCCGAAGGACGTAGTTTGAAGACTGGAAAATCGCTGTCACAACTTCGGTGACCACGGGAATGTCCAGAAGCATTTGCCACTCTGGGCGATGCAACTGGCTGCGGGTCAGGCTGGAACCCCCAAAGGAATACCGGTGAGACCCGCGATTGCCCTTGCGCCCTTCATCTAAGGCAAGGATTTCGGTCATGACCTCATGACAGCCCTGGGCAAGGACGGCGGTCTGTTCGCTGTTGAGCGCATTTGCAATGACTACAAAGCCATCGCGGCGGAAGAGGTCCGCAGCATGCTGAACATCGGTCGGTTCCAGTATGTCCAGTCCCTTGATGCCATTATTGGCTTCAAGATGTGCCCGAAGCGCCACGACGTCGGGGTCGTCTGCCCAGGCCCGATCGTGCGCCGTCATCGGCTTGTTCATGTGGCATCCTCCCCCATGTCATCCCTTGTAGATTTCTTATTTTACAAGTCGTCAGTAAGCAATGCCGGGAAACCCGGCGCCAAGGGCGCGAAGTCATTTCCCTCGAAGGATCCAGACCCTAGCTCGCCTTGCAGGTCGCTTGACAGCCCCCTACCCCCGGTTCAGCGTCGACGGGCCGTGGAGGCTGTGCAGATGGGAAATCGGAGAGGTGCCCTAGCTGAATGGGTGCGGCAGTCAGGGGTTATGCTCCCACCCGTCGAGACGTGGACGTCCGATACTGCCGAAAAACTTGTGGGATTTGATGAGCTTCTGACCGGAAAGGACACCGTCTTTCTCGGCGAAATGGATCACTTCATTCACGAAAAGACGGATTTCAGGCTCCTGCTGATCCGCTATCTGGCCGCGCGCGGCTGGACCCGGATTGCCGAGGAAATGAGCTGGTCCGATGGGGTTCGGGTCAATCGGTATCTCAGCCAGGGTGAGGATATCCAGCTCGATCGGCTTGTAGGGCTTGGCTATGAACAGGACCTGCGTACTGACCGCAATGACAGACCTACAGGCACGCTGAAGGCCTCATTTGATGCCTATCCGGTGGCGCTATTCCGGGCAGAACAGCTGCGTTTTTATCGCGGCCTGAGACAAGTAGGAGCTGATCTGGATTTCTATGGCTTTGACGTCGATGCCCTGCCCGGTGGGGCCTATGCGGATATCGCAACGGCATTGGAAGCCGATTCAGCCAACCCAGATATCAAACACTGGTTGGCTGATCTGGCGCAGATTGGGTCGGAAAGTGTCACTGAAGAGGCCAGCCGACTTCGTAACGCCCTTCAGATTTGGGAAGATCTCCGACCCGACCTCGACCCCGCCCGGAAGAGACGCGTCAGTCTCAGTCTAAGGGCGTTGATTGATACATTGGACTATATAGAGCTGACCTATGCCGCAGCTGATTATGCCGCACTGTCTCCGGGGCTCGCCTACCGGGAAGACATTCTCAAGCGCCAGGCCCTGGCCGTTCTTGGGGACCAGGATAACCCTCGTACAGTCTTCATGGCACATGCCCTTCACCTCCTGAAGGACGACCGGCTCGGAGGGGCTGCTGGGCCAGCCGGGCCGGGAGGTGGCACCACCAAAAGTCTTGGCCATTTCCTCTCGGTGGAACAGGAACGCCGAGTCTTCTCGGTTTGGCTGATCTGGAGCACCGGAGAAGATTCACAGCCATTTCCAGACCTGCCAAGACACTTCAGCTATGGGGAAGATACGCTCAATGCGGCGCTTGGCGTGTTCAACCAGCCGGTGATCTTCCCTGTTCAGGGCGCGCCCGACGGGCTCTTTGACCACCCTTGGAAAGTTGGTCACATGTATAATGCCACGGTCGATGTTCAGCTTCAGGGGCAGGTGGATGCCATACTCTTCCTACCAAACGTGAGTCCTATGCAAGCGACGGACGCGCAGCGCTGAACCCTGAACGAAAGCGCTTCAAGACCGAAGGTCTGAACATACCTCATTGACAAAAACGAGGACCGCCGCACCATATGACGCTGAACGGGACTGGGCAAATCTTATAACGCCTAGCCCATAAGGGCGGGAAAGTAATGTCAGCCACTGAAGGTGAGGCGCAGCCTGCTCGGATGATTCCGCGCCCATCCCTTGGGCTCAAATTCTCTTATGGTGCCGGCTCGATGGCGAACGGAGCCTTTGGGGCCATTGG
Source organism: uncultured Alphaproteobacteria bacterium (assembly GCA_903892305.1). Classification (GTDB taxonomy): domain Bacteria; phylum Pseudomonadota; class Alphaproteobacteria; order Caulobacterales; family Caulobacteraceae; genus Phenylobacterium. The sequence continues at coordinate 6,624 of CAITHQ010000147.1, forward strand.
TGGCCTAGCCATGTTCTACTACAATCAGGTGGTTGGCGTTCCGGCGACTTTGGTGGGCCTTGCCATTTCCTTGGTGGTGTTCATCGACGGGTTCTGGGATCCCCTAATCGGCCATGGCTCTGACCAGTTGCGCACCCGGTTCGGGCGGCGACATCCAGTGTTTATGACCGGCCTTTTTATCCTGCCGCTCGCCATCTACCTGCGCTGGCATCCCCCGTCCGGTTGGCAGCCCGATGCAATGTTCTGGTACATCCTTGGCACGGGCCTATTCGTGAACTTGGCCTGGAGTCTTTATGAGATTCCGACAGGCGCCCTGGCTGCAGAACTTGCGCCGGACTATCATGATCGCACCCTTTTGTTGGGTTATCGCTGGGCGCTCGGCACCCTGGGAGCTGGGATTGCCACCCTGCTGGTCTATGGCGTCTTCCTGCGCGCAACCCCTGACCACCCCGTCGGACAACTGAATGGCGCAGGATATGGTCCGCTCTCCCTATCCATCATTGCGCTGATCCTGTTGTCCGGGCTGACCCTGACCCTCGGAACCTGGTCTGCCATTCCCAGATTGTACAAGCCTGTTGAGGAGAAAACACGGTCCCTCAAGGACCAATTTGCCATGGCGTTCTCGACGCTGAAAAACCGGAATTTTCTGGTGGCCATGAGCGCTGGTCTGATCTCGGGGCTGTCTGCGGGGATCAATGGTGGTCTGGGTTTGTATTTTCAGACATTCCTATGGGAACTCAAATCTGGTGACATCCTTGTCCTGACCCTGCTTGGCGTTCCCATGCCCATTCTCGCAGGCGTCATCGCGCCACTCCTGTCCAGGCGCTGGGGTAAGAAGGGCACTATGATGTCATTGTTCGTTGCGAGCGTCATCATCGGGCAAACGCCCATGCTTTTGAAATTACTGGGAATACTTGACCTTCGTGGGTCGCCTTGGCTGCTGGTAGTTCTGGGCAGCTTTTCTCTAGTTTCCGGGATTTGCTCAATCAGCGGCTATATAATCGTCTCCTCGATGATTACCGACATTGTCGAGGATGTGCAGGTCAAGACCGGAACACGGGCAGAGGGTCTGATTGCAACGGCAGACAGCATACCCAGCAAGATCGTGACTGCCGCGTCGGCCTTGATCCCCGCGCTACTTCTTGGATTTGTAGCCTTCCCGAATCAGGCGAAGCCCGGGCCCGAGGCCCTGGAGTTAATTACCAGGGTCGCCTGGATCTATCTCCCACTCATCTCCCTGATCTATCTGGCGTCGATCGGCGTGTGGAGCTTCTACCGGTTGGAAAAGTCAGATCATGACCGCAACCTGGAACACCTGGGACTCTGACGCGACGTGAAAGGGCGGGTTATCAAGGCCCCTGACCGCTTATGAAATACGCGTCATGGCCTGCTCGGCAAGGACAAGGCTCCTGTCGATCGTTGCCCGCAACGCTTCCAGATCGACGCCCTCAGAGCTCTTCTTGCCTTCCATGTAGCGGGCATAGACTCCGTGATTGATCGCTGCACTCTTCCAGCGATTGAACCCCATGAAATAGACAAGATGAGTCAGGTCACAGCCGGTCAGCTTCTGGTAGCGTGCGGCAAGTTCCATGCGGGTTGGAAACCCTGGCAGGGATGTGGCCGAGGCTGGGTTTAGGGGAAACCCGTCGGAGGGATCAGGCCAGACGTTAAGCGCGTAGGCCAGATCTGCCAGAGGATCGCCTAGGGTGGATATTTCCCAGTCCACCACCGCAATGACCACGCCGTCTGGACCAATGAGGCAATTATGAACCCCATAGTCGCCGTGGACAATCCGCCCAGGGCCCTGGGTTGGGACGTTATCAAGAAAGAATTGTTCGAGGGTGTAAAACCTTGGATCATCCAGGCCCGCTGGCTCCACAGAAGCCCGCCAGGAGCGGCCCCAGGTTTTCAGTTGCCGGGCAATATAGCCTTCGGATTTGCCAAGTCCGCCCAGGCCGATGTCTTGCGGATCAATGGCATGCAGGGCAGCTAAGGCATCAATGAACGAAAACGCCATGGCCTCGCGCCGGTCGGGAGGAACAAGGCTTGCGGTATCTTCCGCGTTATAGAGCGGTCGACCGTCTATGTGCCCCATGATGTAGAAGGGGGCCCCAGTAACGGCTGCATCCTCGCAAAATCCCAATGCCTGAGGTACGGGAACCCCAGTTCCGGCGAGGCCGCTAATCAGGGCCCACTCCCGGCTCATGTCATGCGCCTTTGGGAGAAGCTCCCCAAGGGGAGGCCGACGAATAACCGCCAGTTTGCCCCTGGCATCATCAAGACGATAGGTGAGATTTGAATGGCCGCCCTCAAGCTGGGTCCAGACAAGCGGTAGGGTCAGATCGGGAATATTCACCATAATCCATGCCTCGACAGCAGGAACATTATAGCCGGGGATGGGGGGCGAACGGGTCATGGCGACTCCAGATATTCAGAGCTCAGAGGCGAAGAACTTCAATTTTCAAGATCAAGCTTACAGGCTCTAGAGGGCAAGACGGTAGAATTTTGCCGCAGTGTCATAGAATAGAGCGTTCTGCTCATCCTCATTGAAGCCAGCGGCGATAAGCTTGAAGGCGTTCCAGAGCACCCTGTAGGAAAGGCTGACCTTGTCTACGGGGAAGTTGCTTTCGAACATGGAACGGCACGGGCCAAAGAGATCGATCGCAGCGCGATAGTAGTCGCCCTGAGCCTCCACAAACGCTTCCGATGATGGGGTAAGTCTTGGCGTCCTGTGCCAGCCATAGCCATTGATCGGCATAGCCATACCGCCCACCTTAATAAAGACATTGGGACAAGCCGCGAGGGGGGCGATGTTGCGATACCAGGTCTGAAAAACCTCCCTGCGGTCACTGGCATAGGGACCAATCCCCAAGGGACCTCCGAAATGATCCAGCACGATCTGGGTGTCCGGAAATGCCCTTGCTAGGTCCGTGAGCTCAGGAATTTGGGGATGAAACATCCAAGCGTCAAAGGACAGACCTGCAGGTGCCAGTCGTGCAAAACCCTCTCGAAAATCGGCATCAAGATAGAGGTGTGGGGGCGGATGATGGTGGGATGGCCGGATGGCGTCTGATCCATCCCAGGCCGCTGCGTGACGGATGCCGCGAAACAATCCCTGTCCAGCTTCGAGATGTGCAGATAGGACCTCGTCCAGCCGCGCGCCAAGTCGCAGATCAGCGGCCCCGACAATCCCTGCAATGACAGGCCCCGGCCTCTTCTGCGACTGCTCGGCTATGCCAGCGACAAACTCGGTCTCGCCTACGCAGGCCAGATGTTCTGGGCCCGTGGTCCTGAAACTCGCCATGCACTCGATGAAGACCGTAGCGACCACCCTGTGACCTGAGCCTGTATCCTCGTCGAGATCGGCCAGGAGATATGGATGATCGGGTCTGGGTGGCCATAGGTGATGATGCGGATCAATGATCCGCCGAGTTGGGCTCAGTACCGGTTCAGCTGGCGGCTCGGCCTTATCCTGATCCATGGCTCTTCAACCCGATGACCTGCGTCGTCTGCAGTCGCCACATGTTATACATCAAGCATCCCGTGTCACTGTGGCCCTGCCTCCAGAAGCTTTCGCCCTAGCGATCTGACACTTCAGCTTGGGTTGCCGCTTGGCACCTTGTGGAAGGCTCTAGATCAGCTCGTGTTGGATATCACCTGACAGGGACTTTAGACATGCTAAGCTTCTGGCAAAAGTAAGACATAGGGAGGCTCTGATATGCTTTCGGATGAAGATAAAGAACAGTTTCGCAAGCTTGGCTACTTGATCAAGCCTGCCATTCTTGACCGCGAGCGCGCAGCTGCTGTTGCTGAAGAGATTGATCGGTATGTTCAGGTTGAACCCGGTTTTGACGGCAGCAATATCTGGAAATATGACCGCCTTTGCGAGCTGGTGGTTGACCCCCAGACCCTCGCCATCACCGATGACATTATGGGTGGGTCAGAATTCACGTTTCACCACTGCCATGCGGCACGGCATGATCCCGGCCTGAAGGGCATTGCCTGGCATCACGATTACGAGCAGATCCCGCAGACCAACCGCAGTCATATCCAGCTGCACGTCCTGCATTACCTGGATGGGCTGAACGGGACCGTCGGCGACCTTCTTCTCCTGCCGAAGAGCCACAGGTCCGTCATGCGCCGCGACGCCATGGCCTTTATGGGCGATCAGTTACTCCCCGGAACCGTCGTGATCAATGACATTCCCCCAGGGTCCGTCGTCTTCGCACATTCCGCACTGGTCCACGCCCGGCGACCCCAGCCGGGAGGGGGCGAGCGTAAGCGGTACTTCATCGATATTGCCTTCATGCAGGACGGTGTTCAGTGGCCCTCCTACGGTCGCGAAGGATGGCGCGAAACCCTGGCGAAAATGGATCGCAAACTGCACATGCCCAACCGTCCCAAGCTCTTCAGCGAAGACGCCTTCTTCGACATCGCTGATGGTGTTGCGCGTATTCACCGTCGGCCGGGCAGTCTGGCCATGCTCTTGCCTGAACAGCCCGATGCTGAGCGTCCCATGTCTGGAGCCATTCCGATCGTACAATGACCAGTTTCAGCAGCGAACTTCCCCAAGCCTCCGGCATTGACAACACCCACGACCTACCTGTCGGAACTGTTGCAGGATTTCAGGCAAACGGACATGCCGTTGTGCGGGGTCTGGCCAGCGCCGATGAAGTTGCAGTCTTCCGCCCGACACTGGAGGGTCTGGTGGCGAAAATGACCCAACGCGTGCCGCCTTTGGAGCAGCGCGACACCTATGGGAAAGCCTTTCTTCAGGCCCACAATCTCTGGACCCGGGACGAGGCGGCCAAGCGATTTGTTTTTTCAGCCCGCTTCGCAAAGGTCGCAGCTGAGCTGATGGGCGTCAGCGGCGTGCGCCTCTACCATGATCAGGCCCTCTTCAAGGAACCTGGCGGCGGTCACACACCCTGGCATCAGGACCAGACCTACTGGCCGCTCGACACCAAAGACACCATCACCATGTGGATGCCCCTGGTCGATGTTCCCGCTGACGTCGGCACCATGACTTTTGCCAATGCCAGCCAGACCCATGGCGACCTGGGCCGCTTCATCATCGGCGATGAGTCTGAAGCCAGGTTCAATGATGTCGTCGAGGAGATGGGTCTGATCACCCAGACCCATGGCGCAATGAAGGCTGGGGACGCCACATTCCATCGCGGCTGGACACTGCATCGCGCGCCAGCCAATCCGACCCCGCTCCTGAGATCCGTCATGACCATTATCTGGTACGCAGACGGCACGCGGGTCAGCGACGACGTCAGCGGGGCGCGGTTCTTTGACCATAAGCTGTGGCTGGCAGAGACCCCGCCTGGCGAACCCGCACAGGGGCCGTTGAACCCTCTTCTGTGGCCAAGGTGAGCACATCCCTGTTTGACCTAACCGGACGGACCGCCTTGGTCACGGGCTCAAGCCGGGGCATCGGACTGGCCCTGGCCCGTGGACTTGGCGCGGCGGGGGCAAAGGTCATCATCAATGCCCGCGACACCGAGCAAGCTAGGCGCGCAGCGGCGACCCTGGCAGATGAGGGTCTACAAACGGCTGTTTGTCCCTTTGATGTGACAGTCCCCGAACAGGTGAGCCAGGCCGTCATGCAGTGCGAGGCCGAGATCGGTCCCATAGAGATATTGGTGAACAATGCCGGGATCCAACGACGCGGACCCTTGCTGGACCTGGATCACGCCGACTGGCGGGCCGTAATGTCGACGAACCTCGACGCCGTCTTCTCGGTCAGCCGTGAGGTTGCGCGGGGCATGATCACTAGGGGCCATGGCAAGATCATCAGTATTGCCTCGTTGATGAGCGAAGTCGCCCGACCAGGAACGGCACCCTATGCGGCAGCCAAGGGGGGCGTCAAAATGTTGACCCGCGCCATGTGCGTCGAATGGGCACCCCTGGGCCTGCAGATCAATGCCATTGGCCCGGGATATTTCGCGACGGAGCTTACAGCGCAGCTCGTGGCCGATCCGACATTCGACAGCTGGATTCGCGCACGGACACCTGCCGGCCGCTGGGGTCGGGTTGAGGAGCTTGTAGGTGTCGCCGTTTTCCTTGCCTCTGGAGCATCGGACTTCGTGAACGGACAGACCGTCTATGTCGACGGTGGTGTGTTGGCCGGACTCTAATTCAGAACATCAGAGCTCGCTGGATCTCAAATCCAGTCCTCATACCCTGGATCTTGTGGCTAGGCGGCTTCGGTTACGAAACTAAGCCTCCGATCGGACGGTTAGGGTGCTGCGATATGAAAGCGATTATTCCGCCTGACGGTTTGCCGCGAGAGCCGCAAGGTCAGGAGCTCAGCACCGCCAAACTGCGCAAATAGGTCCTCACAGGCCTCTCGGTCTGCATCGCCGAGGGTCGCATAATAGCCCAGTGAACGCTGTAGCAGCCAGATGGTCTGCAGGCTGGCGCTCGTGGACACCGAGACACCGTTCCGATCGACCTTCACCTTTGGAAGGATAGGCTGGTCCTGTTGGTCGCCGAGGGGTTCGTCAGGGTCCGGATTGGTCTCTTCAACCCACTGCTCATAGGCCAGGGCTTCAAGAATGATCCGTTCTCCCTGGTCTGAAATCAGATGGGCCAGGACAGGCAGGAGGGTCTCGGGGATGGCATCGTCGTTCGGAAAGACCAGAGGCGTGTCAGAAAATTCCGGGGACTGGAGATCAGGGGTGTTCATGTGCTCAACCCACCGGAAGACCCTTGGGGCGTTGTTCTGCATCACCCTCAGCGGTACCGGATCACGCCCCATGTGCGCGTGAAGCGCACCCATGAAAGCAAAGTCAGCTGCGGAAGGCCGCCCACCCATAATGTAGGGACAAACCCGGAAATGGGCATCCAGCACCTTCAGAAGATGGACATAGCTTTGTTCCATCGCGGCTAGCAGGTCCGCATCGGGTGCGATGACCCCACCCCGAGACAGCATACGGTCTGCGATCACCTGGCCATAATGCAGTAACTCTGCATCGTCGCCCTGCGGGCGGAATGAACGTCCGAAATCCATCTTCACAAAGTGAAGGTTTTCCTCAAAAAACCAGCGATAACGCCAAGCTAGGTGGACAAGACCCTCACTGGCAAAGAGCTCTAGGAGATGGGCGATCAGCCTTTGCCTGGGCGTTTGCGGCAATGCGGCCGGCTCCGGACAAAGTTGCTCCACAGCGTCAAAAATGACCGTACTGTCCTGAAAGACCTGTCCATCAGGGGTTTCTAGCTGGGGGATACGGTGGCTACCGGAAGCAGGCCTGACATAGCTCCGGAACCTTGGATGACTCGGCAGGCGTTCAATGAAGGCTATGCCCTTCTTGCGCAGATAAGACCGCGTCTTTGCTGTGTAATAGGACGCGTAGGAGCCATAGAGAACGTACGGGGCATTCACGGCGTCTTTATCCTTGCATAATGTGGCAGCACGCAAACCCGCCCTGCACCCAAGCATGGCGCCCGGGAACACCATGCGCTAGCCTTCAATACGTATCTGCCTGTTCAGGGTAGGGCCACAGGATGTCAGCCTATGAAATTTCGGACCGGGTTCGCCCTTGGACTGTTGACCCTGGCGGCCCTGTTTGGCCTGGCAGTCCACTTTCGCGATGCCATCTTGATCGCCCTTGCCAAGACACAGCTTCCGCACATAGCACCCAACCATCCTGTGAGCTGGGCGCTGGGACCTGACACAGCTCCAGCGGGCAAACGACTGCCCAACATTATCGTCATTCTTGCAGACGACATGGGTTACAACGACATCACCTTCAACGGCGGCGGAATCGCGGGGGGGCAAGTTCCAACCCCGAACATCGATTCCATTGGACACGAGGGTGTCTCTTTCGATCGCGGATATGATGGCAACGCAACCTGCGCCCCATCGCGGGCGACGATCATGACAGGCCGTTATGCGACCCGATTTGGCTTCGAGTTCACACCGGCCCCGGTCCTCATGGAAAGACTGGCTTCGGCTGAACACCAGCCAGACGATTTTGCCCTGCCCCACTTCTTCGCTGAGCGTGTGAAGGACATGCCGCCCGGCACGGCGAAGGGCGCAGCAGCGGTCAACATGCTGGCCGTACCCCCTTCGGAAATCATGATTGCCAAGGTGCTGCAGGCGCGGGGCTACCACACGCTCCATTTCGGCAAGTGGCACCTGGGCAGTGCACCGGGCACCCGGCCAGAGCAGCGGGGCTTCGACGAAAGCCTCGGCTTTATGGGTGGGGGTTCAAAGTACCTCCCTGAGGACGACAGGGATGTCGAAAACGCCAAGCAAGCTTGGGATCCGATCGATCGCTTCATCTGGCCAATCGCGCCCTACATGATTCAGTATAATGGGTCGCCGATGTTCGCGCCCAAGGGCTATATGACCGACTACCTCGCTGAAGAGGCCGTCAAGTCGATCCATGCGAACCGCAATCGGCCCTTCTTCATCTATTTTGCACCCAATGCGATCCACACACCCCTGCAGGCGAAGAAGGAAGACTATGACGCCCTGCCCGGCATCAAGGACCATCGTCTGCGGGTCTATGGGGCCATGGCCCGCAATCTGGACGCCAATGTCGGTCGAATTCTCGCGGCCCTAAAGGCAGAAAATCTGGACCGAGATACACTGGTGATCTTCACCAGCGACAATGGCGGCGCCGACTACATCGGCCTTCCGGAGATCAATAAGCCCTTCCGAGGCTGGAAGATGACCTTCTTCGAAGGTGGCGTGCATTCTCCCTTCTTCATGCGCTGGCCAGGAATGATCAACGCAAATACGCACTACAGCTCTCCAGTGGGCCATATCGATATCTTTCCGACAGCCGCCGCAGCTGCCGGTGCGAAAATTCCGCGAGACAGGACGATTGACGGTGTGGATCTCCTGCCCTTTTTGCAGGGCAAGGCGACCGGCAGACCACACCAGACTCTGTTCTGGCGGTCTGGTGCCTACAAGGTCGTGCTAGACGGAGACTGGAAGCTGCAGTCCAGCGAGGCCCAGCATAAGGTCTGGCTGTTTAATCTGGCCACGGACCCAACCGAGCAGCATGAACTTTCAACGGTCGAACCCGCGCGGGTTCGCACCATGCTGGCCCTGCTGAAGACCCAGGATGACCAGAGCGCCAAGTCAATCTGGCCGTCACTTGTGAGGGCACCGATCTTTGTCGATCATCCGGGGGGACAATCCCAGAAAAAGGGTCAGGACTTCATCTTCTGGGACAACTGACCATGCGGCCAGCCACCTTGTTGTGGGTCAGAATTATCTCAAGGTGCGTGGTTTCCGATACGGATCCAACCCAGCACCCCGACCAGAGCCAATAGAAGCGCCATGATCAGTTTGATGGCCAGCAGGGATATGACCGGAGAGGTCGGGCGGGCCTCGGTATAGGCCATGGACGAAAACTTGTTATCCACGCCCGACTGCATGGCAGGATCGGTGAAGATGACCAAAAAATCGCGCAGAGATCTGTAGCGGACCAGGGCCACCCGCGCGAAGTCTGTGGGGTCACGCCCTAATAGCAGCCCCCGGACGTGACCAACATAGACAGGCATGGACCCGTGCCGCAGCAGGGCCGGAAGAACGGCACGGGCATAGGCCCTATCTTGCTTGACGGCTTCAGGGCCAGTTTTCAGTTGCTCAAGATTGATCATGTAGAATTCGCGACCGTCATCGTGAGCGATCAACCTTGCTATGGCTGCCACGACGTCTGGCTGTTCAGCGGCCGCAGAACTCGCCCGCACCTGGTCTAGAAAAACACGCCCCTCGGCAAGCCCTATGGGCTGACCCGAGCCGCCGTACCACAAGCAAAATGCGCCAAATAAAAGGACCAGGGCCCCAGCCCAGAGCCGTTGTAATACCTGTCGAGAGACCATGACGTCCGCCTTTTGGTTATCTGTTCGGGTGGTCTAAGGCCTTACGGCAAGGACCTCAGCTGAACCGGCTGATGAAGGCAATCATCTCACGCGCCATGTCCTCACCCACATCTTCCTGGGAATAGTGGCCGGCGGCGAAAACCTTATGTTCGACCCCCGGAAGGCTAGCGCCCGGGATCTGCGATCGGAATTCCGCGCCCTTGTCCATATAGGTGAACGGGCAGCGGTCACCCCAGAGCGTCAGGAACGGTATGTCCGACTTTCGCAGGACCTCCCAGGCCGCTTCATTATGCTCCCGCTCGACGTCATCGACCGTGATCGGGACCAGCATGGGAAAACGCCGCGCGCCAGCCTTGTAACTTTCGTCGGGAAAAGGAGCGTCATAGGCCGCCCGTGTCGCTTCAGACATCGGATGCAGGCACCAGCCCGGAACGATCTTAGACGTCTTGAGCTCAGCCACCGTCTGGCTGTAGACGCGCCAGGAAAGGAAATAGAGGGAAGGGCCACGGGCGATCAGGGCCTGTATCTTTTCCGGGTTGATTTGATCGTTAGCCTCCACGGTCTCGCGCCAGTCGGTGCCAAACTGCCTTAATAGGGTCTCTGGTAAAAGTGGGCTCTGGGCGGTCAGTCCCGGAATTCCCGCCCCGCGCCCGGGAAGGCCAGTATTCGACATCACGGCCCTGGAAAACCGCTCGATGTTTTCTGCAAGGACGCGTCCACCGATCAGACCGCCCCAGTCCTGACCGAAAATCGTCATATGGTTCAGGTCAAGCTTGCGGATCAGACTGGTGACCCACCCAACGTGGGCACTGTAGCTATAGCGCAAGGGATCGGTAAACTTGTCCGACCGACCAAATCCGATCAGGTCAGGAACGATTACCCGATAACCGGCCGCCACGAAGGGGCCGATCATCTTCCGGTACAGATATCCCCACATAGGCTCGCCATGGAGCAGAAGAAGGGTCTCGCGGGCGTCGGACGGGCCAGCATCTATATAGGCCATCCTCAAACCAGGCTCGACTTCGAGATAGCTTGGTGACCAAGGGTAATCCGTAATTCCCTCAAAGCAGGACTCTGGGGTCTGAAGGATTGCGGGAAGCGGTTGGGTGCCGGGCATCTGTCATCCTGGATAGATTGAACTGCACCCAAGGACTGGCTGCCTCTTATCGATATGCGCCGCATCGGGACCCTTCGGCAAGTCTACCGAGATAGAGGCTGAAGTCGCCCAGACAGACAGGAGCCCGACCTCAGGCTTTCGGAAATCGCGGTCCATCGGGACGCCGCCAGGGCGGTTGCAGACCTGTATAGCGGGAGCGAGTCTCAGGCTGTGTTTCAGGCTGCAGGGGGGCCAGTCGACGCGCGGTATCGCCATAGCGCCAGCCATAGTCCGCCTCCAGCTCTGCAGGGGACGAGCCTGGACCAAGCTGGCCGATCCTCAGATAGGTTCCATCCTCGATCATCAGCCGCTGGGCTACCTGATATTCCGGCCCATTCCACGCCCCCTCAATTCCGCCGAATCCCGTAAGTGCACCCAGGCGATAGAGTAGCTTCGACGATGCCTTTTCGAGGATTTCGCGCCGCGCAGACATAAGATGCAATTCCTGCTGCCGCATCCACCATTTGATACTGTTCATGACGAGGACGGGACGCAGGTCATTGCTGCGGTTGACCCCCGTGCCATGCAGGAGCCGACCTTCGAAGATCATGACCGTTCCCGCCGGGGCTTCCAGGTTGATTGCAGGAGGCAGGGGGGTCGTCACAGGCTGGCCTGCGGGTATATCCCCAAGCAATCTGTGAGACCCAGGGACGACCAGGGTTCCACCATTTTTCGCCGTCGTATCGGCCAGAATATACATAGTGTTCACCGTAAACGGCGCATCGGGCA